>PMTT01000931.1 GCA_003167275.1 Bryobacterales bacterium | reverse complement strand
TTGATTTCCCGTGAGCCGGCAGTCAATGCCCGTTTGAAGAAGGGCGGCCGCCTGGCGGAACATGCCGGGTGGATCCAGGTACACCTGGAGGGTTCGCCGGCCGATATCGGGTTTCAGCATGGGTACCTGCTGGCGCCCGAGATCAAGGACAACTTCAAAGCCATTTCCGTGGAAATGACGCACGAAGAGAAGAAGGACTGGGAGTTCTTCCGCAAGACGGCGCGCGAAGTCCTCTGGCCGCACATCGAGCCGGAGTATCGCGACGAGCTGACGGGCATCGTGGACGGACTGGCCGCCCACGGCGTGAAGATGGACATCTGGGACATCGTAGCGATGAACGCCTGGCTGGAGTTGCCGTACTACGACAAGTGGCTCAGCAAGTCCGTTCCGACCGCGACCGGTGCATCCGAAGCGGCCAAGGGTCCGGGGGATCACTGCAGCGCGTTCGCGGCTACCGGCAGTTACACCAAGGACGGGCGGGTGGTGATCGGCCACAACAACTGGACCAGCTATTCGTCGGGCGAGCGGTGGAACATCATGTTCGACATCGTGCCGGCGAAGGGCAGCCGGATCCTGATGGACGGGTCGGCTGGGCTGATCCACAGCGCCGACGATTTCGGTGTGAATGCCGCGGGCATCATCATCACGGAGACCACCATCAGCGGGTTCAGCGGGTTCGATCCGAACGCGATTCCGGAGTTCGTACGGGCCCGCAAGGCCATGCAGTACGCAACGTCGATTGACGATTTCGCGCGGATCATGCGGGAGGGTAACAACGGCGGCTATGCCAACAACTGGCTGGTGGCCGACCGTAAGACCAACGAGGTGGCGAGCCTGGAACTGGGCCTGAAGAACACGCCCCTACAGCGGACCAAGGACGGATTCTTCGTGGGCTCCAACTTCCCCGCGGACCCCAAGCTGATCAAAGAGGAGACGGATTTCGACCCCAACGACAAGAGCAAGAGCGAGAATGCACGGCACGCGCGCTGGCTCACGTTGATGGAGCAAAACAAGGGCAAGATCGACGTGGCGGCGGGGCAGAAGTTCCTCTCGGACCACTTCGACAGCTACACGGGCAAGGTGGAACCGAGCGAGCGGACGCTCTGCGGGCACATCGAATTCTCACCGCGAGGGATGGGGACCTGGCAGGCTCCATATGCTCCCGCTGGGGCGGTTCAGAACAAGGTGACGGATGCGGCTGGAGCCGAGAAGATGTCGCTGACGGCGGCGCTGGGGCATTCCTGCGGCATCGGGTACAAGGCACAGGATCACCTGGCAAAGCACGCGGAGTTTGGCTGGATGAAGGACATTCTGAAAGACATGCCGGCGCGGGGGTGGGCGAAGTTCACGGCGAAGTGAAGTTGGTGCGAGCCGACCACAGGCGCGCAGAGGCCGACCGGGGGGTCGGCCGCGGACCAGGGGGTCCGCCCCACTGGCTGCGGCGAAATATACGGCGAAGTGAGGAGGGGCGGCCTGCTGGAGAGGCTCGCTTCGCATCGCGCGGGCCGGCTTGCAGTCGGCTGACAGACCACATAAAACGATGGTCTGTCCTACCAGGCTTGTCAAGCGATTAGCGATGCCGTGACACCGGGCCAAGCGGCCAGCGGGAAGTCGCAGGGGTCTCCGAGCATTTCCAGCGCCGCCAGGAGTTCCTCGAAGTTCCCTACGGTGCGCGGTCCGGATCGCGTCGCTACTACGAACTCCGGTTCCGCGCCAGGACGCTGGACCATCCACGCGATTCCCCGGCCGTCGGCGACACCGCCGGTAGCGTCTACGGAGAAAGCGCCGAACGCGTCGCCACCGGCCGAGTACAACTGGACGTTGTCGGATGAGAACTCGAAGACGCCGGGGTCGGTCGTGACCCGGATGGGTGCCCGGCCAGGCAGCCCGATGTGGTACGACCCGGGATCGAGTGGCCGAAAGTCCATCTCGGCCGGGCGTGCGCGTGCAATCTGAATCGCACCCAACTGCGCGATCCGCCGGAGAAGATCGTGAATCCGTTCGCGCTCGTTCATCCCGTCGAGCTCGGGCGCTTCCGCCGCGAGAGCCGTCACTTCCTCGACCGACATGACTTCGTCCGAAGTCTCATCCTGCGACGCGTCTTCCTCAGCCAATCCTCCCGACCGCATCAGCCGCCCGTTGAGAGTCCGTTTCAACGCTTCGAAGCTCGACGCCAGCCGGCGCCGGTACACGGTCATGACGAATCCCACCGCCGAGCGCTTGGCGAGCGGCGCCTCCCGGTACATATCGCCGATGAAATCCTCCACCGCGGTATAGAGGGCGCTTTCTGCCGGAGTCATCTCGACCACGACTTCGCGCGGATCGCGTTGGGGGACGGGAAGCTTGTATCGGCGCAACAATTCGCGGGTGTTCCGGACCATGCGGTGGCGCAACGGGCTGGCTGCCTGTAACAAGCACGTGGCGGCGCGGCGGGTGTCCGCGTCCAGGGTCCTGCGCGGTATCGCGCTCACATCGCGCAACGCACGCAGCGCCTTTTTGCGCTTCAGAGTGGAAACATCAGGCAGGATCTGAGCCGCTTCGGTGTCCGGCATCTCACCGAAGGCGGCCTCGGTCGCGCGGAACAGCGATGCTAGTGTAGTGTGCCAGAA
>PMTT01000804.1 GCA_003167275.1 Bryobacterales bacterium | reverse complement strand
TCGCCGAGAAGATAGCTCTCCAGGCCAATATAGGAGTAGAAGTAGCCGGCTTCCACGTTGACGCCGTTCCACTGGTCGAAATGATATCCGCCTATAGCCTCGCCGATGTACTTATTATTGGCCACCGTGAGGTTTCGGCCGCGGTTCACAGTGCCGTCCAAGTCCTGAGTGACGGCGAGTTGGTTGCCCGTCTGGAGAGTGATCTTGCCGAGCACATTCTTGTAGTTGGTGTCGATGCCGATGGTGGCATTGTTAATCTGCCACTCCGTGTTCCGGCCGACAGCGCCGCTGCCGATGATCGTGTCGTCGCGCGGCTGATTGAACGAATAGCCGTAGTAGGTATCCAGATACAGATTGACTGTCGCAAACGAGTTAGAAAGCGGCTGCGACTTCTGCCGGCTCTGGCCGTTCATCCAGGTGAAGTCGCCGAAAGCGAACGGCGCCGGTTTGGCCGCGGGAGCGGCCGCCGGTTCCGCGGCGGACAGACCCGGCCCACCCGGTGCGGGCGATGGCGGAGGCGCTTCGACAGCGGGCTTACTCGCCGGCGCAACTGGAGCGGCCTGATATGCCGCAAGCTTCTCCTCCACCGCTGCCAGGCGGCTTCTCAGTTCGCGGATCTCCGCGGCCAGGGCCTGCACATCCTGGCTCGTCGGCGCAGTCTGGGCAAACGTCTCGACCGTTCCGCATGCCAGCATCGCGGCAGCGAGGATAAGGCGCGTCAGCAGCGCCGGGACACCAACGGAATTCTTCATGAAGTGCTCCACGCGAGGCGTTCGAACACTCCAAGAATACACCGTGGGGCAGCCAATCCTGGCTGCAGCCGCCTTTTAGGCGGCGGTTCCCCTTGCCCGTCATTTCACAGAAGGCCTCGAATGTGAATCCCCCGAACCATCTTCCGCCTCGATCGGTTGAATTCCCCCACCCCGTGTGACATATTAGAGCCCATATGCGCGGAGTATTATTGTGCGCGGTCCTTCTGCCGGCCGCATGGGCGCAGGCGCCGGTCGCCTGGACTCCCGAGTTTTCCTTCCAGTTCAAGGGCGTCGGGGCCGTCATACCGTCGCCTGACGGATCGCGCGTCGCGTGGACTCAGACCGAGTCCGTCATTGAGCCCGAGCGCAGCGAAACCGTAACCCAGATCTTCCTCGCCAGCGCCGACGGCTCCCACCGGGTCCAGTTGACGCGAGGCGATAAGAGTTCCTCCGCGCCCTCCTTTTCCGCCGACGGCCGATACCTCTACTTCCAGTCTTCCCGCTCCGGCAAAATGAACGTCTACCGCATCCTCATAGCGGGCGGCGAAGCCGAAATGCTCACCGATTTCAAAGGAAATCTCGGCAGCTACAAGCTCTCTCCCGACGACAAGACGGTGGCGTTCACGGGCTACGAGCCGCCCTCCGACGAGGAGAAGAACAAGAAGGAGAAGCGCGACTGGCGCGTCGTGGATTCCAACCCCGCCAACATGGCGATCTACCTGATCCCCACCGAGGCCAACCAGGACGGTAAACGCCCGCAGCGCAAGCTCAGCGACGGCAAGCGCCACGTCGAAGCCTTCGTCTGGTCGCCCGACTCGCGCGCCATCGCCTTCGTCCATCAGCCAACCCCCAGCGCCGACGACTGGCCCAAGAGCGACCTCGCCGAAATCGATGTTGCCTCCGGCACCGTCAAGCCCATCGCCGCCACCAACGCCGCAGAGCGCGACCCCGTCTATTCGCCCGATGGCAAGTATCTCGCCTACGCAAAATCCTCCGATCCGCCGCGCTGGGCCACTGACGATCGAATCGTCCTCGTCACGCGATCCAGCAACGAATCGCGCACCCTGCCCGCCTCGTATGACGAACAGCCTAACCTGCTCGGCTTCACCGCCGATTCCTCGCGCCTGGTCTTCATAGAGGCTAAGCACACCCGCACCGCCATCTACGCCATGCCCGTGGATGGCCCGCCGCAAACCATCTTCGAGACTTCCAAAGGTGTAATCGGCGCGGGTGGCACACACTTGAACGCCGCTGGCACCTACCTCGGCATGCCCATGGAAAGCACCGACGAGCCGCCCGAAGCCTACGTCCTGAAGCTCTCTGGCGGCGCGCCCGTGCGCCTCAGCCGCGCCAACACCGATCTGCCGAAACTCCCCCTCGGCAAGACCGAGCCGATCAAGTGGAAATCCAAAGACGGCCTCGAGATCGAAGGCCTCCTCACGTACCCTGTGGACTACCAATCCGGCAAGCGCTACCCCCTGATCCTGAACATCCACGGCGGCCCGACCGGCATTTTCAGCGAGACCTTCACCGGCCGCAGCGGGCTCTATCCCATCGCGGTCTTCGCCGCCCGCGGCTACGCCGTCCTGCGCCCCAATCCGCGCGGCTCGGGCGGTTACGGCCGCACGTTCCGATTCGCCAACTACAACGATTGGGGCGGCAAGGACTATGAGGACAACCAGACCGGCATCGACCACCTCATTTCCATAGGCATCGCCGACCCCGACAAACTTGCTGTGATGGGCTGGAGCTACGGCGGCTTCATGACCTCCTGGACCATCACCCAGACCCACCGTTTCAAGGCCGCCGTGATCGGCGCAGGTGTCACCGACCTGTGGAGTTTTACCGGCACCGCCGACATCCCCGGCTTCCTCCCCGACTATTTCGGCGGCGAGCCATGGACGCAGTTCGAGAACTTCCAGAAGCACTCGCCCATCACCTACGTCAAAAACGTCACCACGCCCACGCTGGTGCTCCACGGCGAAGCCGATGTCCGCGTGCCCACCTCGCAGGGCTACGAATACTATCACGCCCTCAAGCGGCAGGGCGTCACCGCAAAGATGGTGGTCTATCCGCGCCAGCCGCACGGCCCCACCGAGCCGAAATTCATTCTCGACATCATGCAGCGTCACTTGGATTGGGTGGACAAATATGTTCGATAAACTTAGCCCCCGAAATGCGTGCCTCCGCCTCCCGCGTCGGCGAGTTCATTCTGACTCCTGTCTCCTCCCTTCGGTCTCCTCGCTCCTCGTCTGTCTCCTTCCCGCCGCGCTCCTCGCCCAGTGGACCCCCGAGCTTTCCATGAAGGTCAAGACCGTCACCGCGGCCGTTCCTTCGCCCGACGGCCGGCTCGCCGTGTGGACCGAGACCCACCCCGTGATGGATGCGGAAAAAAGCGAATCGCTGACCCAAGTCTTCCTCGCGCACTCCGACGGCTCCGGCCGCCTCCAACTCACGCGCGGCGAAAAATCCGCCAATGCTCCGGCCTTCTCGGCCGATTCCGCCAGCGTCTTCTTCGCTTCGGACCGCACCGGCAAACGCGGGATCTACCGCATCCCCGTGGATGGCGGCGAAGCCGAGCAGCTCGTCAACTGGGCCGGCACGCTGGGCAACTACGCGGTCTCGCCCAACGGTAAGTGGATCGCCTTTGCCGCCCGCGAGCCCGACACCGCCGAAGAGCGCGCCAAGCGCGAAAAGCTCGACTTCCGCGTCATCGACGAGAACCCGCACAACCAGTCGCTGTGGGCCATCCCCGTGGAACCCGACGCCGCAGGCAAGCGCCCGTTCAAGAAGATCGTGAGCGGACCATACAACGTGGGCGCATTCGACTGGTCGCCCGACTCGCGCCGCATCGCCTACGAAACCCGCCCCACCCCCGATGCCGACGACGGCCGCAAGTCCGACATCTACGAAGTCGAGGTGGAGACCGGCGTCACCCGCCCCGTGGCCGTGACGTCCGCCAGCGAGAGCCAGCCGAAATACTCGCCCGACGGCCGCTATCTGGCCTTCATTCGAAGCAACGAGTCCGCCAAGCGGATCGACGGCAGCCGCATCGTGCTGCTGACGCTGGCCGGCCTGAAGTCGCGCGAGCTTCCGGCCTCGCCCGATGAAACCCCCGGGCTTTCCGGCTGGGTCGGAAACCGCATTCTGTTCACCGAAGGCCGCGGAACGCGCAGCGTGGTCTACGCCATGCCGCTCGATGGCCCGCCCGCGCCGCTGTTTCAGCCCACGCGCGGCACCTTCGGACCGGGGCTCATCCTGAATCGCGCCGGCACCCACGCGGGCCTCTCGGTGCAGGCCCCCGACCAGCCCGTCGAAGCCTACGTCACCGAAGTCGCCTCCATGAAGCCGGTGCGTGTGAGCGCCGCCAACGTCGACCTGCCGAAGCAGCCCATCGGTGAGACCAAGGTAATCCACTGGAAATCGTCCAAGGACGGCAAAGACATCGAAGGTCTGCTGACGCTCCCCGCGAACTATCAGGCCGGCAAGAAGGTCCCGCTCATCCTCAACATCCACGGCGGCCCGGCCGGGGCCTTCAGTGAGACCTTCATCGGCGCTTCCGGGCTCTACCCCATCGCCGCGTTCGCCGCGCGCGGATGGGCCGTCCTGCGCGCCAATCCGCGAGGCTCCACCAATTACGGGCTCCCCTTCCGGTCGTCCAATGTGGATGACTGGGGCAGCGGTGACTACGCCGACCTGATGAGCGGTGTGGATGCGGCGATCTCGATGGGCGTCGCCGACCCCAACAAGCTGGCCGTTATGGGCTGGAGCTACGGCGGCTACATGACCAACTGGGTGGTCACTCAGACCAACCGCTTCAAGTGCGCCGCCACCGGCGCGGGCTTGTCCGATCTCATCTCCATGTGGGGCACCAATGACATCCCCACCACGCTCGACGACTACTTCGAAGGCACCTGGTATGAGCAGCCCGATCGCTACATCAAGATGTCGCCCTTGGCGCATATCCAAAATGCGAAGACTCCCACTTTGATCCTGCACGGCGAGGCGGACATCCGGGTGCCAACGTCGCAGGGTTACGAGATGTACACGGCTCTGAAACGCCTCGGGACTCCCGTGGAGATGGTGGTCTATCCGCGGACTCCGCACGGTCCGCAGGAGCCCAAGTTCGTCCTGGACATTATGCACCGGCACTTGGATTGGGTGTCCAAACATCTGGGAGAATGAATCGGGGAGCCTCGGATGGGCAGCAGAAAGATCAAGCCTCGCAAGCGGGGTAGGACTGTGAAGATGACCCCGGAAACCCTGGCGATCGTGCAACAGCAGATCCAGAGATTCCGGGAGAAGTTCGGGAGGGAGCCTGGGCCAAGGGATCCCCTCTTCTTCAATCCCGACGCGTTGAAGCCCGAACCGTTTCGGCTGGAGGAGTTCCAACAGGACACCGAGGCCGAGATGGTCCTGGCAGGCATCAGACCGGAGATCATATACGCACACCGGAAGACCGGGCTGATCGTGAGCGAGGAGAATTACGGCAAGCTACCCCACAGCGCACGGGCGGAGTGGGATCGGGCGGTGCAGGAGTATTTCGACATAGTCGACAGAAAGGCGCAATGAACCACAAGGCGTCGGCAAAGTGCCCGAACGGGCATACGGTTGAATGGGGCGCCTGCACCGCCCTGGTCAAGAAGATGTTCGGCGGCGGCACCAAAGTCTGTGGTTCGAAGGGCTTTGAGCAATTCTACGACGATGGCCGAACCGCGACGGTTTCCTTCGACAACCAGGTGTGGAGCGCCGTGCGATGTCTCGGCTGCAAGGGAATCTTCATGAGTAGGCAATGCCCCACCTGTGGTGCATCGGTCCCGGTGAGTGCCTTCCGCAAAAAAGGCTTACACGCCAAGTTGGGCTAGATGCCGTGGCACAGGCATTCTTGCCTGTGTTGGTTTTTCTTCCCCTGCCGCCCGAACCCGCCCCCGATCGTCAACGCGCCCGCTGTCTCTCCCGGAACCTGGCAAACTCGGCCGAATGTATCCCCTGCTCCAGGACGGCGAGCACGCCCGGAACATCGCCCCGCCAAAAGGCCATCTCGTCCAGCCAAAGACCCGGAAAGATCGGGGATCGCCAAATGCCCGCCCCTTCCGCCAGTATCATTTCAAACCCGCGGTCTCCGAGAACGCGCCACTCCAGGCGACGTTCTTCCAGCAGCACCGCCAGGTATTCTCGAACTCCCGCCCGCTCATAGAGCGCCAGCTTCGGACCCAGGTCATAGGAGCGCGTCGATCCACATACCTCGGCCATGAACTCCGGGGCTCCAGCCGGATACTTTCCCATATCCCGACTCTGCCCACCACACTCCGGCCTCAGACGAAGCGCGACGTCCGGTTGCGGCGCGCTCTCCGCCATCAGCCATGTGCCGTTGGCCAACACCTCGACAACACCGGAGTGGCTGGCGTACACGCCGGTCCATACTTGGAGAATGTGATCTCGACGGGCGTGTTCGATGGGGACTGGTGAGGGCAAGTAAACCACTCCGTCTATGAGCTCAGCGAATTTCAGAGCCGGCATGCGCTCCCAACGCGCCAGAAACTCTTCCCGCGCAAAACGATCCCCGGCTTCGAAAAGAAGGGGATCGAAGTGGACAAGGTGCGTCATACCGGGCGCTTCTACGCACCCAGTCTAACATTCCCACGCCGGTGACGTTGGTTCACCAACGACCCGTCTGATCGCCGCTAAGACTCGGCCTCGGCGGCCAATTCCATGGGGGGCGGCAGCGAAACACCCGAGCAATCGACCGCCAAGGCGGGAAGTAAGAAACGAAGGGAAGTTTCGCGGAACCTCCGGCACAGATCTTCAGAACAGCGTGGCTGGCCTGGTCTCCGACCCAATGAGGAGCCTGTGGGTGATCACCTGGCTCGCCGGGAGCGTCATCAAGTGCGGGCGGACGAGGATTAGCACCTGCTCGTTGCTGGCATCGCGCTCGTGCGTGCTGGTCAATCTCCCCAGTACGGGGATCCGCGAGAATCCCGCCAACCCTGCGATGGTGTGGGCCTCGGAGGTGCTCAGCAACCCGCCCACCGCCGCCCACTCCCCGAACTCGATTTGGGCCTTCGACTTCAGGACCCGGCTCGCCACTACCGGAATTCCGTTGAGCGCCTCACCCGCCAGCACTTTGAACTCCGCATCGATGTCGAGCGTTACGCTCTCCACATCATGAACCATCGGGGTGACTTTCAATACCAGGCCCAGGTCTTCGTAAGTGAGGGAGGGAGGCGGTGTGTAGACTGTGCCCCCGGCGCTCGCGGACGGCGGGCCAAAGTAACCCGAGGTCATGATCGGGTAGCGTTCGCCCACATGCAAAGTGGCAGGCTGGCCGTCCGCCCCAGTCAATTGGGCATCCAGCAGTGTCTTGCCCGTGCCGTGCGACATCTGCGCGACCAGCGATGCGTTCAGGACTTGTAAGCCCAGATAGACTGCGCTGCTGCTCAACGTCAGTTGGGCCAGATTCGTCGGGAGCGTGAAAAGACTCAGAGAGTTGGGGACCTGAAATCCATAGGTGAGCGAATCGTTGCGGCTTACTTCCAGGAACTTTACATCGAGCATCACCTGCGCCTTCGGATACAGGAGATCTTCAAACATGGCGCGCGCTGGGAGTATCTTCGAGATGGGGCCGCGAATGATCAGGGTGTTGCTCTGAGTGTCGAATGCCACCCGCTCGATGGCGAAGGTCTGCTGTATCGCGGTCACCAGGCCAGTGAAGTCTTGCTGGGAGGTGACGTCGGAGAGGTGCAACTCCACTGCCACGACGGGTTCGCGCTCGGCGCGCTTCTGTGGAGTATCCTTAACCACCATGAAAATCTTACTCGACAACGGAACGATAAACGAGCCGGTGGCCGCTTCCAGGCCGTGCAGCGCCGCACGGTAATCCACGCCGGCCATTTCAAAACGAAAAGCGGCGACTGGTTGATAGTCGCTGTCGAACACACAATCCAGGCCGTAGGCGTGTGAAACATCCTCAAAAAGCTTCTTGGAATCGCCCTTTATGTCGAAATCCTTCGTGCCTGGCTCGGCCGTCAACTCCGTTGGCGGCAGCGGCCTGCGGGCATCCACACGATCCTCATCCGTGGGCGGGTCGAAGTGTGCCTCCGGTTCGGCGTCCGGATCCGTTTCGGGCTGGCCCAAGGGCATCTGCGGCATCACCTTCGCTTCCAGCGCGGCGCGGGATCTTACCGCCTGGCTTCGCAGCCAATAGTTCTGATTATTCGGCTCCATGGCGGCCGCCTCGGAATACGCCAGGTATGCCTCGGCCATGTGCCCGGCCTTCTCGGCCTGGCGGCCCTTCTCATACAAGTCCCATGCCAAGGGGCCGTCCGCCAGCAGGCAACCGGCTAACAGCAGGCAGAGAGCCAGCAGCGCCGGCGGCTTTGCCGTCGGTTTCGTCGCCGGTCCGGTCGAGGGGGGCGATGCATGTGTCCGCACACCATATTGACGTGCTGCCGGAAGCATGCGTGGAGTCGATTTGTTGTGAGACCCTGATGGAGGAGAAATGGAATGGAAGCCATCCGGCGCATTTTGCTGAATAACCCCACGGCCTTGATCGGGCCGGCCACGATTTTCTTGGCCACCTTTGGCATCGGGTGGGTAGTACGCCGTCTGGTCATGCGGGCTCTGCTGGCATGGAGCTCCCGGACCCAAAGCCGCGCGGCCGCGATTCTCACGGACGCATTGCACGGGCCAATCCTCATCTGGACGCTGATACTCGCGGCCCATCTGGCGCTTCAGTCTTCCGAACTGCCGGTCAAACTCACGGAATGGGGAGCCAAGGCGCTGCTCGTGCTGTGGATCGTGTCCCTCACCTTGATGTTCGTCGGCGTGGCCGGCAACCTGGTCCGGTTCTATGGAGACCAGGTGCCTGGCGCTTTGCCGGTCACCACGCTCACCGAGAATCTGGCGCAGCTTGCCGTCGTCTTGCTTGGCATCGTACTGCTGTTGAGAGCCCTCGGCCTGGAAATCACTCCCATGCTGACGGCGTTGGGCGTGGGCGGCTTGGCCGTGGCTCTTGCCCTGCAGGATACCCTCTCAAATCTCTTCGCCGGGTTCTACGTCGCCGTCGCGCGGCAGATCCGATTGGGAGACTACATCAAGCTGAATACCGGGGAGGAGGGATACGTCACCGATATCACCTGGCGCAGCACCACCATCCGGGGGCTCGGCAACAACATGATCATCATTCCTAATGCGAAGCTCGCCCAGGCGATCGTAACCAACTACTATCTGCCCGAGAAGCGCATGTCCGCGAGCATTCAGGTGGGTGTGTCTTACGACTGCGACCCTGAACATGTCGAACGCGTTCTGCTGGAGGTGGCGCAAAAGGGGACGGGAGAAATCTCCGGCCTCCTGGCCGAGCCGGCGCCTTCGGTTACCTTCGACCCCGGCTTCGGCGAATCCGCCCTCTACTTCACCCTCGGATTCCAGGTAGCCGAATTTGCGAACCAGTTCGGCGTCCGGCATCAACTCCGAAAGCGCATCTTCCGCCGTTTCCAGGAGGAAGGCATCCTAATGCCCTTTCCCACCAGGACCGTGTATTTGCATGGGGCGGAATCTGCTTCGCACCTGAAACCAAACGAACCCCAGGCGCATCCATAGAACAAGGCGCAGGGGAACTTCTTCCTTGCGCCTGTTTTGCCCGCATCCGTTCTTTTCAGCTCTTTTTTCGGTTGCGCTTGCTAAGCTGTCATCGGTTTGTTAATCTAAATGAAGTCAGCCGATAGCAAGACCGAGGTTCTGGTCGCAATCACCGAAATTTTTCCGGCTCGCTCGCAATCTCTGTAAAGAGGTCGTGGGCTAAAATGCCGGGCACAAGTTTCGAGGCCTGCAGAATACTCCGATATAAACGAATGTTGGGGGGAGTCTGCGCAGATCTTTGACAATCTGGTTGGATGCAGTAAGAAGAACTCGTCAGAACTCTGAGTAAAACCGGAGCGAATGTATGGGATAGGGTGCAGACCCTGTCCGTTCTCATTGATTCAAATGAGAGTTTGATCACGGCTCTGAATCAACGCTGGCGGCGCGCCTAACACATGCAAGTCGAACGAGAAAGTGGAGCAATCCATGAGTACAGTGGCGTACAGGTGAGTAACACGTGGGT
>PMTT01000750.1 GCA_003167275.1 Bryobacterales bacterium | reverse complement strand
CACGCCGTAGGCGGCCGCCGCGCCCAGCACCAACTTGATCGGCCAAGGTATCAGGTCGAGGTGGCTCTGGCCGCCCACCTGGCTCCAGAGCACGAAAACTGCCATCAGAGCAATCAGAAACAGGGTCGAATACGCTAGGCGGAGTATGGGCATTAGGTGCCGATCCTTCATCTTACGTTATCCTGAAAGATAAGAACACCGATGGCTCAAACCAATGGGGGGCTGGCCCGCTCCTGGAATAATTTCACAAACGCATTTCGGCTGGCGATGGATTCCATCCGCGCGCAAAAGCTGCGCAGCTTCCTGACCCTGCTCGGGGTGATCATTGGCGTGGCCAGCGTGATCATGGTGGGCGCCGCCATTGAAGGCCTCGGAGTCTACGCCGAACAGAGTACCGCCAAGGCCTTCGGGTCGGAATCTTTCCTGGTGGCGCAGATTGCCGCCACGGGCCGTCTGAGCCGCCGCGAGTATTTCGAGAAGATCAAGCGCAACAAGCCCATCCGCACCGATGATGCGCGCTACGTGGAAGCCTTCGCCGGCGATCGCATACTCTACAGCCCGTACCGCCAGCACATCTCCGATGTGAAGCGCGAGAACATGATCTGCGAGGACAGTTCCATACTGGGCACCGCCGCCGCCATGGCGGACATTCGCGATATCGGTGTGGTGGATGGCCGGTTCTTCACGGATCAGGAGGACCGCACACGCGCCTTCGTAGCGGTGATTGGCGACACCGTCCGCACCACTCTCTTCCCCGGCGATGCCNNCAGGAGCGCCTCGGTTCGTCATTCGGCCGCGACCTGGACAACTCGGTCTATATTCCGGCCTCCGCCTTCAACCGCCTGTACGGACCGGGCACCGGCTTCGCTCTGTTTGGCCGTCCCCGCCCGGGCAGCGGCCTGGACCTCGAGGGAGCGCTGGATGAAACCCGCGTGTTGCTGCGCACGCACTTTCACGCCCGTCCCGGCCAGCCCGACAATTTCGATACGCTCACGCCGGACGCCATCCGCGGCTTCATCGATCAGGTTCTCGGCCTGATTGCCGCCGTGGTAGTGCCGGTCACGTGCATTTCGCTGGTGGTGGGCGGCATCGTGATCATGAACATCATGCTGGTGAGCGTCACCGAGCGGACGCGGGAAATCGGCATCCGCAAAGCCGTCGGCGCGCGGCATTCCGATATCATGACGCAAATCCTGATCGAGGCGGTTGTGCTCGCGAGCGTGGGCGGCGCCATTGGGGTCGCCACCGGCGCGGTGGTGACGGCGGTGCTGGGCAAGGTCTTCGAACTCTCGCTGCACATTACGGCGAGCTACGTGGCGCTTTCGCTTGCCGTCTCCAGCGTGGTGGGCGTGGTATCGGGCTGGTATCCGGCTTCGCGCGCGGCAAAACTCGATCCGGTGGTGGCCCTGCGTGCGGAGTAACTCGTGAATATCAGCGTCGGGCAAAACATCAAGCTGGCCATACAGGCGGTGGGCGAACACCGCTTCCGCTCGCTGCTCACGGTGCTCGGCATCGTGATCGGCATCACCACCGTGGTCACGGTGGCTTCGCTGCTCACCGGACTGAGGGAAGGCGTGGTCGTCTTCTTTGAGGAAATGGGGCCTGACAATATCTTCGTATACAAGACNNGAGTTCATCCGGCGCTGGTCCAGCACGGTGCAGGACGTCGGGCTGGTGCTCAACATTCCGCCGGTGGTGGACGGCAATCCCATCACGGCGCGGGTGCCCGGCTTCGAATCGGAGAACATCAACGTGGCGGGACAATCGCCGAACATGGGCGACATCTCGCCGCGCGATTTTGCCGCGGGCCGGTATTACACAGCCGAAGAGGACCAGCGCACCGCGCACGTCGCCGTCATCGGCTTCAGCGTGGCGGAATCGCTGTTCCCCGGCGGCACGGCCATCGGCGGCACCATGATGATGGATGGCGCCGAGTACACCGTCATCGGCGTCTATACCAAGGCGAAGGGCGGATTCTTCGGCGAGAACGGCCAGGACAACGCCATCGTCATCCCGCTGCGCACCGCCGAGAGCCGCTACCCGCAAGTGGACCGCTTCATGATCATAGCTAAGGCCAAAAGCGGTAAGCGGGAGGAAGCATTCGCGGAAGTCGAGGGCATCATGCGCCGCATACGCCGCATGGCCACCGGCGAGAAGGACGATTTCGCCATCTCCACGCCCGACCAGATCATCCAGCAGTTCGACCGCATCACCAGCCTGATCGGCCTGGTGGCCATCGCCATCTCCGCGCTTGGCCTGCTGGTAGGTGGCATCGGCGTCATGAACATCATGCTGATGAGCGTGACGGAGCGCACACGCGAGATCGGCGTCCGCAAAGCCCTGGGGGCCCGCCGCCGCGACATCGTCGGCCAGTTCCTGGTGGAAGCCATGACTCTCACCGGCGCCGGAGGCGTGCTCGGTATCGTAATCTCCGTTCTGATCACGATGCTGGTAGGCGCGCTGGTGCCCGCGCTTCCCTCCAGCGTTCCCGCCTGGGCGCTGATCGCAGGCTTCAGCGTGTCGGTGGCCGTAGGCGTATTCTTCGGCGTCTGGCCGGCCGTGAAAGCGGCAAAACTAGACCCCGTCGAAGCGTTGCGGTACGAGTAGCACGGGCATTCTTGCCTGTGTCGGGTTTGCGTTTCTAGCGCAAAGTTGACTTCCCGCGACCCTGCTGCGAAGGTATTATTGACCGCTATTATGCCATTAGCTGGGGGACCGTCAGACAAGCTCGGGAATCGATATGAGGCTCGCTGGACGGTTGATCGCTTGCTCGATTTGCTCTGGGGAACCTGTGATTCGATCCGCCTCGAACCGCCGGCCTTAGACGATCGCGGATTCGAGTTCTGCCTCCGTAAGGGATCAGCCCTCCACTTTCACCAAGTAAAACGGCAGCATAGCAGCAGAGGCCATTGGTCTCTCGGCGATCTCAACCAACATGGAGTCCTAGAGAATTTCTGGCGCAAGCTGGCAAATCCAGAAGCGAATTGCGTCTTCGTGTCAACACAGGATGCCCCCGAACTCAGGGAGCTTACGGATCGTGCCCGAAGTGCCATCTCGTCCTCCGAATTCAGCGCCTCCTTTCTTGGAAGCGGAGATGTCGAGGCCGACTTCGGGCAGCTTCGAGGGTACTGGCATAGCCAGCCCGAAGACATGATCTATCGGTATCTGCGTAGAGTATCAACCGAAACCGTTTCGGAGAGGTATCTCCTCACGACGGTCGTGAACCGACTGGCTGTGACCGTCGACGGCGATCCGGAGACTGCGTCCGATGTTCTCTTCAGTCTTGTATTTGAGAGCGTCCACCAAGAATTGACGGCATATGATGTTTGGCGCCACATTAAAGCGCGAGGGCGAGGGGAGCGACTCTGGTCCTCAAGCCCCGAGGTGCTAGGGCGCGTGGACGAACAAAACGGACGTTATGTCTCTCAACTCAGGAGGCAGGCGATCCAGAGCAACATGATTCCGCGGGACGAGGCGATCGAAACCTGCGACGCCATAATCGCGGACGGCGGGCCGAAGGCTATAATGTTGACGGCCGACGCCGGTCACGGGAAGAGCACTGTACTCCTACAAGCAGTAGAGGCCCTCCAGGCCCGGGGTGTTCCCGTTTTGGCCTTCCGAGCGGATCGACTTGAGCCTAAGAACCTGCCCCGCGACGTCGGCCAGCAGATCGGCCTGCCAGACTCGCCCGCTCGAGTACTGGCCGCGATCGCACAGGGAAGGACCAGCGTACTTGTGATGGATCAGTTGGACGCGGTCAGCAAAGCATCCGGGCGGAATCCCCACTTTTACGATTGTCTGCTCGAGATCATCGAACAGACCCGGCCGTTCCCCAACCTAAAGCTCATCCTCGCCTGCAGGAAATTCGACCTGGAGAACGACGAACGTCTTCGACAACTCACCGCCGAAAAAGGGATCGCCAGAGAACAACAGATTCCAGCGTTTACACCCGAGCTTGTCAAGCAGGTCGTCACGAATCTTGGGCTCGACGCAGATCGACTCACGGAGCGACAGATTCGCCTCCTTGTCGCCCCCCTGCACTTATCCCTGTTGGCCCAGGTTGCGGATAGCGCACATGCAACGGCTCTGAACTTTTCGACGCTACACGACCTGTACGGCAGGTTCTGGGATGAAAAGCAGAGGCGGATCAAGGACCGCCGCGGCGCGGGAATTCAGTGGAATTGGAACGCGACGATGGACCTCCTCTGCCAGCAAATGAGCGACGGGCACTGCCTCGCCGTTCCCATGAGCAGACTGGATGACAACGAAGCAGACATCGACGCGATGGTATCCGAGCACGTGCTCGTCATCGACGGAACGCAGTGTGCGTTTTTCCATGAGGGTCTGTTCGACTACGCATTCGCACGCCGCTTTGCGGCGAAGCAGCGCACTTTGGTCGATTTCTTGTGCAGCGATGAACAAGATCTGTTCCGGCGCACGCAGGTCCGTCAGATTCTCCAATATCTACGCGATGAAGACCGAAGCCGGTACCTAATTGAGATCCAGTCGCTGATCGCCACCTCCAAAATACGCTTTCATCTTTATTGGTTGGCATTTGCGTGGTTCGCACAATTAACCGACCCCACGGTCGAGGAGTGGCGCATTCTCCGAGCGATCACAACCAAGCAAGGAGCGTTCGCCGCGGGCTATCGCAATCTAGTGGTGACGCTACTTCAGAAGTCCGGTTCCTGGTTCCTGCTGGCCTACCAAGAGGGAGACTTGGCGGCATGGCTGGCAGGTCCAGATGATAACGTTGTAAACCGCGCCATTGACGTTCTGGCCTCGGGTGTACAGGCCCATCCAATAGTCGCGGTCGAACTTCTCTATCCGTTCGTGAAAGCCGGCGATCAGTGGTTGTATCGAGTCAAGTGGGTCGTCTGTCGCGCGCTCCTGAGTAGAGCGCCTCAGGTCTTCGAACTTTTTCTCGCGATAATCGAACAGGGAGGTTTTGCTCGCGTAAACAAGGTAGCCCGCCAAGACGAGTTCTGGGACTACCTTTATGAGCTGTCGGAAAACAATCCTAGCCTTGCCAGCCGCGCCATTGCCTGCATGCTGCGCCGCAGCATGATGGTATCCGCAGCGACAGGGGAATCGAACCCGCTGAACGAAGACCGGGGGGCTATGCCACAGTCAACATCCGGCGAGATCATTTTGAAACGGAGCGCGCACGGGGATCCGAGCGCCTTCGTGGATAATGTCCTCGATCTTGTGCTCCAAATAATCAGCGTGAACTCAGCAGTGCCGACGGGGGCCCGACTCCGGTCCGACAGGATTTGGCGGTGGAGGGACTTTCACGGCGGGTATGGTTTGGCCTCGGAGTTGCTGAGCAACCTTGAATTCGGGCTGCGCTACATCGCTTCACATGAGCCCGAGCTATTTCGGGGGATCACTCCGAAACTCAAAGAGGGCAAGTTTGAGACGGCGTACTTTCTACTGTTACGCGGCTATACCGCAAATGGGGCTGCTTTTGCCGACGAAGCCGCCGATCTCCTCGAGGCTGATCCGAACCTGCTAGAGATCGGATACAGATCCGACTCTCACTATGCCTCGACGGATCTGCTTCGGGCGATTTCGCCGCACTGCTCTCAAGGGCGACTGTCCGCGTTGGAGCAGATCATACTGAATTACTATGCCGATTGGGAGAGAAGTCCCGAGGGCAGGCGGTCCTTCGGTCATGGGCAATTCGTGTTGTTGAGCGCCATTGATCCTCAGCGACGTTCGGAACGAATTCGGGCGCGGCTGATGGAACTCGAGCACAAGTTCGGCCCATCACGGATCGAAGAACCAGCGGCAATGGAGTTCTCTTATGTGCCGTCCCCAATACCCCAAGGCGCGCTCGAGAAGATGACAGATGATCAATGGCTTCGCGCTCTGGAGAAGTACAATGGGAGCCATTCGGGGAGGAAGGGGGGGCTCGGCGGAGGTGCCCTGCAACTGTCCCAGGATCTCCAGGCCCAGTCCCAGGCAAAACCCGAAAGGTTCGCGAGGCTGCTGCGACGCTTCCCCAAGGATGTGCATCTCTACTATGTTTCCGCAGTCTTACGTGGTCTGGCGGCCAGTAAGACTCAGTCCACGGTCATCTTGGACGCTTGCGAATACGTATACAATCTGGAGGGCAGGCCCGCAGGTCAGGAAGTCTGCGACTGTATTGGCCGACTTGCGGAGGCAAAGCTACCAGATTCTGCTCTCGCTATAGTAGCGTGGTATGCCACTGAGGATCCGGACCCATGTGAGGAAACCTGGCGCCAAGAACCCGATGGTAGTCCGTCACGTGGCTTTACTGACGTCCTAACGGCAGGTATCAACTGCGTGCGTGGGGCCGCGGCAGATACGGTTTCCAGGCTCATTCACGCACGTCCCGAGAGAGGCGACATTCTTCAAGCCGCGATCAGACAAATGGCCCACGATCCATCCGTGGCCGTACGCTCCGTGGTAGCTGCGGCTCTTATCGCGATGCTTCGCACGGATCGAGATTTCGCGGTTGACCAGTTCCTTCGACTTTGCGACGCGGGCGACGCGGTGCTTGGGACGCACTACGTCGAGGAATTCATCCATTACTCGGTCCGGACTCACTTTCATCGCTTGGAGCCGCTCCTTATGCGAATGCTCTCCATTGCCGACAAAAACGCGAGGATCGTGGGCGCGAGGCAAGCCTGCCTTGCGGCATTCATGCTGCCGGAGGCCCGGCCGCTACTTGAGTACTGCCTTGCTGGTCCTGAAGATCTACGGCTAGGTGCAGCCGAAGTCGCTGCGATCAACGTCGCGCACGCCAGCCTCAAAACCCTTTGCACATCGATTCTCACCCGGCTCTTCGATGACGACTCGGAGTCGGTGCGGGCAAAAGCGGGCGAATGCTTCCTTCACTTCACCAAATCCGAACTTGGGGATGCCGAAGATTTGGTGATTTCATTCGTGAACAGTGCAGCGTTTCCGAGGAGACATGCAGAGGTTTTACGCGCGCTTGATGAGAGCACAGCAGTACTGCCGGAAGCGACGCTAATAATGTGCGCCAAGTTCATCGAGTTAGCGGGCGGCGCGGCTGGCAACCCTGCGGCGTTAAGCGGAGGACGGCCCAGCCGACTGATCGTCCGGGTCTACGGACAGTCAGCCGATTCAGCTTTCCGCAGCCGATGTCTCGACGTTATCGATCAGATGCTAGCGTTCGCGGCGCTTGAGCTCCCAGAAGCATTGGCGGCCTATGAACGGTAGATCTCACGATCTGCTGGCGAAATCGGATTTCAGCTTGAGCTTCTCAAAGACGCGCCTGGTTCCGCTGATTCGCCGTCGAGGACCCGCCTCGCCGGGATTGATCCTGTGAAGCCCCTCACATGCACCTGCCCGCCTCCCTCGGACTCCTTAGATCTGCGCAGCCTGCAAGCGTGAATGTCCTCGCCGTCTGGTGTGGTGTCGGGTGGTGCGCCGTCCGCCTCTCGCCCGTCCAACGCCTCTTCGACGGCTCGGGCCGAATACGGAGCCAAGTCTTCCCTGCACGCGCTATCATGGTGTCGTGCAAGAGCTACGACGCATCACAATGGATCCGGAAGTCATGTGCGGGAAGCCGTGCATTCGCGGGATGCGTGTCACAGTCGGAATGATCGTTGAATCGCTCGCGGCCGGACGTACCATCGAAGACTTGCTGGCGGATTTCCCATATCTGCAGGAACCGGACATTCGGGAAGCCCTGGCGTTTGCCGCCTGGTTGGCACAAGGTCACGAAATCCGGCTCGCTAGTTGATGCGGATCTTGGTCGACATGAACCTGACACCGCGCTGGGTGCCTCACTTGAACAGCGTGGGCCACGCCGCGGTCCACTGGTCCTCAATCGGTCGGACTGCCGCGCCCGATCGGGAAATCTGCGCCTACGCTCGTCTGAATGGATACGTTCTCCTAACGAATGACCTGGACTTCCCCCAGATTCTCGCTCATTCGAAGGATTCCAAACCCAGTGTCGTCCTGCTCCGTGGCGAGCCCCTGGTTCCTGAACTCCGGGGAGGCGCGCTGAACCGGGCGCTCGCCGATTGCGAAACGGAACTGATCCAAGGAGCGATCGTAACCCTGGACTGGTCCGACCAGCCGCGTGCCAGAGTGCTGCCCCTCCGGTAAGCTCTCCTTGTTGTTGGTGTTCGTGCAGCCTATTTCTTCTCCGTGGCGGGCTCGGGATACCGGGTTGCCTGGCGGGCGACCAGTTGCCAGCCCTGGGGTCCCTTCACCAGGACATGTAGCACGTGGAGCTTGGAGACACTGACTTTGCCGGCCGCATTATTCCGAAAGTCGATGTCCCCGTTCACCACCGCGGTGTTGCCGTACACCCGGATCTTGAGGTCTTTAAAGTCGATCGCCTCTGCGACGGTGTTTCCATTCAGGGACGCCAATACAGCGGCCTTGTCCTGGTGCAGGTTCGAGGAGTGTGTGTAGGTGAGATCGTCGCTCAGGATCTTGGAGAGCGCCGCTGCATCCTTCTTAATCAAGGCCTGTTTGTAGGCTTCCATTGCCGCCAGGACTTCCTTCTCGGTCTTGGGGTCCGGACTGGCGGCCGATAAAACTGCGGCCGACAGAAGTACGAGCATCCATTTGGTCATAGGTAACAGCTTATACGAGTTCGCTCCATCGGCGGGTTGCACCGCTCTTGACAGCCTTCCCAATTTCTTCTAGCATGTAGAAATGGCCAAGGGCAATTCACTAGGCGAGTTCGAACACCTGGTGCTCCTGGCCGTCCTCCGCCTGGGCACGGACGCCTATGGCATGCGCGTGCGACGCGAAATCGCAGATCGCACGGGTCGCGATGTCAGCATCGGGGCTGTCTACGCGACCCTCGACCGATTGGCGGACAAAGGCCTCGTGACCTCCACCTTGCACGATCCGACTCCCGAACGAGGCGGCCGCGCCAAGCGCTCCTTTCAACTGACAGGGGCCGGCGCCGAAGCCGTGAATCGCGCGCGGCAGGACTTGGCGAGCATGCAGGAGGGCCAGGTCTTTCCGCATCCGCGGGGCGCCCAATGAAGCCGCCAGCCATCGTGGGGCAGGCGGTCACTCGCCTGGTCAGTCTTACTTCGGCGTCATCTTCAAAATCTGGATGCCCCCCAGCCCCACCCGCAGATACACGCGGCTGGCAGGCGCCGGCGTTGCCTCAACGAATCTTTCCCCCACTGCCCATGGGGTCCGGTGGTTCCCTGCGAAATCCGAATACACCCCACCAACCGCGCACTTCGCATCGATTGCATACTTGCCCGATTCCGGAAGCAGCACCACCATATCACCCTCAGCGGAGCTCGCATCGATCTCCCCAGTCAGGTCGTAAAGCCGTACGTCGCCCGACTCATGGCGAATCACCAGGTGCGAATCGCGCGGCACTTTGATGTGGTATTCCAGATTCACATCGGTCTTCCCCCGAAACAGGTGAGTCAGCGTCCGCGAAGGATAGAACGTCGAAATTACCAGTTCCCCGGCGCCCTTCTTTTCCGCAGTCACCCGGAAGAGATCCAGCTCCTTAGTGCCACCTTCCCGGTCCTTAACCGATCCGCCGCGATAGGTGGACTTGGCCACCGTGATCTCGACCTGTGGCCGATCCCATCCTTCGACATCGAGTTGCCCCATGGAGCCGCTCACCCGAATCGTGCCCCCGGGGGCGAAATCCACGGTATCCGTCTTAGTCACCTGAACGGACTGTAAGGGAACCTTCGCCAGAAGCGGCAGGCAGAGAAGAACGGCAGTCAACGAGAGACANNCTCGACCGTCCCAAGTGCCCGCGGCTGGACTGCGTTGCCGGCCAGATGTTATGGGGAAGCCTAAAGCACACCCTACCATTCCGTCGTCAATCGCAGCGAAAAGCTCCGGGGCGCGGCGATCGCCGTCCCCGAAAACAACCCCGCAAAGTTGATCACATTCAGGCGATTGGTCAGGTTCATCACGTCGCCCTGCACCCGCACCGAGTGCCGGTCGTTCTTCCACAGGTCCACGCCCGCCGAGGCGTCCAGCGAGAACGACGGGCGCACCCGGCCGCGGTCCAGGTTCAGGCGGTCGACAATCCGCTGCCCGTACGCCGCAATCGCGTCTGCCTGGGTGCCGTCGAACTCCACCGGCAGCCCGCTTCCGTACGACCCGCCCATCGCCACCCAGGCTCGCGGGACGATCTGGTAGCGAACCCGGCTATGCACCGTGTTGCGCTGGTCCTGCGTGATGGGAAAGCGCGTAGTGGAGTTGAGCACGGTGTTGGCGTCGTCCCCCAGGAAAAGTCCCCCGGTGACCGGCAGGTAGCCCACCCCCAGCATGTTGGCGTAGCCCACCGACCCCGAAACCGGACCCCAGCGGGGCACCTCCAGCTTCACCTCCACGCCGTGCACCTCGGCCTTTCGGAAAGCGATCGGAAAGCTGACGCCCGTGTTGAGCAGAACGTCGTCATCCGCGTAGTTGCTCATGTCGCGCCGAAAGTAATTGGCCTCCATTCGCAGCTTCTGGAACACTCCCTTGGTGAACCCCGCCTCGTAGAAATTCCCCAAAGAAGGACGCACCGGCAGCCGCAGCACATTGTCGTTCAAAGCCGCCACCGCCGCGGAGCTCGCCAGAAGAATGTTCTCGAAAGCCGGAGTCTGAAACACCCGGTCGTAGGAAGCGTGCAGCACCATGTCGGCAGCCTTCCAGTACCACGCGACTCCCAGGCGAGGGCTGAAGGCGCTCTCATCGGTGATCAGCCGATAATGGTCCCACCGTACGCCGGCGCTCACGGTCCAGTTGCCGAGCCGCACCAGGTCCTGCACAAAAAGCGCCTGCTCCCGGTCCTGCCTCCGGTCGGAGAAGCTGAACGCACCAGGCGTATTCGCGTCGAAAGCGGTCGGGTCCGTGATGCGATAGCCGAAGCCTTCCCGAACCGAACCGAAGTCCGCCTCCACTCCGGCCTTCAGTTCATGATGTCCCTTATGCGCCGACACCGTACTCTTCAGGTAGCCCTCACGAAACCCGCGATCCTGCCCGGCAATAATCGGCGTCGCCAGCGGATTCGACCACAGACTGACCGAGAGATCCCGGACCATCCCGCGGAAGTCAGCCAGCCAGGCCGCCGAGAAAATGTGCTGGTACGAGACTTGCCCCAGGGTCTCGTAACTGTCGCGATCCTGGCGCTGGCCGGCATCCTCCTGCACCTGCTCATTGGGCACCAGGAATCGCGATTGCGCGCGTCGAAACACCACGCCCAGCCGGTCGCTGTCACTGAGGTCCCTTTCATAGTGCGAAGCGAAGCTGCTGGTAGTCCCCTGGTTGGTATAGTTCTGCTCGACCGGCGGGTCGAGAAACCGGTCGGTGCGGGCCGCATCCCCGCTCAGGCTCAGCGTATTGCGGCCCCAACCGTACTGCATCATGGCATATCCGTCCCCGGTGTCGAAGCTCCCGCCCGAAGCCACCACTTTGCCATGCAGACCCTGCCGCGCATCGCGGGCGGTAGTGACCTCGATGATGCCGCCCAATTTCCGCCCGTATTCAGCCGGGAACCCGGCTGTCAGAACGTTCATCGATTGCACGTCGTCGGCCTCGATCTCCGGGGCAAACGAGGGCGACCGGTTGTCGGTCATGGGAATTCCGTTCACCACGTACTGGGTCTGGTACTCCGAGCCGCGGGGATGGAGAACCGCGTTGGCCTCCAACAGCCACCCCGGCTGCTCGTTGATCATATCCACCACCGAGCGTCCCGGTTGGCCCGCCGGCCGGTCGCGAATTTCGTCCGCGCCGATGCGCTGATTAGCGCCCGTGCTGTGCGGGTCGATGAGGGTTCCGGTATCGGTGACGACGACGGTGGTCTCGATGTTGGCAATCCCCAGCGTGACATGGTGCTCCAATGGAATGGCGGAGCGGATTTCCAGAATCTCCGAGAACGGAGCGAACCCATCCTGCTGGATCCGCAGCCGGTACAAGCCGAATGGAAGCCGCTTAGCTGTGACCTTCCCCTCCGGGTCGGTATTGAAGGTGCGGCGATACTGGTTGGAGCCGCTGATCAACTCCACCGGCCCCGAAACCGCCAACCCAGCCGGGTCGGTGACCGTCAGCCGCACTTCCCCCGTCTCATTTTGCGCGCAGAGCGCCGCCACGAACAGGAGAACCAGAAGGCCAGCCCAATAGTTAAGTCTCACGACAGCACCCTTGCCCTACATTATCGCAGTCGTGGCGCACGCTTTTAGCTTGTGGATTTGGGTTTGCCCGAGTTTGCCCGGTCCCACGTGGCGGGCCGGTAGTGTCCCTAAGCACCCTAATCAGGTCTGTTTCACGTGAAACAAGGATGTAAATCGGGTTACAACAGGGCGCTGGGAAAACACGGGGACAGACGGGCCGTTTCCAGCCACCGCCCGCCACAAAATCTCGCCCCAACTCCCACCCAATCGTAAAAATGTAGAGAATTTCCACGCCCAAATGATGCATAATATCCCGGAACCGTCGTGTTCTTGCCCATGGGACGCCGTCTCCCATATCTGTTCGTGCTTAGCCTGTCGATCCACGCGCAGGTGCGCCACACGCTCGATGTCCACGTCACCGTGAACATGGACGCGATTGCACGCGCCAATATCCACCTGCTCTCCCAAAAGTCGACTCCCCGCCCTAAGCACATACCCACTCAGCGAGCCATCCGGCCCGGCGGTACTCGCGGCGGCGCTTCCCGCGAGGTCGCGTCAGGCTCCGCGGCCTACAGCGGATTTCAGGGCCTGCTGGATGTCTATGGAGCCACTCCGCCCGATACCGGAGGCGCCGTCGGACCCCAGGATGTAGTCACTATGCTGAATTCGCAGGTGATCATTCAGAGCCGCACCGGAGTCGCCCGCCCAAGTTACCCGATCGATCTTGCTCAGTTCTGGTCTGGCCTGGGCGTATTTACCAAGGTCTTCGATCCCCGCATCCTTTACGATCGGGCGAACGATCGCTGGATCGCCTCAGCCGGCGCGAACCCCAGCAGTCCGGACGCACTGCTGCTGCTCGGCGTCTCGGAGACCGGCGACCCAGGCGGGAATTGGAGTCAGTTCGAGATCCCGGTCGGAGCGTCCGGTAACTGGGCGGACTACCCCGTGCTCGGACTCAGTCAGAGCTGGATTGTCCTGTCGGCCAACCTGTTCGTTCTCCCGCCCCTAGGCGCTTACTCCCGCACGGAACTCTACGTCTTTGACAAAGACGCACTCTACCAGAGCGGCGTCGCGACTTACACCAGCTTCAGCGACACACAAGGCCAATTCACACCCGCCGTTGACCTGGATCAACAAGCCGATACCCTCTATTTCACGCAGGCCTATGCCGGAACCGACACCGGACGCATTCGACTCAGTCTTCTCCGAGGACCGGTCGGCGCCGAGACGTTTACCCCCGGCGTTGAGGAACTCCCCGTGGGCGACACCTGGGCCGATGCCGGAGATTCGTTCGGCGATTTTGCGCCGCAAAGCGGCATCTGGTACAAGGTGGACACCGGCGATAGCCGCCTCCAGAACTGCGTCTTCCGAAACACGGCCATCTGGTGCACGCAAACGGTCTTTCTTCCAGCGGAATCGCCGACCCGGGCCTCCCTGCAGTGGTTCCAGGTGGATCCCTCAGCCTCCCGCATCGTGCAACTCGGGCGCATAGACGATCCCAGCAGCATCGTTTTCTACGCCTACCCTTCGATTGCGGTGAACCAAACCGGCGACGCGCTGATCGGCTATACGCGCTTCACTCCGAATGACTACCCCGGCGCCGCCTTCTCCATGCGAAAGGCGGGCGACCCTCTCAGCGCCATGCGCCCGGGCGTAGTCTTCAAGCAGGGTGAGGCCCCTTACGCCGGGCTAGGCGCCGATGAAGGCAGCAATCGCTGGGGCGACGTGAGTGGAACCGTAGTCGACCCCACCGATGACCTCACCTTCTGGACGATTCAGGAATACGCGTCCACCCCCACCGACCATTACCTGGGCAGGTGGGGAACCTGGTGGGCCACCGTCCCCGTCACCGCGGAGGCGCTCAACTGTACTTACTCAGTCACCCCTTCCACCCAGCAGTTCGACTCCGCCGGGGGGAAGGGAACAGTCACTGTGACGACTTCCCCTGGCTGCCCCTGGATGGCCGCCAGCAACATCGGCTGGATGGCGATCTCATCCGGCAGCCCAGGCGCGGGCAGTGGGACCGTGGCGTTTTCCGTCTCCCCGAATGCAACAGGCCAGCCCCAGAGCGGAGTAGTGATCATCGCCGGCCAGCCCCTCACAGTGACCCAAGCCCAGTAACCATATTCGTACGGTATGCTTTAGCTTGCCCACCATTCCAAACCTATCCATCAAAGGCCGGGCAAGCTAAAGCATACCCCACATTCGCGCTAGAATCACCTCATGCGCGCGATCCTCATCTCCCTCCTGCTCTGCGCCCCCGCCTTAACCCAACCCGCCCCGAAGCTCTCCTACGCCCAGCCCGCTGAGGACTGGCAATCCCAAGCCCTGCCGATCGGCAACGGCCGCCTCGGCGCCATGATCTTCGGCGATGCCCAGCACGAGCACCTCCAGCTCAACGAGATCTCCCTCTGGACCGGCACCGAGAAGGACACCGGCCGCTATCAAAACCTCGCCGACCTCTTCCTCAATCTGGACCACGGCCCCGCGGCCCCCGGATCGTACCGCCGTCAACTCGACCTCTCCACCGCCACCCACGCAATCGAATACGCCGTTGGCCATACCACCTACCGCCGCGAGTATCTGGCCAGCTTCCCGAACCAGGTGCTGGTCTTCCACTTCACTGCCGACACGCCCGGCGCCTATTCGGGCGCCCTAAAACTCACCGACGCGCACGGCGCCCCCACCACGGCGGAGCCCCAGGGCAACCTCACCGCCGCCGGCAAGCTCGACAACGGCCTGTCCTACGAGACCCAAGTCTTGGTACTCCACCAGGGCGGCACGCTCCGAGTGGACGATGCCGCCATCCGCATCGAAAAGGCCGACGCCTTGACCATAATCGTGGGCGCCGGCACCAACTACCTCCCCGACCGCTCCAAGTCCTGGCGCACCGATCTCCCTCACGACCGCATCAGCCGCCAACTGCGCGCCGCGTCCGCCAAGCCGTTCCAGGACCTCCGCGCGGCGCATGTGGCCGATTACCAGTCGCTCTTCAACCGCGTGTCGCTCAACCTGGGGACCTCGCCGGAAAATACCCGTGCGCGCCACACCGATGAGCGCCTCGCGGAGTATGCCAAGGGCGCTGCCGACCCCGAGATCGAGGCCCTGTTCTTCCAATTCGGCCGCTATCTTCTGATTTCCTCCTCGCGCCCGGGCTCTCTTCCGGCCAACCTGCAAGGTCTCTGGAACAACTCCAACAATCCGCCTTGGCGCAGTGACTATCACTCCAA
>PMTT01000727.1 GCA_003167275.1 Bryobacterales bacterium | reverse complement strand
TTTGGGGTGGGCGCTTCTTCTAGCGGTGGTCCATTGTGGCGCCGCGGAGCCGGCCACTCTCCCGGCGCGCACGGAGTATCTCACCGAAGTCTGGGACACCGATCGTGGTTTGCCAAGCTCCAGCGGGTTGGCCTTGGCCCAGACCGCCGATGGCTACCTGTGGGTGGCCACATTCGAAGGACTGGCCCGGTTTGACGGCGTCAAGTTCGACACGGTCTCTCACGGGACGAATCCGGAGTTTCCAGGCAAGGCGGTGACGAGTCTTCTGGTGGATCGCCTCGGCTGGCTTTGGGCGGGCAGCGACCAGGGCATCGCTTGCCTGGAACATGGCCACTGGCGTGTTTACGGGGAGACTGGCGGGAAGGCATTGAAGTTCGCCTCGAGCTTGTTCGAAGATCGGGACGGCAACCTCATGGCGACGGTGGGCGAGCGCCTGCTGCGTCTGGAGCAGGATCGCTTCGTGCCGGTTGCGGCTCCTCCGGGCACCTACCTGCTCAGGGCCTTCACGTCTCGCGGCGGGCAACTCTGGATGAACTCCACGCGGCAATTTGCCCGGCTGGAAAACGGCGCCTGGCAATCGATCGCGCTACCTCCGGATATGGCGGATGGCGTCGTGGAGGGGGCCGCGCCGAGCGGCGATGGAGGCGTCTGGGTGGCTGGGACCACCACCATCCAGAAGTTCAGGGATGGCTCCTGGAGCAAGCCCCTGCGGGTTCCAGCCGGATTCCACTTCTCCTACATCGTGAGGTTTTTGGAGGACTCGGAGGGCCACCTGTGGGTCGGCGACCACGCCAAGGGACTGCTCCAGTTTCGCCAGGATGGTAAGGTTCTCCGTTTCACTCGGGAAGACGGTCTGCCCAATCTGGCGATTCGTTCGCTGATGGAGGACCGCGAGAAGAATATCTGGGTAGGCACGGACGGCGGCGGGTTGGTGAGGCTGCGCCCGCGCGCGGCGAACGTATTCGACGAGGGGCAGGGGCTCAGCGAAATCGTGATCGACTCGGTGGCGGAACGCGCCTCTGGCGGCATGATGGTCGCCACATACGGCGGTGGTCTGGTGCGATTCGATGAGGCTGGTAAGCGCTTCAGCCAGCCGATCGAGCAGCCCGGGCTGAAGGGCATGGCCGCCGATTCGCTGGTCCTGTCGGTACTCGAAGATCACACCGGGACGATTTGGGCGGGCGTTTACGGGCGGGGCATTTTCCGGATTCGGGGCGCCTCCATCGAACAGACGATGCCCAGGGACTTAGGCGGCGCCATTCCGAAATCCCTTCTCGAGGACTCGCGTCAGACCGTGTGGATTGGGACCAACGCCGGCGTCAGCAGCTTTCGGGACGGGCAATTCCATCTTTATGGGAAGGACGCCGGCCTGCCGCGAGCCGATTGGGACGCTCTCGCCGAAGACGGACACGGAGGGGTTTGGGCGGGTGGGCCGGAGGGGCTTTTTCACTTGCAGGACGGACAGTTCCAGGAGTTTTTGCCACCCGGTGTGAAGCAGTACGGACCGATCAGGTGCTTGTTTTCGGGCAGGGATGGCGCGCTCTGGATCGGCGTGGATGGCCGGGGGCTGGACCGCTTACGCGAGGGAAGGCTGACGAGCTACGGGCCCGCACAAGGGATGCCCGTCACGACTCCGGCGAGCATCATCGAGAACGATCAGGGATACCTGTGGATGGGCACCATCCGGCAAGGGCTCGCGCGCATTACGCTGGCGTCGCTGAATGCGGTTGCCGCCGGACGCCAGGCCAAGCTGGACGTTCTGTGGATGACGAGGGAAGACGGCCTTTCGACCAATCAATTCCGCAGCACCCACCAACCGGCAGTGTGGAAGGGAAAGGATGGCCGGCTCTGGTTCGCTACCTTGAAAGGGCTCGCCGTCGTGGATCCCACGCGCATCCGAAGGAATGGAGTGATTCCGCCGGTGGTCATCGAGGCGGTAGGTTTCGGGGCTGAGAGAATCCCGGTCCATCCCAATGCGCTGCAGGAAGTGTCAGTGCCTCCGGGAAGCCGGGGGTTGCAGGTCTTCTACACGGCGACGAGCCTCACCGCACCGTCACGGGTGCGTTTCCAGTATCAACTCGAGGGACGCGACAGAGACTGGCGGGACGCGACGGAGCGCTCGGCCAGCTTCGGGGAGTTGCGGCCCGCCGACTACGTCTTTCGCGTCAGGGCAGCCAACAGCGATGGCCTCTGGAATCCGGATCCCGCGGTGCTCAAGATTCACGTGCTGCCGTTCGTTTGGGAGACGTGGTGGTTTCGGTTGCTGGGGGCCGTATCGTTGGCCTTGGGCACCGCCTTCCTGGTCTATAGCTCGCAGCGGCGGAGGCTGCGCACCAAGACGGAGCAGTTACGTCACGAGAAGTCGCTTCGGCGGGATATCGAACGGCTGCAGTCGGTGCTGAAGATCTCCGAGGAGCGCTTCTCGAAAGCTTTCAACGCCAGCCCGTTCCCACTCAGTATCGCTGCACTCGAGGATGCCCGGTTCATGGATGTCAATGAGAGCTTCCTGGAACGGACCGGGCTCCGGCGCGAGGAGGTGATCGGGCGCACGCGGGCCGAAATGGGCCTCTGGGAAGACGAAAGGCAACGTGTCCGGTTTTACGCGGAGTTGCGGGCCCAGGGACGCGTGCGCGGGCTGGATGTGGAGATGCACGACAGGAAGGGGCAAGTGCACTACCTGATTGTGTCGGCGGAAGTGATCGAGTTGGATGGTGTGCGTTGTCTGCTTTCTGCATCCAATGACATCACCGACCGGAGGCTGCTGGAGGAGCAGTTGCACCAGGCGCAGAAACTGGAGGGTCTGGGTCGCCTGGCGGGTGGCGTGGCTCACGATTTCAACAACCTGCTGACCGTAATCAACGGCTACACCGATCTGCTCCTGAAGCGCGATCAGGGGCCGGATGCCAACCGGAAGCGGCTGGAACAGATCCGGCAGGCGGGGAGGCGCGCCGCGGAACTGACCCAGCAACTGCTGGCCTTCAGCCGCAAGCAGGTGATTCGGCCGGAGGTGTTGGACCTGAACGCCCTGGTGCTCGAAACCGAGAAGATGATCCAGCATGTGCTTCCGGAGAACATCCAGATTGTCACCCGTCTGGAAGCGTCGCTGAGACGGGTGATGGCCGATCCGGGCCAGATTCACCAGGTGCTGCTGAACCTGGCGCTGAACGCGCGCGACGCCATGCCGGAGGGAGGATGCCTTAGCATGCAGACCACCAACGCGGAGCTGGACGGACAGTTTACATCCAAGCATCCCGAGGTGAAGCCAGGGGCGTATGTGCTCCTGACGGTGAGCGACGAAGGCGTCGGGATGGAGGAGGCCGTGCGCAGCCACATCTTCGAACCATTCTTCACCACCAAGGGGGTAGGCGTGGGCACGGGACTCGGGCTCGCGACAGTCTACGGCGTGGTCCGGCAGAGCGGCGGTTGGATCTGGGTTCACAGCGAACCGGACAAGGGGACCAGCTTCCACATCCACCTGCCGTGCGCGGAAGTGATCACGCCTGTGGCGGACCCTCGGGTTCCCGCGCCCGAAGCCTCGACCGGCAACGAGACGGTCCTGCTGGCGGAGGATGAGGCGGACGTTCGGAGTCTCGCCAGAGAAGTGCTGGAAGACCACGGCTACCGTGTATTGGAAGCGTCCGACGGTGCGGCGGCGCTGGAGGTAGCGGCACGGCACGACGGCGCGATTCACCTGCTGTTGACGGACGTGGTGATGCCGGGCATGAACGGCAGGGAACTGGCGCAACGCCTGATGGCGGTAAGGCCCGAGACCAAGGTGCTGTACATGTCGGGGTACGCGGAGAACGTGATCGCTCACCAGGGGGTTGTCCGGGAGGGCATCGCGTTTTTGTCGAAACCGCTGACTCCAGAGGGGTTATTGGTGAAGGTCCGCTCCGCTTTGGGACCGGGCAAGAAGGAGAGCCGCCTTGCCAGTGGCGAAAGTGTTGTGGGTCGAGTGCAATGAAGCGGCCGGGGTGAAGGCCGGAGGGGCGTGCATGGAATGTAATCGTAAGGCCGAGACAGCCGGTTCTGGTTCCTTTGCGGGGGGTGTCGGGACCATTCTCCTGGTTGAAGACCAGGAGATCGTGCGTCAGTTTATGTGCATCCTGTTGGAAGAGGAGGGCTACCAGGTCGCTCAGGCGGCTGACGGGGCGGAGGCTCTGAGGATCGCTGCCGATCGATCGCTGAATATCTCGCTGCTGATCACCGATATCGTCATGCCGCGGATGTCGGGTGCCCAGTTGGCACGCCGGCTGGAGGAGAGCCGTCCGGGTTTGCGAACGCTATTCGTATCCGGCTATTCCTGGGATCTGGAGGCCGGCACCCATCCGCCGTCCGCGATGCGGGCGTTCCTCCCCAAGCCTTATACTCCCGAGCAATTCTGTGAGCAGGTAGCGCGGATGTTCAAACCGTCTGGGAATGCGGGAACCGCGTTGCCACGGACCGAACCGGTCATGCCGGTGCACCAGGAGCCGGAGCCAGAGTCGTCTACCGTCGCGCCTGGTTTCCAGCGGCAGGCGGGCACCATCGTGGTGGCGGATGACGATTTGGGAGTCCGCAACTTTCTACGGACGATCCTGACAAGCGTGGGTTACGAGGTGCTGGAAGCCAAGAACGGAAAAGAGGCGATGCGGCAGGTGGAAACTTCCGAAGTGGATTTGGTGATCACGGATCTGGCGATGCCGGAGCAGGAAGGAATCGAAACCATTCAATGGCTGCACCGGTTGAAGCCTCAACTGAAGATCATCGCGATGTCCGGCCAATTTGCAGGTCCGCTACTGCGGATGGCGCAGCATCTCGGCGCCCAGGAGTCGCTTGCCAAGCCGATTGATCCGGATGAGTTGCTGGATGCCGTCGTGCGCGTGATGACAGTTGGATGAGAATACGGGAATTGGGGGGAGTCTCAAACCTTCGTCCCGAGAACGCGCCGCGAGAACCACTGAATCCCGGTGTGCAGGCGAGCACCGCCTGCGCTACCATCCTGGCTCATTCTGGGTTGGAGACTCCCCCAGCCTTTGCATGTTGGGAGCAAGGGGGCTTACCGATGAGGGTATGAATCCGGGCAATCAACGATTCTTCCGTGAAGGGCTTCAGAAGCACCTGCTCCGGCGATTTCAGGGCGATGGCTTCCATGGCAATGCTGTCGACACGACCGGAAATGTAGAGAATCCTGAGACCGGGCCGCTGCCGGTCCAGTTCGGCTGCAAGGTCTAGGCCGGTGGCGCCTGGAAGCATCATGTCCACAATTGCCAGATCGATGGCCAGATTATCCATTTGGAAGACTGAAAGGCCTTGCGAGGCATTCGCGACCAGAACCGGGTCGTATCCGTGCTCGAAGAGTACCTCCTGAATCCAAAGACGAATGGCGACATCATCGTCGACCACTAGAATCGTCGGCTTAGGATTCGTGTTCGGCGTCACTGGCCCCCCAAAAAATCGAACAGCGGAAATCGCCCTGTCTGCCAACCTCACCGTCGTGGCAGCCCGCTGTCGACACTGGACTGCGGCGTCTTCCCAGGCCCTGACTTTACCGTAAAGGTCACGGTTCTTTGTCCGTCCACAGTTTGTGCGGCGAAGTGCCTCCGGACGGCGGCAATAGGGACGGCAAAGCTGTGCAAAGGAATGTCCCGACTGTCGCAAACGGCCACGCCCGCATCATCGACCACTGCTTCCCGAATTACTTTTTTGCGGTCGATTCCGATAAAAGCGGAAAACGGGCGAACACTGATATCGGCCGGGATTTTGAAAACGTAATCGTCTCCTTTAACACAAGCCGAGTATAAGCCGTAGCCCAGAAAAGCCCTTGGATCCGCACCAGCTTCGGGAAGAGCATCCACCACACCGATGCTGTTTTCCACTATCCTGAAAAAGTCGAGATGTTCTTTCATGTATGCGGGAAACTGGTCGAGGGCAAGTTTTAAAACGTGATGTTCTGAATCGCCAGATTCCTCCGGGCCCGCGCGCAAGGAACAGTCGGGCCTTTCAATTCCGATGCTGCGTAACCAGGAGGATGGAAAGTCCTTTGGTATGACGACGTTGAATGTTAGTGCACCCTCCTTTTCAGAGGTTCGGAATTTGCCGATGGTTCCCGGAGGAAGGCTCTCGCCGGTGTCTGTCCTGGTGTATCCCAGCGCGTCGAGCACATACGAAACCTGCAGCCAGTACTTTTCCAGGAAGGGCTCGACCTTGATTGTTGTCGGTGCGGGCGCCACGTCTGTAATCCTCCAAATCGATCAAAGAAGGGGTCTAATTAGGATCCCTGTCAATTAAAAGACGTCGATGGATTCATTCCGTCAACGCAAGAATTTGCATTCACGTTCGGGTTCCGGAGCCGCTCATGTGGTCGCAAGGCAGGCGGCCGGCGACGCTGGCTTGCCTCTGAGGTTCATCAGGTATATCACGTAGGCTGGCTCCTTTCGGTTCCCGGCGGAATCTCCCACGTTTTCCCGCTCCCGGAGAAACTGTGCGGCACACTACACCAAGAAGATAAGGTATCCACCGTCACCAAGCAAGCTTTTTCGTATATTCCACGTCAGACACAGTACTGAAGCACGCCGTTAAGAGGACCCTCTGCGTCCCACAAGCCCGATTCGCAGGCGGAAGCCTACCACTTTCATCCTTTTTCGACGACAATCGGCCGCCCCAGCGAAGGCCCGTGCCGTAGAATGATACGATGACCATTCGCCGGTCCTGGTGGATTGGAGTTTCGTTGGGGATCAGGCTCGCCATCGTGCTGGCGGGGCCGGCCGCCCTGGTTTGGCACGAACTGCGGCCTGAGCCAGCGAACTGCCATCCAAGTCCGCGCCTGAACCGGTATCCCCTGAGGCGTTTTTGGCTGCCACTCTCGAGGACCTCAACGGATTTGAGCTGGTGAATGAGAGTAAAGGCGTCCACCTCGTGCTGCCGCGAGGGTGGTGAAGGAATGTTTCTCTCCAGGCGCGTGCAGCTTGATAAGATAGCGTCTATCAAATGTTGAAGCGCTTCATCTTTTGGGACTACCCGCGCGCCAGCAGGCCGTATGATCTCATCGTGGGGCTCATCCTCGCGTTCATCTTCCTGACCCCGCGGGACTGGTTTCACGATCAACCGCGCATTCCGAAAGCCAGCAGCATCGCCATGCTGCCTGCGGAAAAGGGCAGCTCGCCGTTTTTCGTGGATGCCGAGCTGCTGAAGAATATCCCCGAGAACCAGCGGGTGGTCAAACTAACGGCGCTGCTCCAAAAGCGCACTGGTAACCGCCATCTGCAGGTTATCCGCGTGGAGCCCATTTTGGATTCGGAAGGCGAATTGCAGGGGTACATGGCATTTGCCCAGCTCTGATTCCGCTGGCGCCAGGGACCGGTTGTACTCCCTGGACGGAAGGTTCGCGTATTCAGTAAGGGAGTCACGTTGCATGCGCCTGCTTCGATCGGTGTTCGTTTTGATTGGTTCGGTGGCCGCCCTTCTGGGGTCGCACTTGGACGCTTGGGCGGCGGATAATTCGCTGCAAGCGGTGTTCAGCCGGATGGACCAAGCCTCGGCCCGATTCAAAGGGTTAAAGGCGGACATGAGGAAATTGGCGCACACCGAGGTGATTAACGAGGACAGCGTGGATATCGGGTCCATCGTGGTCAGGGTGCCAAAACCGCACGATCTGCGGATGTTGATCGATTTCCAGCAGCCTGACCAGAAACAGGTCATGCTGGCGGGGACCAAAGTCGATATCTTCTATCCGAAGACCCTAATCGTTCAGGAATACGATCTGGGCAAGCACCACCGTTCCCAGGTGGAGCAGTTTATGTTGCTGGGATTCGGCAGTAACTCCAAAGACCTGCTGGACTCCTATTCGGTAAAGCTGGGCGGTCCCGAGGCCGTCGCAGGGGAATCCACGACGCGCATTGAGTTGATTCCGAAATCCAAAGAACTGCTTGCCCAATTCCCGATGTTCGAGCTGTGGATATCCGACCAGACGGGCATATCGGTTCAGCAGAAGATGTTCCAACCCGGCAAGGACTATTTGCTGGCCACTTATACCAAGATGCAGGTCAACGTCAACATTCCCGAGTCTGCCGTGAAATTGAATCTGCCTAAAGGCGTGCACTGGGAATTCCCCCAGAAGTAGCGTTAGGCGGTGCGGAGGAAAAATCGATTGCGCAGGCGGAGACCACCTGCGCCACGGGCACCCGCTGGCGTTGCGGCGTGCCATGTGCCAACCTGATGTTTCCGGAGAACGTAAATGAAACGGAGTTGGATTTGGTTGTTGTTTACGCTTCTCGCCGCAGCGGGTCCCGCGAGCGGTGAAACCAGGCGGGTCGTTTTTGAGAGCGCCGGGGCGGAGCATACGTGGGCATTGAAAGAACTGGACGCCGGTCTGCCGGCCGATTGGAGTACCTTCCAGTTGCTGGTGTTGGAACTGCGGCTTACCTCGCCGCAGCGCTTTGACTTGAGAATCCACGATGCCACCGGTGTGCGCTCGGTGCGTTTGGCCCCGGTGCCCGGCGCCTGGATTCGTTCCGCCGTGCCGCTGAGTTTTCTCACCGAGGCGGCCCGGCAGGGAAATGACCTGGCCTCCGTCCACAACAAGGCCCGCCCCATGATGTTCATCAATCTCAGCGGTGCTCCCGGCGAATTGACCGCCGTTCGCGAGATCGGCGTCGTGATGGCCAATCCCATCGGAGGGCCGGCGCTCGAAATCCGTTCGGTGCGGTTGTCTCACGAAGATCCGGGCGACACGCTACTGGAGGCTAAGCCTCTGGTCGACCAGTTCGGCCAGTGGATGGGCGAGGATTGGCCCGGTAAGGCGACCAGCCTCGGACAGTTGAAAGCGGCGTGGGCCGCCGAGGAGAAGGAACTGGGAAGCGCGGCGCCCCCCGGGTGCCGCTACGGCGGTTACGTGGGCACCAAAGCCAAGGCCACAGGCTTCTTCCGCGTGGAGAAGATCGAAGGGAAATGGTGGTTCGTGGATCCCGACGGGCACCTGTTCCTCTCGGTTGGTTCCGATTCCATCGGGACTTCCGTCTCCACCTCCACACAGGGACGCGAGCAACTGTTCGCCGCGATTCCTCCGTCGGGACCGGCTCCATCCGGCGCGCGAGCAGGCGGATTGGTGGTGATCACCCCACCCTCCGCGGCGGCCCCCGGCGCAGTTTCGCCACCCCGTAGCGGAGGCCGCGGCGCGTCGTTCTATACGTGGAACATGGTTCGCCGGTTCGGAACGGATTGGAGCCAGCAGTGGGTCGACCTGACCGTCCGCCGGATGTTCGCCTGGGGCTTCAACACGGTTGGGAACTGGTCCGACCAACGCCTGGGGAATGCGCACCGTATTCCGTATGTGGTGACGCTTCGCGGCTGGGGGATCGAGACCGGTCCCATGGGCGTGCCCGACGTCTATTCGCCCGAATACGCGCAGAACATCGACCGGGCGGCCGCCCAACAGTGCGACTCACACAAGGACGACCCCTACGTGCTGGGATATTTCCTGGGGAACGAACCGCCGTGGCCGGGGCGCGAAACGGTGGCGGTGGATGCCATCCTCGCCGGTCCGGCCAGCGCCCTTCAAAAGGCCCTGAAGGCGTTCCTCGTGGACGGAGATACGCCCGAACGGCGCAAGGCGTTCCTGTATCAGACGTATGGTCGCTTCGTGGAAGCTGCGACGGCGGCCATCCGGAAGCACGATCCCAACCATTTGAACCTGGGACTGCGCTTCGGCTCCTCGGCGCCGGTCGAAATCGTCCGCCTGTCCAAGGTCTTCGACGTTTACAGCTTGAATAACTACGCCTACACGGTGAACAAAACGGAGATCGATAAGGTGCGGAGCCTGATTGACCGCCCGATCCTGATCGGCGAGTTTCACTTCGGCACACCGGGGCGGGGCATGACTCCGGGGTTGAAGCAGACCAGCAGCCAGGAGGAACGCGGCGTGGCCTATCGGTATTACGTGGAGAACGCCATGGCCGACCCGTCGATCGTGGGGACCCACTGGTTCGAGTGGGTGGACGAGCCATCCACCGGCCGGTTCGACGGCGAGAACTACAACATTGGGTTGGTGGATGTGACGGACCGTCCTTACCGCGAGCTGATCGACGCGGCTCTGGCCACGCACAAGCGTTTGGCTGCCGTGCATTCCGGCAAGGAGACGGCCGTTACGCGGCAGGCCAAGGTGCAGTAGGTGGCTTGTGGGGCAGGTTGTCAACCTGCGGCTGATTGGAAATCCGCCTGCTTGCTTGACGCGCCAACAGCGGGAAGGTCGCAAAGGGCTAATTTTGGCCGATTGACAATCGGCCGCAGATTAACAATCTGCCCCACAAGCTGGGCGAGAATAGAAGCATGAAATGTCTCGCCGTGGCTGCATTGCTGGTGTCTCAGTTGGGCGCCGGAGAACTGAAGCCGCAGACGGCGGAGGCATTCGACCGTTACATTCGTCAGACCGAGCTTCGCCTGGATGCGCGGACCACTTTTCTGTGGGCCGATGAATCCGCGGATCGCGCGCGGCGGGTGCGCCAGGGCCAGACCGTCGTGGAGCCGTTTGGACCCAGGCCCGAGACCGAGGTGCAGGGCGGCCTGGTGCACGACTGGGTGGGATCCGTATTCGTTCCAGGCGTCAAGCTGGAGACGACTCTGGCGGTAATGCAGGACTACGACCACAAGGAGAGTTACCGGCCGGAAGTGATTGCGTCCCGGTTGCTCGCCCGCAACGGGAACGACTTCCGCGTCTACATGCGGCTCCTCAAGAAGAAGGTGGTCACCGTGGTGCTCGACACCGAGCACGACGTTCACTATTTCCAGGTGGGACCTGGAAAGTGGCGCAGTGTTTCCCGAACGACTAAAGTTTCGGAGGTGGAGAGGGCAGGGAAGCCCGACGAGCACGCACTCCCGCCGGGCACCGGTCAGGGTTTCCTCTGGAAGCTGACTACCTTCTGGCGTTTCGAAGAGCGTGACGGAGGGACATGGGTGGAATGCGAGGCGGTCTCCCTGACCCGCGACGTGCCGGCCGGACTCGGTTGGCTGATCAAGCCCATCATCCGGGACTTACCTAAAGAAAGCCTCGAGAACACACTGCGGGAAACGCGCGACTCGCTCTCCAAGTGACTCGCGGCAAAGCGGAGATCAGTGCACACTAGTGCCTCGACCGCGAGATTGGTGGCGATTATGGTTTCCGGCAAGTGCAAATCATCACGCGGTCAGAGACCTAGCGGTTAGGACTTACGCAAGCGCCGGATTACACCGAGGCCAATTAGCGCGGAACCGATGAGAAGGAAGGTAGCCGGTTCGGGGGCGTCCGGAGCCACGTCCTGATAAAGAAAAACGTAGTCGTTGAAATCGCGATCGGAACCCGGAGACGCGGCGTTCTCGAAGCCCGCGATGTACCAGACCAGGTTGTTGGCGGTGAGGTAGGCGTCAGTGAGCTGCCAGGTGACCATGTGATCCTGGCCGTCCAAGTTGTCCGGGCTATAGGAAGACCAGAGGTCCGGGCCGCCCTGCTGTTGAATGGCAACCTGGAAGCTTCCCGCTTGCGTGATCGGAGTAAAGGAGGCGGGACGGTTGTTGATGTCGTACTCCCCGGCTACGACAGACAGATCGCCATTCGCGTTTTGTCCGGTCGGAATCGACGGCAAAACGAACGCATTGGAACCAAAGGGCGGCAGCACCGAGGTAAAGGTTCCAGGCGAGGATCCCGGGATCGTACCTAACGAGAAGTCCCTGCCTGCCGAGCGGCCGATCGCGAACGCGCCGGCGTTGGGCCCGACAACGGTCCATAACTGGTCCGTCGTATCGTCTATTCGGGTCAGTGTTGCACCCTGCGAGTCGGCAAACAACTGAACCATGGATGTAAGGCCACTATAATTGCCGACGGTGTCGCAAGTGCCGCCATCCTGCGTCGCGCCGGTCAAACAACGTTCGCTGCCGTTGCCGGCTCCGCTGCCGGTGACGAACGTGATGTTCAATGCGCCGAGGCTTCCAGGAATCAGGAGAACGGCGAAGATGAGCGATACTGTGCGGTCCTTCATTCTATTTTGGGAATGCGCTGGCGGATCTATAAAGATCCAGCCGTGTTTGTCTTTCCAATGCGAGTCGGGCGGCCTGAATGGTGCTGCGAAGAGTGATCGCAGTGCCATTCGGGATGCCATCAGAAGGCCATTTAGAGTGAATCGGCCTGTTCCTGACGGTAGCATTCCATCCGCCGCACCGCAACCGTTTCTAAGCCCGTAGAGTACTGATAACTAACGAGTTGCGTACTGCTAACCAAAGAGATTGGCGAGTGTAGGCCGGCTGGCCAGGGGGGGCGCCGCGGCCCCAGGACTTCACGAATGATGATGCGTGGAGATGGGCGCGTTGAAAAGATGCTGTCAGTGCTGACCAGACTTCAAAAGAGTCTCCCGATTCAGGTGACTGTGATCTGGCAAGGATTGGTATTGGTGTGCCACTAAGGCTTCGGCCCTTCTTCTACCAGCTCCCAGAGACCGCGCCCGCACATGTTACGGCACTCGGGAAACTCCTGGCCGGCCGTAAACTTCTCGGGCAACTTGCAGACCGTGCACCAGTAAATGCCAGTGACTGGCACGGTGACTCCGGGGCGGTGGTTCATTTCTGGTCTCCATCCTTTGCCAGGACCCAATCGGCGAAATCTTCCATGCGATCCACGAGCAGATCCGGGGCGGGGTCGGCGAGGGTCTCCGGCTGAAATCCGTACGTGACGCCGCAGCAAAGGATGCCGGCGTTGCGCGCCGTGTGGACGTCCACGGAACTGTCACCCACCATCATCGTGGCCTCGCGGCTTGCGCCAACCTCCTTCCGGAGGGCCTCGACACCGATGGGATGGGGCTTCTTGAATTCAAAACTGTTGCCGCCATACACCTGGAAGAAGTGGGCGCCGACGCCCAGTCCCTCGACAATCGCGCGGCTCATGCGGACGGGCTTGTTGGTCAACACGGCCATGTGCCTCCCTGCTGCGCGGAACCGGTCCAGAGCCTCTTTGACGCCGGGGTAGAGCGTGGTGTTATCGAGATCGTGCTCGCGATAATACTCCAGAAAGAACTCCAGCCCTTCCTGAACCTCGGCTTCCGCGGCCTGGTCGCCGAGCGCCCGGCGGATTAACACCGGGGCGCCGTTGCCCACATAGGAGTAGACGCGCTCGTTATCGAGCGTGGTCATTCCCATGTGCGTGCGAGTAGCATTCACGGCGTTGGCGAGGTCCAGCCTGGAATCGATCAGGGTACCGTCGAGGTCGAAGATCAGTAAGTCCATGTCAGTGGGAAGGCCCGCCGCTAGGCGGCTCCGCTCTTCGGCCTGCGTGGGCGCCTTTCGGTGACTATCGGCTTGCGGCGCGCTCGGGTTCGGCCCTTTCCGAGGCCGTATTCCAACATTTTCCGCTGCAGCGTATTGCGATGGATTCCCAGTTGTTTGCTGGCGGCGCACTGATTGCCGCCGCTCTCCTCTAAAGAGAGACGGATCATGCTCTTTTCCAAGATCTCGATCGCTTCCGGCAGGAAAATGTTGCCTTTGAGGAGATGCTCCACCAGCAGGTCAAATCTCTCTTTCATGCCCCCCCCTTTCCCCTTTGGGCGCACCTGGAATACCCTTTTCCAGAGTATTCTGCCAGGCCGCCTTAACCTTGGCATATGTCTTCCCGAAGCCCTCCCGCAATTCGTGAGGAGCCATCGACACGAAGAAGCGGGCCGCATCCACGGCGTAAGGAGCGATTCGCGAGTTCACTACGGATTCGGGGGGCTGATCGCCCGGCGAAAATGCCATAATCCCCATCAGTAGCGCCACGGAAACCAAAGTCCCGCGCACCAGTCCGAAAACCGCACCCAAAGCGTGATCCACAAACGAAAGTCCTGTCACCCGCAGGAATCTTCCGACCACGTGGCTCACGATGCTGCCCAGCAGCATCACGCCGAAGAACACTATCAAGAAACCGACCAGATGCGCGACAGCCGGGGAACTTACGTAGGGTAACACCAAACCGCCGGCCGTGCCATAAAACCAGATTCCGAAAATAAGAGCGACAACTACCGCAACCAGCCCGATCACCTCGCGCGAGAGCCCTTTGCGAAAGCTGGTCAGGACTGAAACACCGAAAATCACCAAGAGGAGGGCGTCAAGCCAGTTCATAGGTCATGGCTGGTGAGCACTCGGTACGCCTGGCGGTATTTCTCACTGGTTTTTTCGGCCACCTCCGCAGGCAACCCGGGCGCCGGCGGCTGTTTGTTCCAATGAATCGACTCCAGGTAGTCGCGCACGAACTGCTTGTCGAACGAATGCTGCGGCCCTCCAGGTTGGTAGGTCTCCGCCGGCCAGAATCGTGAGGAGTCGGGCGTCAGGACTTCGTCTCCCAATACCAGTTCTTCCCCTGCGAATCCGAATTCGAATTTCGTGTCCGCGATGATGATGCCGCGGGTCTCCGCGTACTGGGAGGCGCGACTGTAAAGGGCAAGTGTGAGGTCCCGCACTCTCTTCGCGAGATCTTCACCGATCAGGGAGCACGCACGCTCGAACGAAATATTTTCGTCGTGTCCGTTTTGCGCCTTGGTGGCAGGCGTGAAGATCGGCTCGGGAAGCCGGTCGCTCTCCCGGAGTCCGCTGGGCAGAGCAATTCCGCAAACCGTGCCCCCTTCGCGATACTCCTTCCAGCCGGAGCCGGAGATATAGCCTCGCGCGACGCATTCGATCTCGATCATGTTGGCGCGTTTCACCAGCATCGACCGCCCGTCGATCTGATCGCGAAAGCTCGGAAGGGGCTCCGGATAATCCTCGACGCGCGCGCTAAGGAAATGATTCGGCGTGAGATCTTTCAAAAACTCGAACCAGAAGATCGACAGTTGTGTGAGCACCCTGCCCTTGTCGGGGATGCCGGTGGCCAACACATAATCAAAGGCGGAAATGCGGTCGGTGGCGACAATTAACAGGCGGTCGGCGATGCGGTACACATCGCGGACTTTGCCGCGCCCATGGCGTTCCACGCCGGCGAGATCGGTTTCCAAAATGACTGGGTAGCTGGTGGAGTTCACGATGCCTTCGGATTTTCAATCGGGGGGGTAATCCAAATGATAACCCGACGCGCGATTTTGTCAACGATCTTCGCAGCGCGAATGTAGCGCCGACGGTCTTGCCGCTCGCCCGTTACCAGACCGCCCGAACCACGTCGAACGGTGCACGCGCCCTTCTCAAAGGTATCATTTGCCAGTCCCGACGGTCCAGGGTACTTTCCCTGACCTTTTGCGAGCAGGCACACATTTCCACTCGCGCTGGTTTGGAACAAGTTAAGGACGCACGGAGGCTTGCATTTTCGCGGGCGAATTGTTACATTCGCTTGGCTCGGCCCAAGATTTTTTCTGGCGAGTGTCGATTTTGAGCCGGCCCAATCGATAACACATTGGGACTGAGAGGGTGAAAGGGCAGGACGTTGACCTGCCCAAGTCTCAAATTCATGGAGGGCAGGTCGGGAACCTGTCCTACGCAATATTCAGGAGGCAGGAAAGAATGAGTAAGGTACGGGTACTGGTTGGCACACGGAAAGGCGCGTTCCTCTTGACGTCGGACGCGAAGCGTGAGCAGTGGGACGTCAGTGGCCCCCACTTCGGGGGCTGGGAGATCTACCACGTCAAAGGATCGCCCGCCGACCCCAATCGGCTGTATGCGTCTCAGTCGAGCGGCTGGTACGGGCAACAGATCCAACGCTCTGATGACGGTGGTCAGACCTGGGCGCCGGTAGGCAACAAGTTTGTTTACGACGGCGTCCCCGGCACGCACCAGTGGTATGACGGCAAGCCCCATCCCTGGGAGTTTAAGCGGGTCTGGCATCTGGAACCGTCCCTGACCGATCCGGATAACGTCTACGCCGGAGTGGAGGACGCTGCGCTGTTCCGCACCGCCGACGGCGGCAAGACATGGCAGGAACTTCCCGGACTGCGCGGCCACGGTTCGGGTCCCCACTGGCAGCC
>PMTT01000730.1:8105-11752 GCA_003167275.1 Bryobacterales bacterium | reverse complement strand
AGTTCTGCAAGACGGTCACGTGTTTTTCAAAATACTCTCTCAATCCCCTCAACCATTTACAGCCCCCAATTTCAGACTCCAGCCCCCTCACCTGCTATTCCTGGTGGATGAGTATCCCCAAAAAAAAGCGGCCAACCGCCTCAACGCTCATAGGCCCGCCGGCCTACACTCCGCCGAAGGCAAGGCTGCCGCGTGCTTCCCATCCCAGATCATCGCCGGCGAACGCAGCCGAAAGCCAAAAGCCAATTTCGTACAACCCCAATCGGCTCAACAAAACACTGGGTTCGTTCCTTCATTTTGCCCTGCCCCCAGGCCCCTTATGCCCCGAGCTCCCGCCCAAACACTGCCTTCGGTTTGGTTCACGGAATGACCCCATGTTATAAAAGGGTTCGGCATCCTGTTAGAGAGAGATGGGCCGCGAGGCCTGTCCCACAGAGATAAACATGGAACAAACGGCAGACATCGCTTTGATCGGACTGGCTGTTATGGGCCAGAACCTGATCCTGAACATGAACGACCATGGGTACACCGTGGTGGCGTATAACCGCACCGTGTCCAAAGTCGACGAGTTTCTGAACGACGCCGCCAAAGGACGGAGCACCATCATCGGCGCGCGCTCCATCGAAGAGGTGGCCAGCCTTCTGAAGCGTCCCCGCAAGATCATGCTGATGGTCAAGGCGGGTGCGGCGGTCGACGATTTCATCGAAATGCTGCTGCCGCATCTGGAAGCCGGCGATCTGATCATCGACGGCGGCAATTCGCATTTCCCCGATTCCATCCGGCGCACCAAGTACCTGGAGAGCAAGGGCCTGCTGTTCTGCGGAAGCGGTGTCTCGGGCGGCGAAGAAGGCGCCCGTTTCGGACCGTCCATGATGCCCGGCGGAAGCCCAAAGGCGTGGCCGCTGGTGAAAGACATTTTCCAGGCGATCGCCGCCAAAACCCCCGACGGCTCGCCCTGCTGCGACTGGATGGGCGAAGACGGCGCCGGCCACTACGTGAAGATGGTTCACAACGGCATTGAGTACGGCGACATGCAGCTCATCTGCGAGGCCTATCAAGTCTTGAAGGAAGGGCTGGGCATGTCCAACGACGAGATGCACGCCGTCTTCACTGAGTGGAACAAGGGCGAGCTCGACAGCTATCTGATCCAGATCACCAGCGAAATCCTGGCCTACAAGGACGAGCACAACGAGTACGTCGTGGACAAGATCCTCGACACCGCCGGACAAAAGGGCACGGGTAAGTGGACCAGCGTGAACTCGTTGGATCTGGGTATGCCGCTGACGCTGATCGGCGAGGCGGTCTATGCCCGTTGCCTGAGCGCCATGAAGGATGGCCGCGTGGAGGCCTCCAAGATCCTGACTGGCCCGAAGTTCCAGTTTGAGGGCGACCGCAAGGCGTTCGTCGAAGATATCCGGCAGGCGCTGCTGGCCTCCAAGATTGTGTCCTATGCGCAGGGCTTCATGCTGCTGCGCGAAGCCGCCAAGGAGTACCACTGGAATCTGAACTACGGCAGCATGGCGCTGGTGTGGCGCGAGGGCTGCATCATCCGGTCGGCGTTCCTGGGCAAGATCAAGGAAGCGTTCGACCGGAACCCCGCTCTGAGCAATCTGCTGCTGGATCCCTACTTCACGGCGGTGATCGCCCGCTGCCAGCCGTCGTGGCGGCGCGTGGTGGCCAAGGCCGTGGAAGCGGGCGTCCCCGCCCCGGCTTTCACCACCGCCCTGTCCTTCTACGACGGGTATCGCAGCGAACGTTTGCCGGCCAATCTGCTGCAGGCCCAGCGCGATTACTTCGGCGCCCACACCTACGAGCGGGTGGACCAGCCGCGCGGCAAGTTCTTCCACACCAACTGGACCGGCAAGGGCGGGAACGTCTCGTCCAGCACCTACACGGCCTGAACGGCGGACGCACTTCGCGGAGCCCGAATCGAGGGGAGAGCTTTTGAACGCTGACGTAACGCAACTCGCATCCAAGATCCGCCTGCTGGTGATGGACGTAGATGGCGTCCTCACTGACGGCAAACTCTACAACGTGCCGGGTCCCGACGGCAACATGGCCGAGAGCAAGGGTTTCGACTCCCAGGACGGGATCGCGCTGCAATGGATGGCGCGCCTGGGATTCCCCTGTGGCCTGATCAGCGGGCGCGTATCGCCGGCCACGGTCGAGCGCGCCAAACAGTGCAAGTTCAAGTATGTCTACCAGGGGCATACCGAGAAGATTCCGATCATCCAGGAGATTCTCGCGGACGCCCAGGTCGATTCCAGCGAAGTGGCCTACATCGGCGACGATTTCACGGACGTGGTCGTGATGCGGCGCGTGGGCCTGGCGATTGCCACGGCCAACGCCAGGCCCGAAGTGAAAGGGATTGCGCACTACGTGACCCAGGCGCCGGGCGGCCAGGGCGCCGTGCGGGAAGTGATCGAACTGCTGCTGCAGGCCCAGGGGAAGTGGCCCGACATTCTGCGGCACTACGAAGTTTGTCTTTGAAGTTATGGAAAACCAAACCAACCATGGTCTGAAGATTCGACCGGAGGGCGCGCTGGACTTCGTCTCCATTGGCGCCCTGATCCACCGTCTGGATCCCGGCATCATCCCGTTCCGCAAGGCGACCGAATGCAAGATTCACGTCAGCGGCGGCGAGTTCAACTGCGCGGCGAACCTGGCGGACTGCTTCGGTCTCAAGACCGGCATCGTTTCAGCGATGGTCGATTACCCCATCGGGGACCTGATCCACGAGCGCGTGCGCGCGATGGGGGTCAAGCCCTTCTACAAACGTTTCAAACACGACGGGGTCACGGGCCCCAACATGGCGACGGTGTACAGCGACCGCGGCCTCGGCGTCCGCGGGCCGGTGGTGTTTTACAACCGTTCGAACGAGGCGGCGGGCCGCCTGAAGCCAGGGGATTTCGACTGGAGTTCGATTTTCGCGGGCGGCGTGCGATGGTTCCACAGCGGCGGGATTTTCGCGGCGCTGTCCCCAACCACGGCGGAGGTCATCATCGAAGGCATGCAGGCGGCCAAGGCTGTCGGCGCGGTGGTGTCCTTCGATTTGAACTACCGCGCGAAGCTCTGGAACATCTCGGGCGGTGAAGAGCGCGCTGTCGCGGTGCTGGACCGGATCGTGAAGAACGTGGACGTCCTGGTGGGAAACGAGGAGGATCTGCAGAAGGGCTTGGGGATTCCCGGGCCGGAAGTGGCGGCGAAGTCCAAACTCGACCCCGGCGCGTTTTTCGGGATGATCGACCGGGTGGTGGAGAAACATCCCCAGATTAAGATCATCGCGACGACGTTGCGCGAGGTGACCTCGACGAACCATCACCGGTGGAGCGCGGTGGCCTGGATCAACGGCGAAACCCACGCCGCGCCGACCGCCGATCTGGGTGTTTACGATCGCGTCGGCGGCGGCGATGGCTTCGCATCGGGCTTCTTCTACGGTTTGCTTACTAACGAGTCGCCGGCCGATGCCGTCAAGCTGGGATGGGCCCACGGCGCCCTGTTGACGACGTTCCCTGGGGACACGACGATGGCAACGGTTGACCAGGTTCGCGCATTTGCCAAGGGCGGCTCGGCCCGAATTCAGAGGTGAGTCTTCGTGGCGCGGGCATTCTTGCCTGTGTGGGTTTTCAGGGCAAGAAAAACCAACA
>PMTT01000730.1:0-7946 GCA_003167275.1 Bryobacterales bacterium | reverse complement strand
GATTTGGACCGGATCCTTCAGGAGCCCTACGCAAAAGCCAAAAAGGCACTGAAGCAGTTCCCGAATATCGGAGAACCGGGAGCGGAGAAGATCCTGCTCTTCTGCGGGGTTCAGGCGGGACTGCCGCTGGAGTGGGGCGGCGTTCGCGTGCTCACCCGCGTAGGCTACGGAAGGGCCCAGAAGAACTACGGCGTTCAATACCGCTCCGTGCAGGAGGCTTTGGCCGGTGAACTTCCACGCGATGCCGAGTCCCTGGCGCGCGCCCACCTGCTGCTCCGCGAGCACGGCAAAACGCTATGCCGGAACAATGGGCCGTTATGCCACGAATGTCCCGCGGCGGATTTGTGCGCGTACGCGAACAAGTAGCGCATGGCGGCGATTGAAGACATTCACAGGAATTCAACTCTGCCGGCCATCTCCTCTGGCGACAGCAGGTCGTGGATCAGAATCAGACGCCGGAGCATTTGCCAGACAGACATGGAATGTTGCTGGCAGTAAGCGATGCCCGCGTGGGCCACTCCTTGTGCGTGAAGCCGGAGAAAGTCGTCGTCTTGTGTAACGATGACGCGCCCGCTGGCAGCGGCGAATCGAAGGTGTATCAGGTCGGTAGCGCCGATCAGACCCGCGCCTACGGTGGTAGTCACGTCAATGTTGCGCTGCCGAAGGCCGGCCGCGATGTTGGTTGAGATGTGCTCGTCAAGGTGAAACCGAATGGCACTGCTCAGGATGCTTCCAACCCTTCGTCCCGCAGCCTCACTTGCAGCAGGGATGGATGACTCCGGCGGAACTCTTCCGCAAATGCCCGCTCCGCGCGCATTTCCTGCTGGATCTCTTCCATGTGATCGAAGTAGTAGGCAAGAGCGGCATGGACGTCCGCGAGAGTGATGGAGGGAACGTGGGAAACGATCTCGTCGGGGGTCATGCCTTGGTGTTCGTGCCACCCCACCACATCAAGCACACGAACGCGGTGACCCGTGATGCAGGCTTTGCCGCCGCAGATACCGGGCGTCCGACTGATCCGATCCTCGCTGGATGTGGCCATGGTCCAAGTATAGACCCGCTTGCGCACTCTATTGGCAACCCGGGCGCGCGCCGAGTGAAAGGGCCTTTGCCGTGGATCGTCTAACTTCCTTAGTGCCGCACCAGCCGCTGCCCCGCTTCGTCCCAACGCCACAGGGCCTCCGCGCCAAGCAGGTGCACTCCGCCCAGCCAGCGATTGATCCCATTGAGCCGTACGTGGTCGGCGCGGCCAGCCAGCACTTCGCGGCCGGTGGGCGTTAGGCTGTAGCCGTCCGCATCCCGAAGCAGAGGATGCCGGCACTCGGAAAGGCTGCGAACGTAGCGGGCGAAACTGGCGTCTCCCATGAAAATCCGTTCCTCCCGCTGCTGGTCGGCGCGGAACAGCGAGGCGAAGTCAGACCGGCCTGCGTCCACCAAGTCCAGGATCTGACGCTCCGTGCGGGCGAGGCCGCTCTCCACCGACGGGAACTGCTGCAAATGGCGCAGTAGTGCGCCCGCCAGGAACGGCAGTGCCCCGGTATCCTCGTGCCGCAGGTGCTCCAACTCCATCGGATCGGGCGAGCGAAACGCCAGCCACGCCTCCGCAGCCAGGTCGAACTCGGCGGATGTGACGGTGTGGCGGCTCGGCCAAAGTGTTGCGAGTTGCTGGCCTGTCAGGCTGCCCAGATACCTGTCGACGCAGATCAGGCTCAACCGAGTCGTGCCGCTCGTGCGGCCGTGAAACCAATCCAGGATCTGGATCAGTTGCAACTGGTCGTACAGGTCGTGCTCGAACCACAGCGCCACTTCCTCATGCTCGGTGAACCGCGCCAGCGTCCGGTCGCGCCTGGCCAGCGCATCGGCAGCCGGAGAATCGCCTGGCCACACACCATCCAGAAAGATGCCGCGCAGGCGGCTGAGCTCGGCTTGGCCGAGGCCTGCCGGAACGGGACCTTCGTGCAGCACATCCACCCAGGTCAGGATATCGCCGCCCAGCCCGGTGCGGTCCAGCGAAACCGAAGTGCCATTCGTCACATGCAGCATCGCAACGCCTTCATAGCGCGGCGATCTGTTCGTAGATCGGCTTCAGCGCCGGGTAAAGGGCTTGGTAGACCCGGTGCCCCTTCTCATAGAATGCCCGATCCGCCTCTGCCGCGGACACCGAATCGGTTTCACGAATGGCGGCCCGGCAGACTTCGGGTACGGAACCATACTCGCCCGTTCCGGCCAACGCCAGCAGCGCGGCGCCGTAGGCCGAGCCCTCCTGCGTCTGGAGCGTGACCACCCGTTGATTCAGAATGCCCGCGAGCAATTGCCGCCAGAAGGCGCTTTGGGCGCCACCCCCGGAAGCGCGCACGGAGTTGATGGCGACTCCGAGGGACTCGATGATGTCGAGGCAATCGCGCTGGCTGTAGGAGACGCCTTCGATCACGGCGCGGATCAAGTCGGCGCGCGTGTGGCTGGCGGTCAGCCCGATCCAACCGCCGCGCGCGGTGGCGTCCAGGTGCGGGGTGCGCTCGCCCATCAGGTAGGGCAGCCAGAAGAGGCCCTGCGCGCCGGCGGGCGATTGCGCCGCCTCGGCCGTGAGCGCGTCGTACGATGTCCCTGGCGCCAGCCGGTTGCGGAACCATTGCAGGCTCAGCCCGGCGCCCTGAGTGACCCCCATCACGTGCCACTTGCCGGGCACGGCATGGCAGAAAGTGTGGACGCGGCCGGCGGGATCGTACGCCACCTTTTCCATGTGCGCGAACACCACGCCGGAGGTCCCAAGCGTGCAGGAGACGATGCCCTCCTCGACGATCCCGTTGCCCACCGCGCTCGCCGCCTGGTCGCCGCCGCCGCCGACTACCGGTGTGCCGGCCCGCAGGCCCGTGAGTTCCGCAACCGCAGCCGTGATCTTGCCGCTGACCTCGACCGATTCGTAGCATGCCGGCAGGATGGAGCGGTCGAGGCCGAGGCCGTCCATCATCTCGTAGGACCAGCGGCGGTTCACCACGTCGAAGACCGCGGTGCCGGAGGCGTCGGAGACCTCAGAGGCGAACTCGCCGGTCAGACGGAAGCGCACATAGTCTTTGGGCAGGAGCATCTTGCGCACGCGCTCGAAGTTCCGCGGCTCGTTATCGCGGACCCACAACAGCTTGGGAAGCGTGAAGCCGGTGAGCACCGGGTTGGCAATGTACTGCAAGACGGTCGCGCGGCCGAGTTTGGCATTGACGGCGTCGACCTGCGACTGGCTGCGCTGGTCGCACCAGATGAGCGACGGGCGGATCACCGCATCGGCGCTGTCGAGGATGACGAGCCCGTGCATCTGGCCGGAGAGGCCGATGCCCTTGATCTGGTCGCCGGAGACGCCCGCGGCGGCAAGGACCCCGCGGATGGCAGCGACCGCGGCATCCCACCAATTCTCGGGACGCTGTTCCGCCCACAGGGGGCGCTCCATACGCATCTCTTCGTGAGGAGCGGTGTACCCCGCGCGGACGCCGCCGCGCTCGTCGATCAGGAGGGCGCGAGTGCCGCCGGTGCCGATATCAATGCCAAGCCACATAGGGATATCGTAACGTAGGGCAGCAGGGAAGAGAGATGGGAGCGGGTTCGGGAAGTTAGAGGGCCAGGCCTTTTGCGGCTTGGCCGCGGAGCAGGAAGGTCTTCGGAAACGACCCGCGGCCGCAGATCTTGAACGAGCCGAAGTCTTTATACCAGTCCCCCTCAGGCACTTCCGGTTTCGATTCGATCCAGAGCCGAAGTTGATTGAGGTTGGCAATGCCGATCGTCCGGTCCCGCATTCGGTCAATCAAGTGCTCCCGGACGCCGGCCGGCAGATTGCCCCAACTCTCGATCTTCGGCATCAGTCGCCGAAGACCATACGGCCCATTCGATCGCCTAATCGCTTGACCTCTTCGGGATCGGTGGCGCTCCTGAAGCGTTCGGCAAGGTCGAAAAACTCCTGCTGCCTGCGCTTCTCAGCTTCCATCCCGTTCTCGATAAGTTCTACGAGCATCCTGTTGGCACTGAGCCTGCGCGTCTTGGCCAGACTGCGAACCTGTGCCGCGATGTTCGCCGGCAGGCTGACGCTTTGCCGCACCGTCTTGTGAGCTCTCATGCCACCAGTATGCACCAAAATGGTGTGATCCTCTTCAATGCGTCGCGCCGCTCCGCAGCTCCATCCTAATCGGGATTGGCGAATATTGCTAATGGAAATCCAACAGGTTCAACCGGTGATGGATTTGATTCCGAGCTCTGGATCCTAGTGTTGACGGGGCGTCTTCAAGGCCAAGAAAACGCACTTAGACCGAGCTTACCAGAAAGCCACGTCTCCACGATGCGCTGAGCAGCACATCCATTCCACTCAGTGATCGTGCCGGGGTGTATAATCGGTTGCAGAAGGTCGATCCTGCCCGTCCAATCGCCTCTTAACGTAAGGGAGCGGCAATGCGCTTAATACTAAAGACTGCCACGTGCGTGATGCTCATCAGCGTGACGCAACTGTTCGGGCAAGGAATCACGGTCGTTGGATCGGGATATTCCTTACCTCAACTCCTCGTCGCGCCGGGTCAAATCACGAGGCTGTTTGCCAGTGGATTGAAGACCGTTCTATCCGGACAACAGAGAGCCACGGGCCTGCCCCTACCAAGCTCATTGGCGGGGATCTCCGTCACGATAACTCAAAGTTCAGGTTCGGGTCCGCAATCGTATGCAGTGCCACTCCTGGCCGTGGATCAAGTTGACGTTTGTAACAACGGCCTTCGCTCGGGGGCCTGCCTCATCACGACAATCACAGTGCAAATTCCATACGAGCTTCCAATTCTTAGTGGTTTTGCTTCCGCCCCACCAAATGCTACCAGGATGGTCATCGCTGAGAGTGGCAGCACAAGCGCAGGATTTCCGATAACTGTGGTGAGAGATAACGTTCACATCCTGACCAACTGCGATTCGCTAATCGGGAGCTTTTTGCAAGGGGCGGTGTGCAAACCCGTAGTCACGCATGTCGATGGAACACTCGTGACGGCCTTCTCTCCTGGAAGACCGGGCGAAGAGATCGTGGTGTACGCCCTTGGGTTAGGAGGGACCGCTCCGCCTGTTTCGACAGGACAAGTCACGCCTGTGCCTCCGCCATTGTTTCTGGAAGGCAATCTTTACATTCAATTCGATTTCCGACCGAATGCGGCACCCTCACTCCCGTACTACCCTGCACCGACCGCAGCGTCCGCAATTCCCGTTGCGGATTTCGTCGGCCTCACTCCTGGACAAGTGGGACTCTACCAAATCAACATAAGGCTTCCAGACACGTTTCCGACTATTCCGAGCTGCACTCTTCCCACTATATCCTTCCCCGAACCCGCAATATTCTCAGTAGACTCGAATCTCACAATCGACGTTTCCACGGGTGTTACGGCTCAGCCGCCCGGCACGCCAGGGTATGTGCCTCTCAGATTTGATGGAGCGGCGATTTGCGTGGTGCCGTCGAATTGAGCGAAAGACTTGGTCAAAGGCGTCGGTTGTCGGAATTTCGGCTCCTCACTGGCGACCAAGCTGGTATCGCTACCTATCACACCGCCGATTGAACGCAAATCGCTGCGCCATCGGTTGACGAGGGGCAATCAGACTGATCGTCAAGTTGGACTGCACATACCCGCCAATTCCGCCACATGCAGAAACGGTCGTTCTCCGGTAGTTCGACGTTAATCTGAAACAGGCCCACATGCCGCGTCGGCGCTATCGAGGATCACGAGACCGTGCATCTGGCCGGAGAGGCCGATGCCTTTGACATGGTTGCCGGAAACGCGCGCGGCGGCAAGGACCCCGCGGATGGCCGAGACCGCGGCGTCCCACCAATTCTCGGGACGCTGTTCCGCCCACAGCGGGCGCTCCATACGCATCTCTTCGTGAGGAGTAGTGTACCCCGCGCGGACGCCGCCGCGCTCGTCGATCAGGAGGGCGCGAGTGCCGACCGTGCCGATATCGATGCCAAGCCACATAGGGATATCGTAGCGTAGGGCAGGAGGGAGGGGCGGTAAAACGTAGTGTGGGATGTGCAGTTCACCGAGTGATCACCCGATGAGCCTGTCATAGTCGTCGTGAGTCCCGACCCAAAACCAGAGCACTCCATTCGGTGCGTCAATCCCGACGCCCGGTGGTGCAGACCGATCCGAGCAGACCAGCATCTACCCACTTTCTTTAAGTGGAGTGATGGATGTCTCGGGTCGGCCTTGAGAAGGGAAAAGGCTTTATCGGCGAGCTCTTTGACGGATTGAGAGAGGGGCTGGTAGCACCGCCAGAAATCCGGAGCAGCCCGATGAATCAAAAGTCCGTAGACCGCCCGGCGGCGTGGTCGCGCAACGCACGCTCCGCCAGCTTGTCGAGTTTGCCCGTGCTCACGTCAGATTCGAACTGGTGGTCCCAGATCTCCGCTTCAAAATCGGCAAACCATTGGCGGAATGCCGACAACTCTTCGGGGGACAGTTCCTTTACCTGGCCTTCGATTCTCTCGACCCTGCTCATCCAGCGCCTCGCTTCCCAGAGTATATCAGCACCTACAAGAAAGCGGGCCCGCACCTGCTCGCGCAGACCAACAGGTGCGGCCGATCAGCTTCGGAACGTCATGACCCAAGCCCTGCGGCGTCGAAAGTCCTTCTAATCCTCGCCGGTGTTTTTGCCCTGGTACGCCTTTGGCAGATGGCGATTCAGGTCTTGGGACTCATGGATCACGCGCCCGACCTCGATGATGCGTTCATCGCGGCGGTGGTACAAGAGGACGTGGCGTGGCTCCTTCACGCGAGTGCCCTTCACTCTGCTCCGGCTGAGCGAAATATGAAGTGCGTGCGCCCCTAACCATGATCTCTGGCCGTTCTTTCGACGCTTGACGCTCGGGATCGTCCCGAACATCGCGCAAAGCCTGCATCAGCAGCGCTGCATAGCGCAACGCCGCCTCTGCGCCGAACTCTTGGTAACTTCGCTTCAGGAGGGCCCTGATGTCGCGCCGCGCCGCATTAGCCAAGCGAAGCTCGTTGCGGGGGAGGTCAGCCAAGATCCCGCTCAACGGCCAGTTCGGCCGAAGCCTCTTTGCCGACCTGCTGCATGAACTCATCAATGTCCTGATCGGACCGAAGAGTCACGTAGTCGCCGCGGTCGATGTCGTCGAATCCCTCCTTGGCCGCAGATCGTAGCCATTCGATCTTGGCCTTCTCTTCTTGCTCGCGTTCCTCCAGGAGCCGGAGCCCCTCCCGCACCACTTCGCTGGCGTCGCTGAAACGGCCCGAAGTGATGCCGGCATTAATGAACTGGTCAAAATGCTCAGTGAGATTGACGTTGAGGGTCGGCAAGATGAGTATCCTCCTTAGTCCAATACTAGCAGGATTGGCAATGTTGGAGTCGGGACATCCAACAGGTAGGCGGGAGGGGTGGGCAAAAGGCCGCGTGTGGCGCGCAGCAGCGGCGCGCCGCGGTACCTACAGACAAAAAGAGCGGCCGCACCTGCTCGGGCAGAAACCGTGCAGGTGCGGCTGATCAGCTTCGAAACGTCGCCTCGAAACCATCACTGGGCAAGCTAAAGCATGCCCCACGCTAGCCTTGAAAGACAGCCTTGCGTTGCTGCTTGAGTTGTTGCATCTTCTGCTGGATCTGCTCGGCCTTGGTGCGCTGGTCGGGGGTCAGAGTGGCGTAGAATTTCGCCGTCGATTCGGAGCGCATCGCCAATACCTGTCCCTGCAGGGTGCCCTGTTGTGCGGCGAGACGCTGGATCGTGGCGGCGTCGTTGGCTTTTACGGCGGCTGCCAGAGCTTCGCGATTCTGCTTCGCCTGCTGTGCGATCGGCTGTACGTTCTGTTTGGTCTGCTGGAAGATCGCTTTGGCCTGCTGCTTCTGCGCCGGGGTCAGATTCAGAGCCTTGAGCATGCGATGGCGCATGGCGGCGCGCGGGTTGGTCGCGGCTTTGCCCGGCGTGGGCTGGG
>PMTT01000913.1 GCA_003167275.1 Bryobacterales bacterium | reverse complement strand
ACGATGGAACTCTGGCCCGGACTATTGGCGCTGGCGATCCTGATGAATCTGGTCGAACTGGTGCTGCGCAAATGGAAGGGCCTTCTGGAAGCACTGCATTTGAGGCCGCAGACCGCGTAGGGTATGCTTTAGCTTGCCCACCGCAGGCTAACGCCGAAAAGGGAACTATCGTTCCCTTTCATGCCGCTAAGTCTATTGGTTTTAGCAAATGTATGGGAACTATAGTTCCCTTTTCAGGCCACTTGCGATTACTTAACCACGAGACCAAGGGCCAGCGGTGGATTGGTCTACACTCGGGCTTGATTTCAGACCAGAATTCTGGTCTGATCTTTGCTAAACTGAAGCAAGATATGATCAAAGTCAACATTCAGGAGGCCAAGACCCATCTTTCGCGCTATCTCGATCAAGTCGAAAATGGTGACGTGGTCGTTGTCTGTCGGCACAACCAGCCAGTTGCTGAACTTCGTGCCATTCAGACGGCGCCCACTCGTCCGACCCGCGTTGCCGGTTTGTTAAAGGGCCGCGTACACTGGGAGCCCGATGCCTTCGCCCCATTGACCGATGAGGAACTTGCGGAGTTTGACGGCTCGCCGGTCTTTCCCCACGTGGGTCCAGTTTGAAACTGCTGCTCGATACTTGTACTTTCCTGTGGTTTCAGGCGGATTCGCCCCAGCTTTCCCCGACGGCACGCGCCCATATTCTGGACCCCGCAAACGAGGTCTATTTGAGCGCGGTGTCAGTCTGGGAGATCGCCCGCAAGTACGCACAGGGAGGACTATCCTTACCAGCGCATCCCTCGACCCTGATCCCGGCGGTTCGCAAGAACTCAGGAATTGAGAGCCTTTCCCTCACGGAAACGGACGCGCTCGCGGCTGAAAAGCTCCAACTCTTCCACAAAGATCCCTTCGACCGCATGCTGATCGCGCAGGCGCTGATGGGCGGACTAGCGATCGTCACGCCAGATCGAGCTTTTGAGCTTTATCCCGTGCGTGTGATCTGGTAGGGGCTGGGCTTCGCCATCTCCATCCAGCCGGTTTCGCGTTTGCCGTACTGCTTACCTCGCGCGATAATGGAAGCTAGGCCGCCAATGGCAAGCCAGAATAATGTTCACATCCCCGATAATCTGCTGAGCGCAATGAGTGTCGCCGCGCAGGCCGAAGGAAAGACGGCGGATGAGGTTCTTGCCGAAGCGGCCCGCCGTTACCTGGCTCACAAAGAGTTGGACGATCTGGTAGAAAGCGGGCGCACCCATGCGGAGCGGGTCGGCAGAACCCCCGCCGAAGCGGTGACGACCGTCCGCGACATACGTCGTGGTCGTTAAGTGCACCGCGTTACGCTCGACACCAACGAATATGTGTCCGCCCTGAATGGTGGCGGCAGGGCGTTGCGCTTACTGCGCATGGCGATCGACGGCGAGATCGAAATAGCGATCAGTGAGCCGATCATCACGGAAACATCCGCGTGCTGCGGGAGAAATTCGACTGGCCACCCTATGATCTGCTGGCGGCGCGGCAACGGCTTCAAAAAATCGGGCGAATCGTCGAGCCCAAAGTAACCTTGAGCATCACGGAGGATGAGCCGGACAACCGCATTCTGGAATGTGCCGCCGAGGCCGGTTCGGAGTTCATCGTCAGCGAGGACAATGATTTGCTGCGGCTCAAGCAACACGGGAAAGTGCTCATCATCAGGGCGGCAGACATGCTTGATGTGGCGCAGGGGAAGGGTAAACGAACTCCGGAGACTTAGCGCTCCATCTGCCCCCGCCTTCAAATGGATGTTGCACCGGGGGAAGACAGATGCCGCAATTCGCCTCCCCCATTCGCCTCGCCTCCGTCTATGTCATGATGAGGCTCATGCGAATCGCATTACTCGCCCTCCTGCTGACTGCCTCCGCCTCCGCCCAGTGGGAGCGCTTCCGGGGTCCGAACGGCACGGGAATCTCGGACAATGGGGCGTTACCCACGGAATTCGGAGCCAAGAAGAACCTCGTGTGGCGGGTCGATCTCCCTCCCGGACACTCGTCCCCTATCGTCAGCGACGGGCGCATCTATCTGACCGGCGTCGAGAACGATCGCATCTACACCTTCTGCCTCGACCCGGCCAACGGACGCACGTTATGGAAGCGTGAGGCTCCGCGACCGCGCCACGAGAAACTGAATTCCCTGAACAATCCGGCCTCACCGACCCCCACGTCCGACGGGAGCAACGTCTTTGTCTTCTTTCCCGATTTCGGCCTGATGAGCTACACCCGCGACGGCAAGGAACGATGGCGCCTGCCGATGGGACCGTTCAGTAACGTCTACGGCATCGGTGTCTCGCCGGTTCTGGCCGACGACGTCGTGGTCCTCGTCATCGACCAGGACAAGAGTTCGTTCATCGTCGCGGTCGGGCAGAATGACGGCAAGATCCGGTGGCAGAAGCCGCGGCCCGAAGCCTTGAGCGGGGCGTCGACTCCGGTGGTCGTCAAGCGTGCGGGAAAGCCTTCGCTGATTCTGGCGCCGGCGAGTTTCCGCATGGATGTGTACTCGGCGCATGATGGCGAAGCGGAGTGGTGGGTCCGCGGGCTGCCCAGCGAGATGAAGTGCGTGCCCATCATCGTGGGCGATCTGGTCTACATCGCCGGTTTCAACACGCCCGAGAACGACCCCGGCAAGCAGATCGCGCTCCCCACCTGGAAGGAACTGCTCGAGCGCTCTGACACCAACAAGGACGGCGTCATCCAGAAGAGCGAGGTCACGGATGCACACACCAAACGCTACTACGATTTCATCGATACCGATGGCAGTGGCGCTATCGAAGAAGACGAGTGGAACCTGCATCTCGCCGTGATGTCGGCGGAGAACGGATTGTACGTCTTCCGCATGGGCTCACGCGGCGATGCCACGGCCAGCCTGGTCTGGAAGTATCAGCGTTCCGTGCCGCAGTTGCCCTCGCCGGTGGTGTATCGCGACGTGGTGTACATGCTGAACGACCGGGGCGTGTTGACGACGCTCGATCGGGCGAAAGGCGAGATGCTCAAGCAGGATCGCGTGCGCGGCCAGTCCGACAATTACTACGCCTCGCCTGTGGCCGGCGATGGCAAGATCTTCATAGCCTCGCACAACGGCGTGGTAGCAGTGTTGCGGGCCGGTGGGCAGCAGGAGTTATTGGCCGCGAACACGCTCGATGAGGAGATCTTCGCAACTCCCGCGATCGCCGGCGGACACCTGTATGTGCGCACGGTCTCCGCGCTCTACTGCTTCGGAACGAAATGAGCGAGCGCGCTTGGACGCCCTCGTCGCCCCCTTACGAATAGCGGGAGCGAATCTGAGGCAGGTCCGCACCGTGCCGCAGCAACACGTTGGCCGCCAGGCTTCCTTCTTCCTGGACGATTCCGCCGATCAGGTGCCGCGGGGTTGGGCCAGCGGCGCCTGAATGGGAGGCCTCCTCCATGGCGCGGCTCAATGCCCGTTTGCAGGAGTCGCTGAGCGGCGTGGGGTGCGCGATCCTGCACTTCCAGTGGGATCGGGGAAGTCCCAGCGCCGAACTTCCGAGTTCGTCCCGAAGATCGCGGACCACGGCCTCCCCCAGCGCATTTGCGGCAAAGGCTCGATCGGCCCGAAGAGCGCCGAGCAGCAGATCCTCCACCGTGATCTCCGCATGGCCCAGCCAGCTTGCCTCGTACCGTGCGAAGAACACCGCTCGGCGGCCTTCCTCCGACCACGACCGCCACAACTTCCTGGCGTTCCGCTGATCTAAATGACGGGCAGCGACAGTGGTTGCCCAGTCGCTCAAGGTGCGCCGCCACAAGCGAATGAACTTCGGGATCGTGGTCGCGGCCCTCACTTGGTCCCCAAAGGCTTGCGCCATCGGGTGGCCATACCGTTTGAGGTACTCGGCAGGGTAAGCCTGCAGCATGATCCGGTAGATCCGTTCGGAAAAGGTCATGTGGCCTCCATCTCAACTACATCCGTTACGGATATATTAACGGGAGATGAGTTAGAAGTCAAACAGGCGTAGGGTATGCTTTAGCTTGCCAACCGCTCGATCACGACTGGGCAAGCTAAAGCATACCCTACCAAGACAAAACCCACACAGGCAAGGATGCCCGTGTTACTTGCGTTCCGAAATCTGGTAATTAGCGGGGACCTGAAAGAGGTCCGCGCCCGGCTCGGTCCGGCTGATGTTGGTCAGCCGGAAAATCTCTTCTCCGGTCCGTGGATCGCTGTGCCTCGTCATGACCACTGTCTTCAAATCGGCCGAGAACCAGCGTTCGTTCACCATCTGGATGGGTCTGTCGTTGCCCACCGCACCGGTCTCCAGGGTCGTGCTCAGGCGGGTTCCCTCGGCATTGACGCCCTCCATCATCTGCGTGCCCAACGCCTCGGTCTTTCCTGGGGCAGTGATCTTGCTCCGCAAGACGCCGCCGGCCCCGGCCGTAAGAGCCATTTCCGCTTTCATTTTGTCCTGAGCCATGGCGAACGTCTGCTCATCCACGGGCGCCCCGTTGATCGTCATCGAGTGTTCCATGGTAATCGTCGAGGGATCCACCGTCTTTCCATTGACGGTCACCGATGTGACCCCATCCTTGGTAACGCTCGCCAGGAAAGTTGCGTTCTCGCTTACAGTCCCTGTGTGGACGTCCGGACCAATGGTGAAAGTCTTGGCGTCTGCCGCCGTTCCGCGCCGGTTGAACAACACCGGAATGGCCAGAGGAGCCTTGGTCGCAGTTAGCGTCTTGGGATTGAGAAAGTAGCTTACGCCCGCCACCGGATCCATGATGGTCGTCTGATTGGGCGTCTCCCGGCGCACGCGGCCCTCGCTGTCGCGATAGACGGTAGTCTGGCTTTGATTATGAATGCGGGTCCCGTCGGACAACACCTGGTTATTTTCAGAAACCTCGACCGCCGAATACGGGGCTCCTTTCACGGTTGCGCCCATGGCCGCGCCAGAGAGGCCAATCACCTTCATGTTACTCATCGCCGAATCCAACTCGGCTTTGAACTTGGCACGCAGACTTTCTGGATCGTCCTGCCCGGCTGCCACCAGCGCAAGCAGGGGAAGTGCCGCCACCATCACGTAAAGTTGCTTCATCGTCTGTTTCTCCTCAATGATTCGATTTGTTGTTCACCAGCCGGATAGCGTGGGGACGCCCGTCCGACCCGAAAATGACATCCGCCGGAATCCCTTTGGGTCCTAACTCGACTCGCAAAACCACACCCGTACCGATCGGTTCGTCATCCAAAGACACAAAATCCCCGTCGGACCCCACTTCAAGGGGCGTGTTCCGCTTGACCGGCTGCAATGGCCGCACTCTGCCCGGCCGTGCCGCCGCGTTCATAACCCCCATCCGCGGCGAAACCGCCGGCGATCCCAGCGGCGTCCGCGGATCGATGGCATCGGGCGTAGCCCGCACTGTAGGCGCCGGCGTCACCACCGTCACCTGCGGCGGACGCTTGGGCATCGCCACGAACCCCAGCGCCAGCCCTGCCGCCAGCGCCGCAGCCGCGCCAGCCCAGAACCATTTCGTAGACTTGGCCTGCCGCGGAACCCGCGCAATCGACACCGTCCGGTCCGGAACCGGGAGCGCGTCCATCAGAGCCGACACACGCGCCGCGCGTCCTGCCAGTTCCGCCCAGAGGTCGCCGCATTCCGAACAGACTTCCAGGTGCCCGGCCACGCGGTCCATGTCTTCGGGCGTCAGTTCGCGGTCGAGATACGCCCGCAACTCTCCTTCAGACCAACACTCCTTCATACGTCATCTCCGTAACGGGCGCGGTACCTGCGCTCAAACTCGGCTTCGGCTCGCGCCAGAAGCGTCCCCACCGAGGCCGCCTGGATTCCGAGCGTCCCGGCGAGTTCCCGGTATGCCAGTCCGTTCGCCCGCAGCAACAGCAGTTGCGCATCCCTGGGCTTCAGCGCGCTGAGGACCGCACGCACGCGCACGCAACGCTCCTCCCGGAGCATTTCCTGCAGCGCATCGCCCCCGCCGCCCGGCCGATTCGCGGTCCCCGCCGCCTCTTCCCGCCGCTTGCGCCGCGAGTTGGAGCGGATCCCGTCCAGCCCCGCATTGGTGGCCACACGGTAGAGCCACGGCGTCAGTTGCTCGCGATCCTGCCGCAGGCCGCTCTGCTGCGAGAGCTTGCAAAACACATCCGCGGCGATCTCTTCGGCCTGCCCTCGATCGCCCGTGAGCCGCGCCAACATCCCCACCACGCGCGGATAGTGTTCCCGGAACATCGCGTCGAACCAGGCGCTCTCGGCCCGGCGGTCGACACCCGCGCCGGCATCGGCCGGATTCAGAGCGAATTCCTCGGCAGGCTGCACACCCCTTATAACGATGTCCATGTTGGGTTTGTGACGAGAATTTTAGCAGCTTCGCGATCCCGCTGTGTCCTGCACAATAGAATCATGATCTCGTGCCGCAACCTCACGCGCCGCTTCGGGGAGTTTACCGCCGTGGACCGTCTCAGCTTCGAAGTCTCCGCCGGGGCCATCTGCGCCTTCCTGGGCCCCAACGGCGCCGGAAAGTCCACCACCGTCAAGATGCTCACCGGCCTCCTTCCCCCGACTTCGGGCGACGTGGAGGTCTGCGGCCTCAACGTGCAAGCCGACCCGCTGGAGCTCAAACGCCGCATCGGCGTGCTGCCGGAAGACCTCGGACTGTTCGACGATCTGACGGTGGAGGAGCACCTGCTCCTCACCGGCAGCGTCTACGGCGTGAACCGCCAGGACACCCGCTCCCGCACCGATCAGTTGCTGCACGCCTTGAGCCTGGGCCACGGCCGCAACACCTTCGCCCGGTCCTGTTCCCACGGCATGCGCAAGAAAACCGCCTTCGCCATGGCGCTGCTACCTAATCCCCGGGTTCTGTTCCTGGATGAACCTTTCGAAGCGATCGACCCGGTGACCTCCAAAATAATGCGCGACCTGTTGGCATCCATCTCGAGGCACGGGGTCACGGTGTTCCTCACCTCCCATATCCTTTCGGTAGTCGAGCAAATCGCCACGCAGCTCGTGATGATCCGCAAGGGGAAGATCGTTTGGAATTCGCCCACCGGCGAACTGCCTCAATCGCTCGAACAGCACTACTTCGATCTCGTGGAAACACCAGTGGTGGAGGAACTGGAATGGCTCGGCCCATCGCGATCTTAAGGGCCCTCGCGCTGGCCTTCCGCCGCGACCAGAAGTCTTTCCAGTCCGTGGCCGGCAACAATTTCTTCCTGGTCAGTGCGCTCCTGCTGCAGGAAGCGGGCGCCTTCATTTTCCTGATCATGGGGCTGGTGCTGCTGTTTCCGCTGAGCACGGACCCTCTGCGCAAAATCCCGTCATCGCGCCTGGCCCTCTGGCCATTGGAGAAGCGCGACCATTGGGTGCTGCGCGCCGTGAGCCCGTGGATCAACCCGGTCTCCTGGCTGGTAGTGGCACTGGCGGTGTGGGCCGCGCGCGGGAAGGTTACACCGGGCCTTTGGGCTCTGGCCGCCGGGCTATTCGCGGTTGGCTTCCTGCTCTCAGACCTCCGCCTCTTCTCCTCGCAGACTTTGTGGAGGCTGGTGCCCAACTTTCCAGGCCCGTTGAATCAACTCATCCGCAAGAATCTGCGGGAAATGCTCTCCACCCTGGATTTCTATTGCGCTCTGATTCTAAGCCTCTGCGTCCTGGCGTATCGCCTGCTGGGCCCACCCTTGCCGCCGGAGGCCTTCCTCGCGGTCACGGTTCTGGTGGTGCTGGCGCTCTCCAGTTACGCCCAGTGCCTGTTCGGTCTGGATGGCGATGGCGGCCTGGGCCGTTACCGCCTTCTGCCATTGCGCGGCTGGCGAATCCTGGCCGCTAAGGACGCCGCCTTCCTGCTGGTGACGATCCCCCTGACGCTGCCGCTCGCTCCGCTGGCCGGCATTGGCGCGGCGCTGATCGCCCTGGCGGTAGGCCACGAGCCCAGCGTGAACCTACAGCGAGATCAAACGCGCTGGCGCTTTTCGACGGGGGCATCCCTGGTCTTCGGTTTGATTCAGGCCGTACTGATGGCGATGGCGGCGTCGGGTATCTTCTTCAGTAGCCCGCTGGTGCTGTTGGTGTGCCTCGGAGTGTGGCTGATTTCGTTGTGGCACTATGGGCGGCAGATGGACCGGGCCCAGGGCGCGTAGTTGCTAAGGATCAGTCCCACGAGGGCGGGTTCCACGGTTTGCGGTTTCGGATGATCTCCTCCACATCGGCTGCGAAGTCCGCCTCAAGTACAGGCGCTTGCCCGGTTTCCTTTTCGTGGGCTTCTGCCAGCGCGATACATTCGGAGATCGTGCGGCGGACGGGACCAACCGGGCGAATGACCGCGACCGGTTGCGCATCGCATTCGATGACGACCTCCGCACCGGCCCGGACATGCTGCAAGATAGCGGCAAGATCGCGACCGGCTTCGGCTTCGCTGACGTGCAACACACGCGTTTCCATATTGCGATCATACCTCGTCCCTGACTGGCACTCGGGGTGGTGAGATTTCCCAGGGATTGGAAGCGGGACGGCTTCTGTGGCACGCTCCGGAAGAATCACTCGCTAAGTACGCCTCAGTGCCAGGGCCTCAGAGCTAGTTCATGGCACTGCTTCCGAAAGCGCGTGCCGAGTGCGTAGCGGTCGACGTACGCGCACCGAGCCGGGAACAGAAATCGACCATGCGGTCAGTGCCATCGCTGATCCAGCCATCCACTTCGACGGGGTCTTCCTGTTCGGAGAACCATTGGCGTTCCCTGAGTCGTAATTCAATGGTTTCGTTAACGCGTCTGACCACAACCCGCAAGTGATCGGGACCCGCGGCTAGCAGGATCGCATCCACTCGCCGGCCGCTTTGGTAGCGGAGAATCAAATGCATGAAAGCACCTCCTCGGTTAATTGCCCGACGACTTGATTGTGTAGCGATCCGGTATTAACAACAAGCTAGCTTTGGTTATGAACCGGCAGTCCTATCACCAAAAAATGTACGATCCGAGACCAATCGAGGGACCTCCGAACCCGTCTTGCGTGCCCGGCGGCGGACAGATCCGGCCAACTCGCGGCTGAGGCCGCGTGCAATGACCATGGATCCTGCAGCGAGTATCCCGGTATCTTCCCGAGCAGCTTATGCCTCAGCCGAACGGGTCCTGCGATGCAGTTGCGGACGGGCTTGGTTCACTTTCAAGGTCTTGCCTTTGAGATCCGTGCCGTTCAGAACGACGATTGCCTTTTCGGCCTCGGCATCAGTCTTCATCTGAATGAACCCAAAGCCCCTGGATAGGCCGGTCCAGCGATCCGTCATCATTTTGGACCGCTGAACGGAGCCGTGGGCCTCAAACAAGGACCGAATGTCCTGCTCGGTAACATTGGGATTAAGATTTCCAACCAGAATATTGTTCATAAAAGTACTCTTTCTATTGGGCCGAAGCGCTTGGGTGACTCAGCAACGGCCTGACCTTTCTCTTCTTTTCAAATTCATGCTCACTGCGGGCGGAGAAGAGATATGCCGAGCTGTGTCCTGCTTCCCGGCGCCGCTCGATTTCAGCGTCGGCAAACTGAGAGCTTCCTTCGATTCTTTCGATCATGCCGTCTACTAGGATTGCGTGGAGCACAGTGCACCTTCAGTGTTGGTAAATGTCGAGGCCGAGCTCACAGGGGTGTGAGCGTTCTTTCTACTATGTGTGTCGGGAGACCGAGTTCTCTGGAATCGACGCAGGTGTACCACGACCATGCGATTCCATCCCTTCTGGCAAGAGACATCAGGAACGGACGGTCAGCGGGCCGGAATACAGCTTGCCGCACGGCTCTTGGTGGGAGATGCCAATCCGAGTATAGCAGGTTTCGCGCATCCGACGGATGGTCTGTCACACACGGCCCCTCGCCGCACTATGACACAATGGTCTTTCTCCTATGCGAGTGGCTCTTTTTGCCGTATTCTGCGTGGCCTCCGTCGTGTTCGCGCAGACACCCCTGGGCACCGTCACGGGCCTGGCCATCGACCCGTCTGGCGCCGCGGTTCCGAATGCCTCCGTCACCTTGACGAGTGAAGGGATGGGCGTGAAGCGCTCCGCCTCCAGCAACTCCACCGGCGTCTATTCCTTTCCCGATCTGCCGCCCGGAATGTATCGGATGGGCGCGGTTGCCAAAGGCTTCCGTCCGCTCGAAACGCGCGTCTTCACCGTCGAGGCATACCGCACCACGCGCCAGGACCTGCGTCTCGAACTCGCCGGCGCCTCCTCTGAAGTCGTGGTCACCGACGCGGCTTCCCCCGTGGTCCAGGTGGGCAACGGCGCCAAGTGGCTCACTCCGGGGGCCGGCGCCAGCAGCACCAAAGTGAAGGTGGACGGCATCGAGACCACCTTCGGTAATTTCGGCAGCCCCGACAACGTGTCGCAGCCCTCCGTGGAGGCCGTGCAGGAGTTCACCGCGAACATCATGACCACGCGCGCGGAGTTCGGCGGAATGGGTACCATCACCACCGCGACGCGGTCCGGCGGGAATGAGTTTCATGGGGGCGTCTTCTGGTACCTCCGGAATAGCGCCACCGACGCGCGCAACTTCTTCGCCGTCGCGAAACCGTACCAGAATCTGCACAATTACGGCGGAACCGTTGGTGGACCGCTCCGCAAGGACAAGACCTTCTTCTTCGCCGATTTCGACGGCGAACGGGGAACCGCCGCGGTGCTCTTCAACGCCAGCGTTCCGACCGTGGCGATGCGACAGGGCGATTTTGGAACCACCGCGCTCAAGAACCCTTTCACGGGAGTCAACCCGTTCAACGGAAGCGTCATTCTTCCGCAGTTCCTCAGTTCGCAGGCGCTTGCCGTGCAGAACCTCTTTTTCCCCCTGCCGAACTACGGCCCGCCGACGCTGACCTCGGGGAACTATCGCGCGTTCGCCAACGGTCCGGAGGTCCACCGCACCGAAGAGATCCGGCTGGACCAAAACTTCACCGACCGCCACCGGGTCTTCCTGCGATACGAGAATCGCAAGGACGATTATCAGATTCCAGGGGCGCGATCGCCGCTGCCGCTCACGGCCTTCGGGCCTTCCGACAACACCCGCCGCGTGAACTTCTGGACCCTGGGCGATGTGGACACCATCCGCCCCACCCTGGTCAACGAGTTCCGCGCCGGCGTGGTGATCCTGGTGTCCGGCAGTTCCGCCAGTTTCAACGGGCAGAGCCTGCTCTCGCAGATCGGCATTCAGGGGCTGCCCAACTACGGCCCCATCAACAACCTCCCCATCTTCAGCATCGCGGGACTGAGCGGCGACACCATTAACCTGCTCAACCCGGTGAACGACGGCCATGCGCAGCTTGCCGACAACCTGAGCTGGGTCCGCGGGCGCCACTCCATGAAGTTCGGGATCGAGGAGATCAACTGGTTCGTGAACCGCTACCTGCCGAACACCTCGGGCAACCCGGTCTTCGGCAGCTTCTCCTTCACCGCGTCGAAGTTCACAGGCAATGCCTACGCCGATTTCCTGCTGGGGTTGCCGGCGACCGTCACCCAGATCGCGCCTTTCCCGCCGCAGCATGACCGCTTCCGCGACTGGGCCGCCTACGCGCAGGACGATTTCAAGGTAAGCGCGCGCCTCACCCTGATCTACGGACTGCGCTGGGAATACAACGGCCCGGCCTACGCGCTGAGCGACAATCTCTATTCGTTCGACCTGGCAACCGGCAAGATCGTGGTGCCGACGCAGGCTTCGATGAGGTTCATCAGCCCATACTTCCCATCCGCCTTGCCTGTCGAGACCGCCGCCCAGTTGGGTGTGGGACGCTCGTTGCGACAGGGTGACTATCACGATTTTGCGCCGCGCTTCGGCTTTTCCTACCAGCTCGACAGCGCCGCCAAGACCGTGCTCCGCGGCGGTTGGGGCGTTTACTACTCGCACTACTCGGCCAATATCCCGGTGGACCTGGCGGCCGGCCCGTTTTCGGCCAACCTGGTGACCACTAACAGCATCGTCAACGGGCAGCCGCTCTTCAACCTGGCCAATCCGTTCAACTCGCCGGGGACTCCCGGCACGCTGGCGCTCCGGGCCGTCAACCCCCACCTGCGCAATAGCTACGCGCAGCAGTACACGCTGTCACTGGAGCGCGAGATCACAACTAATATGGGACTGCGGGTCAGCTATGTCGGATCGAAAGGAACGCAACTGGCCTATCGCCGCGACGTCAACCAGCCGCTCGCTTCCACCGTGGCGTTCAACAATGCGCGGCGGCCGTATCCCCTTTTCGGCAGCATCAACTACGCCGATAACGGGGCGAACATGCTGTACAGCGGACTCCAGACCCATGTGGAGAAGCGCGTCAGCAAAGGCCTGATGTTCACGTCCACATGGGTTTGGGCCAAGGAGATCAGCGACACCGACGATACCGACGATTTCGAGCTGAACAACACCATCGAGGACACCTACAGCCGGAGCCGCGACCGCGGCAACGTCTATTCCGTGCCGCGCCACCAGTGGCTGAACCAGGCCCTTTACGAACTGCCGTTCGGAAGAGGCCGCCTCGCGGGCGGCTGGCAACTCAACATGCTGCTCAATCTGAGTACGGGGAACTGGTTTACACCGCTGATCGTGGGCCCCGACCCCACCAACACCAATCAAACCACGCTACGCCCCGACCTGGTGACTCCCACCATCTCCATGCCCCGTACGGTGAACGAATGGTTCGATCCGGCGGCATTCGGCACGCCCGCCAATGGCGTCTGGGGAAACGCCGGGCGGGGAATCATTGAGGGCCCGGGCTACGTGCTGTTCAATCTCGGCCTGCAGAAGACCGTACGGCTGGAGAAACTGGGCGCGCTCGAACTGGTGGCCTCGTTCACTAACGTTCTGAATCACACCAACCTGGGCGAGCCCTCGGGCGGCGGAAGCCCTTTGCCCGGTCAGGTGACGGTGAATAACGTCAATGGCGGCAAGATCACCGCGACCCACATCTTCCCGCCGGCCGGCAATCCGCGTACCGGCCAGTTGGGAGTGAGGTGGAGCTTCTGAACGGGAAAGCCTCAGTCGCGGCCTGGTAATGGAAAGGCTCTTCGGATGATCGGGGTTTTCGACAGCGGCTTCGGTGGGCTGACGGTGCATCGTGCGCTCATCGAGGCGCTGCCCGATCGCGATTTCGTCTACCTTGGCGATAACCGAAACGCGCCCTATGGAGTACGTCCGCCGATTGACGTGCTGAACCTAACCTGCGCGGCTCTCGAACGCTTGTTCGCGGAGGGCTGCACTCTTGTGGTCGTCGCCTGCAACACGGCCTCCACGGTGGCGCTGCGCTGGATTCAGCAGCAGTGGTTGCCCGTGCGGCGGCGCGAGGATGGGATCGACCGGAACGTGATCGGCGTCGTCGTACCGACAATCGAGGCTGCGACCGGGATTGAGTGGGACGAAGACGGCACTGATGGGCAACCAACAAGACAGTCCCGCACCATAGCGGTTTTTGCAACCCGCCGCACTGTCGAGAGTGATTGCTACCCCGTCGAGATCCGTAAACGCCGGCCCGACGTTACGGTAGTGCAGCAAGCCTGCCCCGAGCTTGCCGGCTCAATCGAGCGCGGACTGCCGCGCCACGATTTACACGCACTCGTCGACCGATACGTAAACGAACTCTTGAGAAAACTCGGCGCCGCGCCCGAGTGCGTAATTCTCGGCTGCACCCACTACCCGCTAGTCGCCGATCTCTTCGCAGGCGCCCTGCCGTCTGGTGTGCGGATGATCCACCAGCCGGAGGCCACCGCTCGCACGCTGAAGGCCTATCTGGAACGACACCCTGAATATGACGGCTCGCACGCCGGGCGGCGCAAGTTCCTCTCGACGGGATTTTCACCGGAGGCGCTGCCGCTGATCGAGAAATTCTGGGGCGGCAAGGTTCCTTTCGTGCAGGCGTGAAGGCGCATTTCGCCTACCGATCTTGCTTGACGTCAGGTTGTTTCCGAGTGTAGCGTGATCTCTAAGAAGATCGGTCGTTTTGGGGACAGCCCCGCTGCCGGTGCCCGGCTCCTGGTGGGACAGGCGGTTTCGCCTGTCTGCCGGCCTAAAACCGGTACACTGTATCGGTTTTTCACCCGTAAGCTACTGATTCTACAATAAACCGACCGATACACTGTATCGGTTTTCCATGGACGACGCCTCAGGGTCTCCGCGTCCCGGCAGTCGAATCCATCCTGACCGCCACCAGTGACTTCGTAATCCCCCACAGCCGCTCCCGAATCACTCGCGCGCCCGGAAATAGCTGACGCATCTCACCGAAGCTCAGCAGCCGCACGTCCGCAAGGTAATGCTCGATGTAAAACCTGCGCCGGTCGGGTGTCACCCGCATCAGCATGCTCCAGACATTGAAGCGCGGGACGATGGGGCGCTGCCAGCTCTTCGGCAGCCAGTGGATGAAGGGCGTCAGCAGGTGCTGCTCCACGGGGAACCAGCGATTCGGCGTCTGCACCCAGAAGCCGCGGCCGACCCGTGCCACTTCACGCGCGAAGCTCTGCTGGCTGGCGGCATCGCCCACGTGCTCAATCACCGAGTTGCTGAAAACCACGTCGAAGGTCCCGTCGCGAAACGGCAGGCGCCGGCCATCTCCGGCGACCCAGGTGGCGCCGGCCAGGTCGTCCGCGGCGCGCGGCGTGTTGAGCAGGGTCAATCTCGGCCTCTCCGCCAGCAGCGTCCAGCAATCGGGCGTCCCCCCGATATCCAGAATTCGTGTCTCGGAACCGATGCCGAACTCGCGCGCGAAGCGTTCCATGCGCCGCCGCCGGAAGTACCGCGAGAGTGACGTGAACCAGGCGTGGACAGGCATTCAGAAGCGGAATCGCAGCGACACTTGCAACGATCGCGGTCCGCCCGTCTGGAAGATCGGCGCCAGCCCGCTGCCCGGACTTCCCGACCCCAACATCAGGTTCAACATGGAAGTCGACTGGCCAAACAGCGCGCTGTTCAGATACTTCACCGGGTCCGCGAAGTTGGCGTGGTTGAGCAGGTTGAAAGCTTCCAGCCGTAACTGCAGGCGGCGCCGCTCGGTGAGCCGGAACTCCCGCCGCACTGCGAAATCCACCTGGGCCATTCCAAAACCGGCGATGGCGTTTCGTCCCAAGGTGCCCTGCTTCGGGGCTACGGTGGCCTGAAACGCCGCGGGATTCAGGCGCCTTCCCCCGCCCAACGAGGGATCCGCCAGCCACAGCGGCTGCCCGTACACCAAGTTCGGGCGGAAGGCATTCGCCAGGGTGATCCCCAGATACTGGTCACTGTCTAGCACCGAAATCGGGAACCCCGTCCGCGCGTGGAAGATTGTGTCCATGCCCCAGCCTCGCAGCCACCGCGCCAGCGTAGCCGCGCCCGCCGTTTGTGGAAACTCGTAGCTGGCGGAAGCCGTGAGCGACTGGCGCTGGTCGAAATCGGAGGAACCGCGGTCGCTAAAGCCTGGGGCGCCCCACACCAGGAAGGCGTCGCTCGAATCATTGTCGATGGAGTGCGACCAGGCGTATGATACCTGGGATTGCAGACCGCGCGCAAACTGCCTGCGGTACTGGAACTGCAGAGCCTGGTAGTTGGACCGCCCGGCATTGGTGGTCAACGCCACATAAGATGTCGGACTGCTGCCCGGTCCCCCCATTTCCCGGTCTACCAAATCGTGCCCCGTCGCTCCCACGTAGCCGATCGACGCCACATCGTGCGTGCCCAGACTACGCTCCACGGCCACATTCCATTGCTCCACGGTTGGCAGCCGGAGATCCCTCAGAAAGCCATAAGTCAGGCTGAAGCTGAACAGACCGCCCCGGCCTTGGCCGTTCAGGTTCGAGATGTTCAGGGGGCCGCCGTTGAGGCTGTCGGTCGCAATGCTCAGGCTGGAGTCGTAATACAGGCCGCCACCGGCCCGTAAGATGGTCTTACCATCGCCAGTCAGCCGGAGGGCCACGCCCAGGCGCGGCGCAAAGTTGCGGTGAGTGACCGGCCACAGAGGCAGTTCCTGTTGCGGCGCCTTGTTCGGAAACACCGTATTAGTCTTGGGGTCCAGAAAATAGACGCCGTCCACCGGCAAGGGTGGTGGGCTGTACTCCCATCGAAGGCCGGCCGACACAGTCAGCCGTGAAGTCACTCGCCAGGCATCCTGCACCCACAGCGAAAGCTCGTGGATCTCGGCGGAAGTGTTCTGAGCCGGCGCTGCGGAATCCCATAGGTTCTTGCCAATCACCAGGGAGGGGAGGTCGTCCGCAAATACTCCGAGGGTGCTGGCATGGTCGCGGCGAATCCCCACGATCCTACGGTAATCCGCCCCGAGCGTCAGGGTATGCGATTTCCGGTGCAGCGACGCATTCTGCACCAATTGAAACTGACGCTGTCGCCGGTCGCCCTCCTGGCCGGACACCACTTGGCCCAATCCGCCGATCGAGACCCGCACCAGGTAATCGCAGGAGGCTGGGTCGCGCGAGAAGTGGTACACCAGAATTTGGAGCGCGCATCCGGGAGCGCCCGGATCCTCCCACAGCGAATTCGCGTTGGACTGTGACTCGTTTGCACGGAAGTCCAGGACCCAGTTAGTGGTGGGGCGTAAATTGACTCCCAAGGTGAGACTTCGCGACCGAAGATCCAGGTGATTGATGCTGATAGTCCCGAATTCGTTGCTCGATGGCGAGTCGTTGTAGCGTCCGAACAGCGAAATCCGCGAACCGATGGCTTGGTCCACGCGCGCGCCGCCGACATTGAGGGACGCGGGCCGGTCGCTGCGCCCGAACCATTCCCCAACGCCGCTGGCCAGCAGGACCGGAGAATTGGGCGAAGGAAATGCGTTCAGCGCAGGCGCCGCCCAATCCACGGCTGCTTGCCGGCTGTCCAGGCTGGGCACCGGTTGTTGAAAGGAAGATGGCTGCCGGAGTTCCATCCCTTCGTATGTGAGCAGGAAGAAGGTGTGGTCGTGTTTCAGCGGCCCGCTGAAGGTCTGCGACAGACCCTGCAATCGCAAAGGCAGGGGCCCGTAGCCCGCCTGGTTGGCAAACCAGTCGTTGGCGCTTAGCAGTTCATTGCGGATGCGAAACTGCGTGGTTCCGTGAAACTCGTTGGTGCCGGAACGGCTGTTGAGGGCGATGTTGGCGCCCGGCAGTCGGCCCATCTCGGCCCCTGAGCTAGATGTGGTGATGTGGAGATCCTGCACCGCATCGAGCGAGATCAGCGAGTCCATGCTGCCGAACGCACTGAGGGCCGGCAGCGCGCCTCCGGTGGATTGCGCCGGAATGCCCCCCGCCGCCACTCCCGTATTGGCGCTACTTCCGTCAATGGTGAAATAGTTGGTGTTGGGCCGTTGCCCCGTGGAGGTGAATTGGCCGGCTTCGCCGCGAGTGGCGGGGGTGACGTTGGTCCCGGGCGCCAGTTCGAGCAGGGTCAGCAAGCCACGGCCATCCACCGGCAGGCGATCGATCTGGTCCCGGTCCACGCTGGTGCCGACTGATCCGTCCTGACGGTCGAGCAAGGGAGGATTGCCGTACACCGTGATGCTTTCGGTTCGGGTTCCCACCGGCAGGATGAAATCGGCCTGCGTGAGAGCCGAAGCCGCCAGTTGCACCCCGTACCTCTCTACCGGGATAAAACCCTCTTTACGTACTGAAATCTTGTAGATACCGGGACGTAAAGAGGCCACCACGTAGGCCCCGCCGGGTTCCGACTGGGTTATGCGGCGGAACCCGGTATCCTCGTTGACCACCGTGACCGCAGCTTCGGCGATACCGCCCTCGGAGGTGTCCAGAACCCAGCCGCGAAGGTCCGCATAGCGCTGCGCCCCAGCGGTAGCCCCAAAACATACGAAAAGCGCGAGGAGCCGGACTGCAGGCATCTATCCCTATCTACCCTCTTGAGTATAGTGGGGGGCCGGCTTTTCCTCAAGGCGTATTTCCCCGTACGGTATGCTTTAGCTTGCCCAGGACCGCCTTGACAACTGCTAATTCAGGGCCAGGCATGGGCTCGGCAAGCTAAAGCATACCGTACCTACCTTGACAGCCGAATGTAAATTTGTCCGCCGGTCTCGGGAATCGCGATCTCCAGCTCTCCGTGTCCGCCGTTCTTCGTCTTGAGGGGTTCGCCAATCAGATTCGTCGCGGAGATGATGCCTTCCGTGGAGAATCGCAAAGTGATGTGCGAGTCCGGCTGCTCGCTCCACACTGCGAAGACCTTGTCCGCGCCGCCATCCAGTCGCATGGCGTGGGCACCATCCGGCACGTCCTGCACCATCCCCGCATAAGTGTGGTCCCGAGCGATGCTGGTCACCGCGCGGAGCGCCTTCATCGCAGGCTTATCGGCGCCAGTTGCATCCAGCAGGCCGTAATTGTGTTCCGGATTCTTAGGATCGTCGCCATCGTCGCGCAGATCGTACCAGACGGCCACCGGCAGTCCCAGCGCCCAGACCGTCAACGCCTCGCGGCCGGCCAGGACCGCCTGGCGATCGCGCCCCAGCCGGCTGTGGCCGTCGCCGCGCAGGTTCTTCGAAAAATAGTCGTAGGATGCGTATCCCCATTCCGTGTCCCAGATCTCCACTTTCTCGCCGCCTCCTCGCGCCAGCAGTTGGCGGAGCAACGGCAGGTCTGCCGCCACAGTTTCCGGGCCCTGCCTGCGATACGGATGCACGCCCAGCGCGTTCACATCGCTCGTCCCGCCCGCTGCGGTTAATCCTGCCAGAAACGGCAGATCCACTCTCGACAGCCCGCCGCTCGCCACGCGCGCCGCCGGGTCCGCGCGGTGAATCGCCGCCGCCGCTTCCCGCAGCAAGGCGGAATACTCCCTGACGTTGGGATGCGGCTGCCAGAAGTGTTCGTTGTTGGGTTCGTTCCAGACCTCGTAACGCACGTTCCGGCCTTTGAAGTGGGCCGCGGCGGCCTCCGCGTACCGGGCGAAAGCCGCCACGTCGTCCCGGCTCCTTGGTGGATCGCCTCCATGCTGCGGGTGTCCGTAATCGAGGATCCACAGCGCTCCCATCCCGCGCGCCTCCAAGGCGTTGAGCAGCCGGTCGTAGGCCTGAAAACGGTACCGGCCGTTCCTCTCCACCTGGCTCCAGAAGAGATCCACGCGCACAAAGCTGAAGCCCGCCTCGTGCGCCACATCGAGCATGCGCTCCTCACCCAGCGTGTGAATGTTGACGCCGAGACGCGGACCAAGCTGTGCCGAGCCCGGCAGCGGCGGCGCTAAGGGCAGCGCCATCCCCAGGTCGAAGGTCTGGTCCGGCGATTCCAGGAGCCGCACTTCGTCAAACGACACGTTGCCGCGCATCGCCATCGGATAGCGGGCCTCGACCAGGATTCCGATGGAGGTCATGCGCCCCGGCGGCGCTCCGATGTGGTCATCGTCCCCATATCCGGTGGATTTCACCGCTAACGGAATCACCACCTGCCGCCACTCCCCGCCGCCCGGATGCTCCAACGTCGCCACCTCGAAGGGATATCGGCGCGTGCCCGTGCTCTTGTCCCTCACCAGCAGGGTGACCCTGACCTCGGGTGGAGCTTGGATCCAGAACGAGAGGGCTCCGCGGTGCTTGAACGCCAACGGCTTGGGAGGCGTCCACATCGCCGCGACGGCGCCGCCGCAGCGCGTTCCGCCGCCGCAAGGGAACCGGTACTCGAGCACCGCCCCGCGGCCGGTGTGGCCCGGCCCGATGGAGAGCGATCCATCGGCGCCCGGGAATTCGGAAGATCGGGTGACGGTCCACCCAGACAGCGGGTCTGCGCCGTCGAAGTCCGCGATGGGGACGACTGATTCGGCGGCCAGTAACTGGGCCGCCAGCCACAAGCCCCACCAGATCGCCCGCGCCCGCACGCCTCATAATCGCACGTGGCACGGGCATTCTTGCCTGTGTTGGTCTTCCTTCCCCCGGAAACCAAACAACAACACGAAGCACACAGGCAAGGATGCCCGTGTTACAGTGTTCCCAGTGCGAACCGCGCTGATCGCCCTGTGGGCGCTCCTGCCCGCTGCGGCGCAGAACTCCGGCGAGGTCCGCGGCTCCGTTGTCGATGCCCGCGGCGGTGAAGGCCTCTCCAATGTCGTAATCCAACTGGTGGGCGGCGCCTGGCGCGTCAACACCGACGCCACCGGCCACTTCCGCATTCCCGACGTGGATCCCGGCGACTACACCCTCAACGTCTCGACCGTGGGCTACCACCTGGTGAAGCGGCCGTTCCACCTGGACGCCGGCGAAACCAAGGAATTCGAGGTGGTGCTGAGCCCCGACACTTTCCGCCAGACCGATACCGTGGAGGCGCAGGCCAGCCCGTTCGATACCGCGCGCCAGGACAGCCCCGCCACCCTGGTGCTGGCCGGGAACGACGCCAAGAACCTCGCCAGCGTGCTCGCCGACGATCCGCTGCGCGCCGTGCAGAGTCTCCCCGGAGTCAGTTCCAACAACGATTTCGACGCGCGCTTCTCCCTCCGCGGCGCCGACTATAGCCGCATCGGATTGTACCTGGACGGCGTCCTGCTGCACGCGCCCTTTCACATGCTACAGGGGCAGAACGTCCAGGGCTCCGCCACCGCCTTCAACGGCGACATGGTGGAAGAGATGGAACTGCACGAGGGCGCGTTCCCCGAACGCTTCGAAGACCGCAGCGCGGGCGTGCTGGACGTCCATACGCGGGACGGGAGCCGCACCGATACGAGCTTTCGCGTGGCCGCCAGCGCTTCCAATGCAGGGGTGATGGCGGAAGGGCCTCTGGGCAAGAAGAAGCGCGGCTCGTGGCTGGTTGGCGTGCGCAAGAGCTACCTGCAGTACATCTTCGAGCGCACGTTCCCCAGCACCACCTTCATCTTCGGCTTCGAAGACGCGCAAGGACGGCTGACCTACGACCTGTCCCCTAAGAACAACATCACCCTCTATATCTTGGAGAGCTTTTCCAGCCTGGACCGCCACACCAATATTTCGAGCCTGGGGATCAACTCGCTGGTCACCGCAGGCTATCACTACACCATGGCCAACCTGGGCTGGCGCTACACCCCTACCTCGAAACTGCTGATCAACACGCACGCCGCCTGGATGCGGGAGAAGTTCGACAACAACAATCCCACCGATCTCCCTCTGGGCGCCGGCTACTACGGCGAGTGGGTGGGCAACACCACGGCTACCTGGATGTGGAACGCGCAGAACCCCCTGGAAATGGGGGTCTCGGTGCGGCAACTGCGCGATCAGGGTTTCAGCGAACAGTACCAGACGGGGGCGGTCGCGCCGCGGCTGCTCGACCATTTCGACGGTACGGCCACGCGCGCGGGCGGGTTCGCCCAGCAGGCGTGGACGGCCTGGTCGGGGCGTGTACACCTGTCGGCGGGGGTGCGCTGGGACCACCAGTCCATCGACGGAGTGGCGGCCGTTTCGCCGCAGGCTTCGGCTGTGTTCCTGCTAACCCAGGCCACCCGCATCCAGCTTGGCTGGGGTCAGTATGTGCAATATCCCGAGATTTCGCTGCTGACGTCGCCGCTGGGCAGCCGCGGGATGCTGCCGATGCGGTCGAACCACGCGGTGGCCGGCGTGGAACAGCGGCTCAGCGACCGTACCCGCGTCCGCCTGGAATACTACAATCGCGCCGATCGCGACCTGCCGTTTCAGCCGCTGTACGATCCGCGCCTGATCAACGGCAAGCTCTTCGTCCCGCCAGCGAATCCGCTGTATCTCAATTCCCTGCGCGGCTACTCGCGGGGCGTGGAGTTGTTTGTGCAGCGCTCCAGCGCCAACCGCGCCACCGGGTGGATCTCATACGCCTACGGTCACACCGGCATGCGCGATGGCGGCGAGCCGGCCGGATCGGATAACCATTTCCCCGCGGAGTTCGATCAGCGCCACACAGTGAGTCTGTATCTCGGGTACCGTCTCAAGCCCACGGTCAATCTGAGCCTCCACTCCAGTTACGGCAGCGGGTTCCCGATTCCGGGGTTCCTGCAGCAGAGCGGCTCGCTGTACTATTTGACCAATGTCCGCAACGAACTGCGCATGGCGCCGTACTCGCGGACGGACTTCCGGGTGAATAAGTCGTGGACCCACGATAAGTGGAAGCTGACGCTGTACGGCGAGGTGATCAATCTCACCAACCGGACGAACTACCTATTCGATAGTTTCAACGGGTACAACAGCAAGACGTTTCAATCGTCCGTCACACTGGACACGATGTTCCCGATCCTGCCCTCGGCGGGGTTGGTGTTTGAGAAGTAAGGGTAGCTTTGCGATTGAAAGCGTGCAACCGCTCCCTGACGGTCGCGGCTCGGTTGCGATTGTTGCTGATTCAGCCTGAGTTACCGAGCCGCGACCGTGAGGGAGCGGTGTTGACTGGTGAGGAATTTCCCAAAATGGTTAAGCACCCGAAAGGCTTTGCGAACGTCTTCCAGGCTTCGCCATTCAGCTTGGACTGCTTCCTTAAACCAAGCCTGCAACGCGGATCTGGCATCCGGAAAAGTCGCCGCTTTTCCGAATAGTCCGCGCTTGCTGATCGCATTCACGTCTTCATGCTAGCAAGGTGCTAG
>PMTT01000159.1 GCA_003167275.1 Bryobacterales bacterium | reverse complement strand
AGGATTGGATCGGCGCCGGCGCGGTTCTCGCCCGATTGCCGGGGCGGCCGTCGCCGGAAGCCGCCATGGCCATCGCGGCCTTCGAGAGCCTGGGCAGGTTCTGCGGTCCGGCGCTGGAGGGATCGAGCTCGGGGAAAGAACTGATCGACCGCGGCTTCGGTGAAGATGTGGCTCTGGCCGCGGAGCTCGACGTCAGCACCACCGCTCCCAGATTGCAGGATGGCGGCTTTGTAGGACAGGCCTCCTGGCCTGTCTCACCCCTAAATCAATCCCCGTGTCTGTAGAAACTCTACGATCTGCGCCGCATTTTCGGCGGCAGTCGAATCGGTGGTCGACAAGCGGATTTCGGGATCCAGCGGCGGCTCGTAGGGGTCGTCCACTCCTGTGAAGCCTTTGATCTTTCCATCCCTCGCCTGCGCGTAGAATCCCTTTACGTCGCGGCGTTCGCATTCCGCGGCAGGCGTATCGATGAAGACCTCAATGAACGCATCGCCGCCCAACGACTGGCTGGAAACCATCGCACGGGCCTGGTCGCGGGTATGGCGGTAGGGACTGACCGCGGCGCAGATCACCGCGCCGTGGTGGCGTACGATTTCCGATGCCACAAAGCCGATCCGCAAAATGTTCGTGTCGCGGTCTTCTCGGGAGAACGTCAAGCCCTTGGACAGGTGGGTCCGCACCACGTCCCCGTCCAGCATGGTCACCTGGCGGCCATGCTCCATCAGCATCACGAGCAGGGCTTCGGCCACGGTACTCTTTCCGCTGCTGGGCAGGCCGGTAAACCAGATACAGAATCCCTGCCGGTCGCGGGGAGGGTAGGAATTCACCAGGATCGCGGCAATCTCCTTTCGGATAAACCATTCCGGCAATGGTTTGTCTTGCCACAGGTAGACTTCCCGGATCTCGGCATCCGAGAGGGACAGCGTGCGCGCGTTGGGGGGCAGCGCCGCCGCCAGTTCGTAGCGGTCTTCGTCCGGCAGGTAAACCATCTCGCGGCAGGGCATCGCCTGGACGCCGATTTCCGGGGTGTACAGAGCTACCCGTTCGCAGGCCGGGCCATCCTCCACCAGGAAATGGCTGGCCCCGAAATTCCGATGGACGATGGCATGCCAGAGGTCCTCCCGCGATCCTCCCAGGCGCGGGGCCAACGGAAGAAGATTCAGCAGGGTGCGGTGGGGATCGCAATGATGTTCCACCAGCGCTTTGTAGGTTCGGATCCGCGTGTAGTAGTGGCCGATATTGCCGGGCCGGATCATTCCCACCGCGGGCTGGATCAGCAGGCTCCCATCCACCTCCTGAGCGGCGCGCCCGATCGTCTCCTCGTGCGCGCGGTGGATCAGATCCCGTGGCTGGAATGCCACCACGTTCCTGCGCCCCATACTTGCCAGCAGCGCCCGGACCTCGGCCGGGCTCCGCCGCAGCGAGGGAAAATCAGGATGCCTGGGAAGCTCGATCACGCGCAACGGGCCGCTCAGCCGGTACCGTCCCCAGGTGCGCATCTCCGCCACCAGGGGATCGCGCTCCGTGGTCTCGAATACCTGCCGGGCCTCGGCCGCGAAGCTCCATTCGTAGACCTCCTCGACTTTCATCCAGCCGACGAGGTTGTTTTTGGGCGTCCGGAGAGCGATCTCCTGGCCGGCGATTCCGTCGATCTGGTCCACCGACAGGGTTACCGGGATGGGGAACAGCGTCCCGTCAACCAGGCGCATTTCGGCAGCCACGCGCTCCGCATCGGCTTGCCCCGTGAAGCGGTCCAGGGGCGAAAAGGCTCCCGTCGCGAGCAGCTCCAGATCGCACAGCGTGCGCGGGGTGAGCTGCACGGAAGACAGTTCGGCCGCACGGCGCGCCAGTTCGCTCTTTTCCTCTCCCTCCGCAATGAGACTTACAAGCTTGCCCCCGTAGGGGGTGATTAATTCCATGATTGAGTCACGCCATTCGCCCGGCTTTGCTCAGTCGATCAAATCGAGCGCCGCGGTTCTCACCACAATACCGGGGACCGGATACCGCAGACAAGGCCGGCACATCGGCTCCAACGCGTCCGGCAAAGGCGGTGTGTGTTTTGCCTCATTTGCGCTGGGAGTTATGCAATTTGTCCTACTGGTATACGCCGGCTTTCTTGAAATCACCGGCCTTTACGTAGACCATGGCTGACGGGTCCACATGGTGGCGGAGGGCCTCGGTGACCTGCCCGGCGGTCAGGGCGGCCACGTTGGCCTCCAGGGACTCATCGAACTTCAGGGTACGGTCGTAGCGTTCGCGGGCCGCCAGCAGGCTTGCCAGGGTCTGGTCCTGTGAGCGCTGTACATAACGTTCCTGAAGCCAGGCCTTTTGGGCCGCGGCTACCTCGTCGGCGGTGAAACCATCCTTGAGCGTTTTGGCGATCTCATCCCGGAAGCTCTCCTCCACCTTGGGCGAGTTTTGTGGGGCGCTGATGGCGAGTCCTATGAAGGTGCCGCCATCGTCTCTGGTGGGCGCGCCGAGGTTCGACTGCACGGCATAGCTCAACCCTTCCTTGTTGCGGATGCGGCTGGTGAGGTGGGACGACAAGCCGCTGCCGCCGAGGATGAAATTGGCAAATACGGCAGCCGGATAGTCGGGGTCGTCATCCGACATTTTGGTGGTCATGCCGGCCACCAGGATCGCGTTCTGCTTATCGGGGGTTTCGATCTTCAGGTTGGCGATTTCGACCTTGTGGTACGGGCTAAGCGGGCGCTTGTAGGGAAGCGGGGCTTTCCAACTTCCGAACAGCTCGGCTGCCAGCTTCTGGATCTCCTGGGGGTCGAACTGACCAGAGACGGCGAACTCGCCCTCGGAGATGCCATAGAACTGCTGGTAAAACTTGCGGACGTCATCGATGGTGACCTTCTTGAGATCCTCGATCTGCTCTTCGGGGGTGGACACGTAACGGATATCGCCGCGCGGGTAGTTACTCAAGCGGCGCTGCAGCGCGTTCAGGGCCAGCGCCTGCGGATCGCTCTTGCCGGATTCGAGACCCGCGAGGCGCTGCTGGCGGATGGTTTCGAATTCGCTATCGGGGAACGACGGTTCGCGCAGGATTTCGGCAGCCAGCCGCAGCGCGCCGGGAAGATTCGCGGCCACCGTCTGCACGGTGGCAATGGCATTGTTGACGCCGCCCGAAACGTTGATCTGGGCCTTGAGGCGGTCGGTTTCATCCTGAATCTGCTGGCGGGACTTATTCTTAGTGCCGCGCATCAGCAGGCTCCCCGCCATTTGCGCCACGGCGCCTTTGCCGAACAGCGCCTTTTCATCGGCGAAGCGCAGCGTCAGGAAAACGGAGACAGTGCCGCCGCGGGTCTTCTTCGGCAGCAGCACGAGCTTCATCCCGTTGGGCAGCTTGGAACGCAGCACGCGGGCTTCGATATTGGAGGGCGAGGGATCGAAGACTTCGCCTTCCGAGACGGCTTCGCCGCCCTTGAAGTCCTTGAACCGGGTCGAGATCTCGGGAGCCTCCGGTATTTCCGCGCGGTCCGGATGCTTGTCGGGAATGAATTCGCCGAGCGTACGGTTGGATTCCTTGAGATAGGCCTTGGCCACGCGCAGGACGTCCTGCTCGGTGACTTTCTTGAGCTCATCCCGGCCGAGGAACAGCAGGCGCCAGTCGCCGTCCGCTGCCGATTCGCTCAGACTCAGCGCCACCTGCTGCGAGTCCGCGATGTGCAGCTCCAGTTGCTTCAGATACTTGGTCTTGATACGCTCGACTTCGTCCTTGGTGGGGGGCTCCTTGACGAGTCCCTCGACAGTGTCGATCAGGATTTTTCGCGCGTCCTCGATGGACTGCTCCTGGCGGAGGCTCGCCGAGGCCATCAGGACGCCGGGGTCGTGCAACTGAAACGACGACATGCCCGCCGAAACCGTTTTCTTATTATCGACGAGCGCTTTGTAGAGACGGCCGGAAGGGGTATCGCCGAGCACCCCTGCCAGAACCTCGAGAGCCTCGGCATCGGGGTGGGATGCCGACGGGATGTGGTAGAGGGCCATGATGGACTGGGTGTCGCCGACACGCCGCAGGGTGACGGTGCGGTCGCCATCCTGGGTAGGCTCAACGGTGTAGGTCTGTTCCAGCTTGCGCGGGGGCTTGGGCACTTTGCCGATGGTGTCGGCGATCCAAGCCAGGGTCTTGGTCTCGTCGAATCTGCCGGCCACCACCAGGATGGCGTTATCGGGCTGGTAAAACTTCTGATAGAAAGCCGCCAGGCGGTCGATCGGGACACGCTCGATATCGGAGCGATTGCCGATGGGGAGGTGGCCATAGTTGTGCCACACGAATGCGGTTTCGAGGACGCGCTGCATGAGGACGTTGTCGGGGCTGTTCTCGCCCATTTCGAACTCGTTGCGAACCACGGTCATCTCGGTATCGAGGAGCGGCTTCTCGATGCGCGTGTTGACCATGCGGTCAGCTTCGAACTCCAGCGCCCAGCGCAGGTTTTCATCGCTGGCGTTCAAGGTCTCGAAGTAGTTGGTGCGGTCCCAGGAGGTGGTGCCGTTCATCATGGCCCCGTGATCGGTAAGCTCCTGCTTGAGGTTCTTGCGCGTTTTGGTCTGGATGAAATTCATGTGCTCCAGCAGGTGCGCCATACCGGTCTCGCCGTAGCCTTCGTGGCGCGAGCCCACCAGGTAGGTGATGTTGACGGTGACTTTGGGTTTGGAGGGATCGGGGAAGAGCAACACGCGCAGGCCGTTGGGAAAGGAGTACTCCGTGATGCCCTCGACTGAGGTCACTTTCCGCACGCCTTGCGGTGAGGTCTGAGAGAAAGCCGCGAGGCTGAACAGCAGCGCGGCGATAGCTGTAAATTGGACGTTACGACGCATATTCACCTTTCAGATACGGTTATCGGATTGTAGCAGGCATACCTTCGCTATGAACGTTTCGGCCAACCCCGCTTGTTCTAACCCGAGCGAAAAACGGGCGTAGTTCTTCTTGATAGCGGCTTTCTGCCGGCATAGTTGAGCCGCTCGGGCTGCTGTAAGACGTGTGCCATACAATCCTCCTCTTTGAATCGGAAAAGCCATCCGCTTCGCTTGACCTTTTGGCAGCTTCACTCTATAAGGCGCAGTCCGGCGGAAAACGGGGTCAAATTCGCGATTTGAGTGGCTCGCGCAGAAACGGATCAACCCTGCGGATCACAATAGTCGTATTAGCTCATAGGGGGGTGGTATATAATCCCCTCAGCAACAGAGAAATGTCCCACAAAACAATCAAGCGTGAGTGGAGATCGGCCAAGTCCTGGCTTCACCGAGAACTGGAGAAAACAGAATGACTCCGGAGCGTTGGCGCCAGGTAAGAGCCATTTTCGACGACGTGGTGGAATCGAGCCCAGCGTCGCGCGCGGAGCTCATTCGCCAACGCTGCGGGGGCGACGAAGAGCTAAAGCGGGAAGTGGAGTCGCTGCTGGCTTCCGACCGGGAAACCGGATCCCTGCTCGATAATCCCCTGAATTTCGCGGCCGCGAGAAGCGCCGATCCCACGAGGTCGATGAACCCTGCCGCGGTGCTGCCGGAGCGTTACGAGATTTTGGGCGAGCTGGGCCGCGGCGGCATGGGCATTGTTTACAAGGCCCGCGACCGCGAGACCGGCGAAGTCCTGGCTCTCAAGATCCTGAAGCCCGAGATCGCCGCCGATTTGCAGATCCTGGAGCGCTTTAAGAATGAGTTGCGCCTGGCCCACAAAATCACGCACCGGAACGTGGCGCGCCTCTACGAGTTTCATCGGGCCGGCGACGCTGTCTACCTTTTGATGGAATATGTGGAGGGCGAGAGCCTGCGCTCCCTGTTGCGCCGCGACGGCAAACTCGACGCTGCCCGCGGCATGGACATGGCGCGCCAGCTCGCAGCGGGCCTCGCCGAGGCTCATCGCCACTCGATTGCCCACCGCGACTTGAAGCCGGAAAATATCATGCTCACCGCCGGGGGTGAGGTGAAGGTGATGGACTTTGGCATCTCCCGTTCCTACGCCGCCAATGTAACAGCCACGGGCGCCATCATTGGCACGCCCGCTTACATGGCTCCCGAACAGGCCGAGGGGAAGCTTGCCGATCACCGCGCCGATATCTACGCCTTCGGTCTGATTCTTTACGAGATGTTCACCGGGACCGCCGCATTCAGCGGAGATACCCCGGTTGCGTTGGCGCTGAAACAGATTCGGGAACGGCCGCAATCGCCGCGTGAACTTGCTCCAGAGTTGCCGGTGCACCTGGAGCAGGCAATTCTCAAATGCCTGGAAAAGGATCCCGCCGACCGCTTCCAGTCGGTTGAGGGTTTGTTGCGTGCGCTCGAAGGCGAACCCCTGCCGAAAGCAAGGAAGCTGGTGAAGCCGGCTCTTCGCCCTTGGTTCTTCGGCGCCGTTGCGGTGGTCCTCGTGGCGGCTGGTGTTCTCTATCAGGTTTGGAGGCCGATTGGACTGTTTCGGAGCGCGCCTCCTCCTGCTCAGCCCACACACAGGCAGATCACGTTCGTTGGGGACGCAGCTTCTCCGGCGATCTCCCCCGATGGGCAGTCCGTCGCCTACGTGACCGGCAAGGAAGGTCAGGGGCAAAGGCTGATGTTGCAGGATCTCAAAGGCGGGCAGGCCATTGAACTCTCCAAGGCCTCCATTATGCTTGGCTACCCAAGATGGTCTCCAGACGGCTCGGAGCTTACCGTCTTCTTGCGCGATACCGTGGAACAACGCCCGAGCGTATTCCTGATCCCCAGGCTAGGGGGATCATCCCGGTTCATAGGTGTGGGCGGCTATACGTGTTGGTCGCCCGATGGAAGCCATATTGCGGTGGCCCTCCAAAGCGACCAAGGCTTCAAGATAGTTGATAAGGTGACCGGGAGTGTCAAGTCAATACCTTTAAGCGGTTTTCAATGGTTCCATGATCTCGACTGGTCGCCCGCGTCGAACTTACTCGCGGTTCTGACCAGCACAAATGGAAGATTCGCCATTTGGACGGTTCATCCCGATGGAAGCCAGGCGCGCAAGGTGATTGAAGAGGATTGGCTTGCTTCACCTCGCTGGTCTGCGACCGGAGATGGGATTTACTTCCTCCACGGCAAGGGCGACACCGCGGAGTTTTCAAAACTCTCTATTAACCCCAGATCAGGCGAAGGCAAAGATCCTGCATTGGTGTTAATGAGTGGTTTGGAGGTCGGCAGTTATTTTACCGTGTCCATGAATGGGACACGCCTCGCATACTCACGGTCTCAAACTTTCTCGAACCTCTGGTTGGCTGAGTTTCAGGGCCCGGGTAAGGGCAAAGAGATGCAAACCAGGCCACTGACAAGAGGTACTACAAGCTACGGTTCGCTCAGCATGTCACCCGATGGTAAATGGATTGCATTTTCCACAGGGCGGCACATTTACAAGATGCCGATTGAAGGCGGCACACCGATACAGTTGACATTCTCGGACGCCCACGCATGTCAGCTCTTCCGCCTGGTCTCCAGATGGCAAGCGGATCGCGTTCGGCTCCAATGAAGGCGGAACTTCCAGAGTCTGGATTATTGATGCGGATGGCGCCAACCGGCGGCAGTTTGCTAAGACTCAGTTGAGCTATGATGATGGGCCCCAGATCACATGGTCGCCCGGCCGACACATCCTTTACCAGAAGCAGGGAAACCGGAATTTCAACATCCTAGATCCGGACACAGAAGAGGAACAGTCCCTGGTTCAGGATGAATCCGTTGGCTGGATTTTAGGGACGAAATACTCGCCCGATGGCAAAAAGGTTGCGGTATATTGGAACCAGCGACTGCACGCCGGTGTTGGTCATACACAACACGGACTCTGGGTGATTTCGTTGATAGACAAGTCGGCGACACTTCTCAGGAGCGAGGACTTATCTCCTGTTGGATGGTCACCGGACGGGAGGTTGGTATACGCATATTCTTCTCCTAGCAACAGCATACTGTCTATACCCGCGGACGGCGGCAATCCTGCCACCGCTCTGACACTTCCGGGAGACATCGCCGAGGCCATTGTGAGTCCTGATGGGAGAAGGTTTATTTCCATCGTGGCTGAAAAGAAATCCGATGTGTGGTTGGTGGAGAACTTCGATCCATCTCACAGAAAGTAGCCTCGGGGCGGGCTGCCCTAACCCGACAGTGGGTTCCCTTTTCGCTGCTTAACGAATGCCAGCCGGTCCTGTTGATGGCATCGACAGGGCAGCTTAGGGCAGCTAATCCTGGCTGCTGCCAGGCTTTCAGCCGGTGTTGCCTTCCGCTTCGATTGGAAGGCCCGGGCCGCGAATAACCGCATCACAGGACCGGGAGGAGCCGGTGCCAGTTCCGATAGTGCTACACTCTTTCCTCCAGGGGTTGCGGGGGCGGCGATGTTTCTCCTCGTGAGGCGGAGAATTCAGAAATGGTGGAGTAGGGCTCCATGGGCGACTGTCAGCGCACTGATTTCCGCGCTGTACCTGCTGGGCTACGTCACGATGCGATGGGCGGAGCCGACCAGCAATCCGATCCGCGGTTTGCCAACCTATACTTATTTCTTCCTGGTGACCGTCACCACCGTAGGCTATGGGGATGTCGTGCCGGTAAGCGCCGTGGGCCGGGTGGCGAGCGGACTGATCGCCATCGGAGGCATCGGCGCAGCCGCGGTGGTTCTAGGCAGCATCTTCACTTCGATCGGAAACTTCGTCAAACGCCGGGAAAGAGGGTTTCTGGGATTCGACATGAAACGACACATCGTCATCTTTGGGAATCGCGGCACCGAGACCGCCGCGCTGATTCGCGAATTGATTGCGGACCAGCAATCCAGCCACACGGAGATTGTCCTGTGCTCGCAGGGCACGGAGCGCAACCCGTTCCCCGATTTCATCGACTTTGTTCGCGGGGAGCCGGCCAGCAACGACGTCATGGAGCGGGCCTGCGTGAAGGATGCCGCCAAGGTCATCATTCACTCCGGCACGGACTACGAAAGCATCTCCATCGCGCTCGCTGTCAAGGAGATTAACCACACGGCTCCCATTGTCGTCAGGGCCAACGATCCGGGAAAGGAGGTGGACATTGAGCGCGTCGACCGCAGCCGCGTGGTCTGTATTAAGGCGGTGGATGTGCCCATGATGGTCCGGGAGATCCACAACCCAGGCATCACACAGGTGCTCGA
>PMTT01000079.1 GCA_003167275.1 Bryobacterales bacterium | reverse complement strand
ACTTCTGGCACACTACACTAGCTGAGACGCTCTGCCCCGCCGCGGAGTTGCGTAGGGTATGCTTTAGCTTGCCCAGCGATATTTCCAACCTAAGACTCTGGGCAAGCTAAAGCACACCCTACGGTTCTCGCTACTTCCGACGCCAGACGGCGAACGATATGCCCTGGGGATCGAGCATTACGGACATCTCGTCGCCCTCCGGCAGCGTGGTCGGCGGAGTGATCGTCCTGGCGCCGAGCGACTCGGCCCGCTTCACCGCCGCGCCCACATCCTCCACCGCCATGAACAACTGGACGAAGTTGGGAGCTTGCGGGGGCGCCAAGCCGGCGCAGGGCTGCGAAGACTTGAAAGGTTGTGATACAAGCCAGCACTGCCTACTTGCCGAAATCGGCTTCGAAGGCGGCGATCTTTCCCAGGCGGCGGCGGTGGCGCTCGGCGCCCGAGAAGTGCGCGCCGACATAGTCGCGCACCACGTCCATGGCCAACTCCGGGCCGATCACGCGCGCACCCAGGCAGAGAATGTTGACTTCGTCGTCTTCCACGCATTGGCGCGCGGAGAAGCTGTCGTGACAGGTGGCGGCGCGGATTCCCTTGAACTTATTAGCGGCCACGCAGGCGCCCGCGCCGCTGCCGCAAATCAGAACGGCCCGCTCGGCGTCGCCTTTCAGCACGGCTTCGGCCACGGCCTTCGCGTAATCGGGATAATCCACGGATTCGGTGGAGTTGGTACCCAGGTCGGTGACCTCGTGGCCCAACTTGCGGAGTTCCTCGGCTACCCGCGCTTTCAGGGGGAAGCCGGCATGGTCGGATGCGACAGCCAGGTTCATTGCCATACATGATACCGCGCGCCGTGCCTTGCGGGCTGCGTCGCAGAAATGGTACGTACTCAATAGTGCAGATTTATTTGTGGCTCATCGGGTTGGGGGCGTGGTGGTTCCAGGCGGCTCAGGCGCCACCGCCGCCAGAAGCAGGGCAACGGCGGCCGCTGAGGCCGACAGTGGCCGGTTCGACCGCCAACTCCTGAGGTGGCCGCTGTGCGCGTTGACTGGCCGAAAGGCCATCGACGTGAGGGGTCCTCCGCCCGACTCTATTTCGCTCTGCGCACTGACCCTGGTCTGGCGCCGGGACTCGGCCCGCTACTGGCCTCATGGCGCACGATACACTTCTCGCCATCGACCGGTGGGCAGCGCTACCCCAACCACTGTTCCTATCAGCGCTCCCAGCGGCGAGAATACCGCTTTGCCGAAATTCGGCAACCAGTCGCCGGGGGACCTCTGGGAATCCACGCCAGCGCCCGCGGCCAAGCCGGCGCCCGTCCCAATCGCTAGCCCGATGAGCGTGTTGCGCCCGCGATGCCCAGGCCGTTTCAGAGCGACGCGCCGGATGTCTTGCCGGGATAGCGTCTCCTGGCTGGTCGTCGCGTTGATCGCCAGTGACTCGGGAGTCACGCGCTGTATGAACCCAAGTAGGGTCTTCCCGTTGGCAAGCGTGACCCGGATCTCCGCTCCCGTGACAAGTTGGTTGAGGTTGGCCCAATTCGCGATGGGCTTGGCTTGTTGGGCCGCCGCGGTGGCCGCGAGAGTCGCCGCTAATAGGGCCGGCAAGAAGATGTGTCTCGGTGTTCTGTTCATAAAAGGATTTGCATACGCCAGTTCTATGACTGCGGCAAAATTCGTTTAGCGGTTAGAGATGCCACAACCGCGCCAAGATACGGGCCCCGCAGGTGGCGAGTAGTATCCCTGGACCTTGGGATTGAATGACATTCTGCTTCTCCTTCAAAAAACATGACACAGAGTATGAAAAGCCAGACTGCATCCAGCGCCAACATAACGGGCCAATCCTTACGGTAGGCGTTCACGTTCTTGCGCGACAGTAAGAATTGACAAAGAAAACAATAGACGCCCAGCGTAACGAACCCCGCAACTAAGCCGGAACCTTCGCCAACCGCAAACCCTATAAAGAGTCCGATGACTCCCAGGAAAAAGGCAATCACTACTTTCGGCATTTCTGCCTCCCTTTCGGACTATGCGCTCCTGAACTTCAGCCTCAAGAGTATCTTTAGTCCTCCGCAAAAAAACAAAGGAGTGTCCAGGAGGCCGGCCGGCGCAGCCGGTGCCGGGCGGCGCCGGCATCGCCCGCATGCGCCGGCTTGTGAGCCTGCCATCAACGGGCCGCCGCACTCTGGGTAACGTTCCTCCGCGACCATTCTCAGCCTCCTATAGTCAATAAAGCAATCCGCCGCGAATGTTACACCTGTTCAAGGGCGGCGAGCCCAGCTTGTTGACGGCGACGCGTTTGATCGAGCAGCCTGAAGCGAGCGCTATCAGTCCAGCTACCGCTATGAATCTGAAGACCTTCTTCATAGGTTCACACCACGTCTATTACGCCGTCCAGCCATTGCTGCAGGCCGGGTGGAGCGATTCGCTAGAGTCCGACTGGAGCCGGCTCCCCGCGCCCCACGGTCGCCACAGCAGTTGCCGAGCAACCGGCCAGGAGGTCGCTTGCCGCGCACACATAGAGCGCAATCACCGCCGAATGTATGGACGGGCCGTGGTGAGAAAAGACTGAAGCCCCGAACAGCAGAAACAGGCCAAAGACCAGCCCGAACACCCCTGAGGCAACCGGCATCGCTACCGAACGGGATTTCCAAAACGAGAAGCCGGCGAGCAGCAGATGGAACGCGGCGATAACCATAATGCCGCGAGCTGCCGGTCCCGGCGTGGCTTCCGGCGACGTGTCTATTGCAACAATGGGCGCTATCACGAAGAACAGCAGAGCGGCCACCACGATCGATAGACCGCCGGCCACTCGCAGCGCGATCCGGCATGCGGCCATGACGTTCTCTGCGTGAGCGCCCGGCCAGTCCGGCGCCCATCGTGCGATGAGCGCTCCGGCAAGGCAGCCGGTGCAGCCGGCGAATAACATGGGGACGTCTTGCTCAAGAACCACGCCGGACTTTTCCATGACCGCGATCGCGAGGACCACAACGGGCAATGGGGCAATCATTGCCGCAAGGCTCGATGACCATACGGCACGAGTGCGACCAGCGGAATGGGCGCTACGCGCCACCAGGAACTGGCAAAGCGCGAGGTAAAGAGCGATTGCGACGGATCCGGCCAGTACCTCTTTCAACAAATTCCCGCCGCCCCCCTCGAAA
>PMTT01000228.1 GCA_003167275.1 Bryobacterales bacterium | reverse complement strand
TCGAAGATTTCAAGGGTTTCAGGGTGACGTTGTTTCACATCACGGATGATCATGTCACGGCGGATTAATTGATCGAATCGAAACATTGGTTTGCGCCTCGGAGTGGTTAGAAGGAGCACCTGGGATTCCAAAGGAGGCGGCTAGCGTTATCAGCAGGTTGGAGGCAAGGCGGTCGGCCGGAGTGGGTGAAATCCCCCAATGGAAGCGCCGGGGCAGGGCGGGAGCGCAGAAAATGGGCGGGGTGGCGCCCTCAGCCAGTGTAGTGTCCAGGAATAATCGGATCATTGAGGCAATGGCAACGGCCGCCTGAAAAGGCGGCTGCAGCCAGGATTGGCTGCCCCACAAAAGGCGGCAGGCGGGATTAGCTGCCCCACGAAGATGTCCAGTTGTTTGGAAGCAAGAACCAACACAGGCAAGAATGCCTGTGCCAGGGCATAGTATCCTGGAACCAGGAGATTCACCCTCATGGGATGTGGAAGTGGCGGCAGCGCCTTTAACCAGATTCAAAACGCGATTCGCCCGGGAGCTCGCAGTGTCTTTTGCGTGAAGTTCCAGCGCCAGATGGAGGGGCTCGACGAGTCGCCCTTCGAAGGACATCCCCTCGGGCAGAAGATCTTCGAGAACGTCTCCAAGGAGGCCTGGAAGATGTGGGTGGAGCACATGAAGATGCTCATGAACGAGTATCGGCTCAACCTCGGCACCAAGGAGGCGCAGGAATTCCTGCTGCAACAGATGGACAATTATTTCTTTGGTGAAGGCGCCGCTCTGCCGCCGGATTTCGTTCCCCCCAAAACTAAGGGCTAAAAGTCTCAAGTGCGGTCGCGATGTGGAACCGCAGTTCCGCATGGGACTGCCGCAGGGCCTTTTCCACTTGGGCGGCCGAATCTCCCCTCGCGAAAATGAACCCCAGGTAACTGGATCCTTCGGGCAGCGGAATCAACCGCTGTCCCGGCTTCGCGGTGATGATCACGTCTTCGATTCCCGCAACCCCGGCGGCGCGTTCCACTCCGTCCACGGATTCGTACATGCCGCCCTTGGGAATCGGGATCATCATGACGCCGGACGCCCCGCTCTCGAGGCGCGCCTGCGAAACGTCTTCGCCGATGGCGTGCCTGAGGATCAACTCTTCCAGGGCGACGGCGCCTTCACATCGCAGCGCCCGGGCGCATAAGCCGCCGATCGGTCGGGCGTGGGCTTCGAGCATCCAGGCGCCGGCGGCGTTGTAGCGCAACTCCGCGTGCACGGGACCATGAGACAGCCCCAGCGATCGAACCGCGCGGGCGGCGGTTTCTAGCAGTGCCTGTTGCACGTCGGAGGGTTCGCGCGACGGCGTCACGTAGATGGTCTCTTCGAAATACGGACCTGGCAGCGGGTCGGGCTTGTCGAAGATGGCGAATGCCTGAAAACGGCCATCCGTCACCAGTCCTTCGACCGCAAACTCGCGCCCTTCGATGTAGCTTTCCACCTGCAGGTGCTGCTCGCCGATCTTACGGATGCGGGCAAATGCCGCGACGAATTCCTCCTCGGTGTTGGCACGGATCACGCCGCGGCTGGCGGAAAGGCCCAGCGGCTTCAAGACGCAGGGATACGGTGCCCGGCGGGCGAGTGTGCGCGGGTCATCGGTGAGAGGCGCGCGAAAAAAGGAAGGCACGCGCAGTCCGGCGGCCTGGTAAAGCTGGCGCGCGAGGTACTTGTCGTGACAGGCGCGCGCGGCGGCAGGGGGATGGAACGGGATGCAGAGCATTTGGGCCGCTTCGGCCGCCAGCACCGCCGGGCGGTCACCCACGGCTGCGATGCCATCGCAGGGGAGGCCGCGGAGTACGTCCAGCGATTCGGGAATGCGATCGAACTTCACGGCGATGGCGCGGTCGGCCCAAGGATCTTCGAGGATGTGGCAGCGGTCGGTCGCCAGCGTGAGGTCCATACCCAGGCGCCGCGCGGTGTCGGCAAAAACGCGGATCTGGTAGCCGGTGGTGGCGGCGAAGAGGATCAGGTGCTTTGGCACTGATCCCATTGTCCCGCAGTGGGACACGATTCAATCGGCCTACTGGCCTGACAGAATGAGTCACGGAGGGTGTGCCCACCCCCGACGCTGGCCAGTTGCTATCGTATTGGATGTGAAAGCATTAGTGAAGAGCAAGCGCGAGCCTGGACTGTGGCTCGAAGACCTCGACATCCCCAAGATTGGGATCAACGACGTGCTGATCCGCGTGCTGCGCACCGGCATCTGCGGCACCGACGTCCATATCTATAAGTGGGACGATTGGTCCCAGAAGACCATTCCGGTGCCCATGGCGATCGGCCATGAATTTGTCGGAGAGATCGTGGAGGTCGGCTCGAATGTGGCGGACTTTTTCCCCGGCGAACTGGTCAGCGGCGAGGGCCACGTGGTATGCGGCCGCTGCCGCAACTGCCTGGCGGGCCGGCGCCACTTGTGCGCCCATACCATGGGCGTGGGCGTGAACCGTCCTGGCGCGTTCGCGGAGTATATCGCGCTGCCGATGGCCAACGTGTGGCACCACCACCAGTCGATCGACCTGGATGTCGCGGCCATTTTCGATCCATTCGGCAATGCGGTCCACACCGCGCTCTCCTTTCCGGTGCTGGGCGAAGACGTGCTGGTCACCGGCGCCGGCCCGATCGGGATCATGGCGGCGGCCGTGGCCGTGCACGCGGGCGCGCGCTTTACGGTGATCACGGATGTGAACCCGTACCGGCTGGAACTGGCTCGCAAGCTGGGAGTGACGCGCGCCGACGACATCCGCGAGACCACTCTGCCGGACGTGCAGAAGGAACT
>PMTT01000583.1:491-13359 GCA_003167275.1 Bryobacterales bacterium | reverse complement strand
ACAAGGGCGACCATCTGGAACCAACTTTTTCCCCGGATGGAGGGTGGCTGGCTTATTCGTCCACCGAGGCGGGCGTGAGTCAGGTGTTTGTGCGGCCCTTTCCGGAAGGCGCCCAGGGTGGCGGGCAGGTGCAGATTTCGACGGGCGCCGGCAGGTTCCCGGTGTGGTCGCGCACCGCCAAGGAACTGTTCTACTCGGCGGCTGACAACCGCATCATGGTAGTCCCCTACACGATTAACGGACGAAACTTCGAGCCCGGCAAGCCACGAGCCTGGGCAAACGCCCTGCTCGCCAATACCGGCTATAATTCCCCCTACGATCTGGCGCCAGACGGCAAACGCTTCGCGGTGTTCCCCGCGGTGGAAGCATCCGCAGACGGAGAGAAGGCGAATCTCCACGTGACGTTTCTGTTGAATTTCTTCGACGAGTTGAAGCGGCGGGTTCCAGTGCAAGGAAAGTGAACCGGGGTGGCCGGACGAAACGCCGCAGGTGCCATGGCCTTTGGCAACGATGCGCCTGGTGACGTGATGGGCGCCTTCGTACCAGCTACTTTCCGGCGCAAGATTTAGGAGTCGGACTTTCGCCTTGTTTCGTGGTAACCATCTGGGCCGTATCTCCAAAAAGAAATCGTCGTCGAAGATAGGTTTTTCGCGCATTTTGCGCATGCGAGAGTGGGGGGACGGCGAGAATGCCTGTCCAACCGAATAAACAAATCGGAGGGCGCGGGGTTCACCCGGCCCGTTCGTACCATTAAGGAGAAAACAAAATGACAACGAAGACGAATCAGAACGAGACACTGGCCGCTGGACTGCGCGTGAAGACCACCCTCAAGGCTGGCCCTATCGCCACGGAACGCCCTGCTGGGCTGCGCGTGAAGAGCGGCATTTTGGCCGGTCCGATTGCCACGGAGTAGTCTAAGCCGACAACCTTAACAATTGGGTGCAGGGAGGCGGGCTGGAGAAAGCCAGTTCGCCTCCCCCGCCTTACTCAAGTCTTCTCGGAGGGGCTCAGACTCAGATGAAGACTAAGATCACCCGCAAAGAATCCAAGCTGCCGCGTGTGGCCGCTCCTTCCCCTTTCTTTCGCGGTACTATCCGGACCCAATATCTCCTAAAAGAAATCGTCGTTGTTGGTGATGGGTTTTTCGCGCATTTTGCGCCCGTAAGAGTGTGGATGGCGAGAATGCCTGTCCAACCGAACAAACAAATCGGAGGGCGCGGGTTCACCCCGGCCCGTTCGTATGATTAAGGAGAAAACAAAATGAGAACAAAGACGAATCAGAACGAAACACAGGCCGCCGGACTGCGCGTGAAGACCACCCTCAAGGCTGGCCCTACCGCCGTGGAACGCCCTGCCGGACTGCGCGTGAAGAGCGGCATATTGGCTGGCCCGACCGCCGTGGAATACGGCTTCGGCGGCCATGGAATGGTATAAACTATCACCCATTACGATTTGGCGCAGGGAGGCGGGCTGGAGAAACCCAGTTCGCCGCCCAGACCCTAATCAGTTCAGTTTCGGAGGGGACTCAGATGAAGGTTAAGATCACCCGCAAAGATGTCCAAGCCGCCGGCACCATCAGCTTCCGCGCCGGCACAACCAACAATAGCCAAACGCCCGCAGCCCTGCGGTAGAGCCGGCCATGTCCACCGCTTTCTCCCGCACTCTCCGCTCGCTTCATGCCGATGGCTCCGGCCGCCCCATCGCGGGCCTGCTGGCCGCGGCGTGCCTGGCAGGCGCGTGGGTGTCGTGGAGCCTCCTGGCGCACATCACTCTCTATGAGGTCTCGACCACTGCGCGGCTGGAGGTGGACCAGGCGGTGACTCCGGTCCAGGCGCCGCTGGCCGGGCGAGTGGTGACCACGAGATTGGCGATCGGCCGCGAGGTCAATGCCGGCGACATCCTGGTCGAACTGGATAGCGAATCCGAACGGCTCGATCTGGCGCAGGAGCGCGCCCGCATGGAGGCGCTTGCCCCGCAGATCCGGGCTCTGCGCGAACAAGCCGCGGCCGAAGACGCGGCGCGCGGGCAGGAGAAGACCGCAGCCCGTGCCGCCGCCGAACAGGCGCAGTCCGGTGTGCGCGAAGCCGAAGCCCCGGCCCGCTTTGCCGAAGTCGACGAGGACCGTATGCGCCAGCTCCGCGCCGAGGGGCTGATCCCCGAGCGCGATTACCAGCGCGGCCAGGCGGAGTTGCAGCGTGCGCGGGCCGCGGCGGAGACCCAGCGTCTGGCCGTCAGTCGCCTCGATCAGGAGCAGCGCACCCGCGAGAGCGACCGCATCGCCCGCCTCAGGAGCCTGGAGACGGACATCGCGCGTATGGAGACGCAGATCCCCGCGCTCGAAGTCTCCATCGAACGCCTCACCCACGAGATCGAACGCCGCCGCGTGCGCGCTCCCGTCTCCGGCCGGGTGGGCGAGGCTGCCGTACTGCGGCCCGGAGCGGTGGTACGGGAGGGAGATCGGCTGGCCGCCATCGTGCCCCAAACCAAGCTGGCGATGATCGCACAGTTTGCTCCCTCGTCCGCATTGGGCAGGATCCGCCCGGGCCAGGCGGCGCGCCTGCGTCTCGATGGATTCCCCTGGGCCCAGTACGGCACGGTCACCGCCACGGTATCGCGCGTGGCCGGCGAGGTCCGCGACGGCAGCGTGCGCGTGGAACTGGCGGTGGACCGGTCGTCGCCATCCATTCCGTTGCAGCACGGATTGCCGGGCACAGTCGAGGTCGAAGTGGAGCGCGCCACGCCCGCCTCGCTCGTCATGCGGAATGCCGGACGCGCGCTATCCAAAGGAACGCCCTCTTCCCCGGGAGTCGAATGATGCGCCGGTTCTTCGTGCCCGAGGTCGTGCAGACCTCCGCCATGGATTGCGGCCCGGCATCGCTCAAGGCGCTGCTGGAGGGCTTCGGGGTCTCCGTCAGCTATGGCCGTCTGCGCGAAGCCTGCCAGACCGATGTCGATGGCACTTCCATCGACCGCCTGGAAGAGGCTGCCGTGCAGCTTGGGCTCGTTGCGGAACAGGTGATGGTCCCGGTGGATCATGTGCTGTGCGACGAGGCCCGCATGCTCCCGGCCATGGTGGTGGTGCGGCTGCCCAACGGCGCCACCCATTTCGTGATCGCCTGGCGTCGCCATGGACGCTGGTTGCAATGCATGGACCCGGCCTCGGGCCGCCGCTGGACCACCTCCGAGCAGTTTCTTGCGGAGGTCTACCGGCACACGCAGTCGGTTCCCGCGGAGGCATGGCGCGAGTGGGCCGCGTCGGAGAGCTTTCAGGCCCCCTTGCGCGAACGGCTGCGCGGCCTGGGTCTTAAGGGCGATCTGGGTGTACCACCGGCCTCGTTGGATGCGGCCACCCTGGACGCGGCGACCCGCATGGTTGCCGCCCTGGTGCGGAGTGGAGCTATCGCCAGGAGCGATGCCCCCCGCATGGTGCGGACTCTCTGCGCCAGTCCGGGGACGATTCCGAAATCCTACTGGACGGCCGTGCCCGATCCCGCCTGCCCCGACAACGTGCTGATGACCGGCTCCGTGCTGCTTCAGGCGCATGGCGTGGGGAAAGTGGCCGAGGATCTCGCGCCCGACCTGGCTGCCGCGCTCTCCGAGCCACCCGCCCGCCCTGGCCGCGACCTGCTCCACATGGTGGTGTCGGACGGGCTGGCCGCTCCGGTGGCGCTGACCGCGGCCTTGGCCCTGGGCGCCGCGGGCGTGGCTTTCCAGGCGCTGCTCTTCCGCGGGCTGTTCGACCTCGGCCGCGAGCTCGCTTTGAACGGGCAGAGGCTTTCGGCGATGGCCGCGCTGCTGGCGTTCCTGGGGTGCCTGATGGCGCTCGAAACCGGCGTGGCACTGGGGATCGCGCGCGCCGGCCGCCGTCTGGAGTGCCGTCTGCGCCTGGCCTTCCTGCGAAAGATCCCGCTGCTCGGCGACAGCTATTTCCGCAGCCGCCTTTCCTCCGATATGGCGGAGCGGAGCCACTCGGCGCATCGCCTGCGCCAGGCTCCCGAGCTTGCAGGACGGCTGCTGCGTCCGCTGTTCGAAATGGCGTTTACCGTCGCTGGGATTGCCTGGCTCTACCCGCACAGCGCTGGATGGGCGGTCGCCGCGGCTGCCGCTTCGGTGCTGATTCCGCTGGCGGCGCAGCCGGCGCTGGCCGAACGCGACCTCCGCCTGCGCAGTCATGGCGGAGCATTGACCCGCTTCTATCTGGATGCGCTGCTCGGGCTGGTGGCGCTTCGCGCGCACGGCGCCGAGCGGGCCATTCGTCGCGAGCAGGAGTCGCTGCTGCGACAATGGGCGATCGCGGGACTGTCTTATCAGAGGGCAGTGACCGCTGTGGATGGGCTCCAGTGCGCTGCGGGCCTGGCGCTCGCCGCCGGTCTGGTGCTCAGCGGCATCCTGCGCGGCGGCGAGCCGGCGGGTCTACTATTGCTCGTTTACTGGGCGCTGAATCTACCCGCGCTCGGCCAGGAATTCGGCGCCGCCGCCTGGCAGTACCCCAGCCAGCGCAACACCATCCTGCGCATGATGGAGCCCTTGGCGGCTCGGAGCGATCGTGGCGCGGACTCTCAGTCTGCCGCGCCGGCACTCGTGCCGGCGCATGGTGCGTGCACGAACACGAGGGTCGAGACGAGTGTCGAGCGACGTGACGGCCCGGCAGCGTCGAATGCCCACCCGGGCACCGGACTTGGCGCGCAGCCGAAAAGCGTCGAGACGAGTCTCGACGCGGCAGACACGAGTGTCCGCGCCACGGGGTGCTCCATCCGGATGGAAAACGTCACCGTCCATGCCGCCGGACACACGATTCTCGATGACATCAATCTGGTTCTCGAAGCCGGCAGCCACACCGCCATTGTCGGTCCTTCCGGTGCCGGAAAGTCGAGCCTCGCAGGCATTCTTCTGGGCTGGCACAACATCGCTTCCGGGCGCGTGCTGGTAGATGGGGCAGATCTCGACTCCGGGCAACTGCGCACCGAGACCGCCTGGGTGGACCCCCAGGTGCAGCTCTGGAACCGTAGCGTCCTGGACAACCTGCTTTACGGCGCCGATCCCGAGGCGGCGGCGTCCCTGGACGAAACCCTCCGCGCCTCGGATCTGCACGCGGTGCTGCGGAACCTGCCGGAAGGGCTGCAGACCGTGCTCGGCGAAGGCGGCGCCCTGGTCTCCGGCGGTGAAGGACAGAGAGTCCGCGCCGCGCGCGCGATGGCCCGCCGCGATGCCCGCCTGGTCATCCTGGATGAGCCCGCCCGCGGGCTCGACCGCGCATGCCGCCGGGCGCTGCTCGATCGCGCTCGTGAGCTCTGGCGCGATGCCACCCTCTTGTACATCACCCATGATGTCTCCGACACCGGCGATTTCGAGCGCGTCCTGGTGATCGAGGATGCCCGCATCGTCGAGGATGGCGCGCCGGCGGAGTTGGCCGCGCGGCCGGAGTCGCACTACAGCGCGTTGCTGGATGCGGAACACGCCGTGCGCCGCGGGCTCTGGGCCAATCGCAAGTGGCGGCGCCTGCACATGGATGCCGGCACCCTCTCGGAAAGGGAAAAGGAGGCGGTGTGCACGGAGATCTGAATCCGCTGGCCTGGACTTCCGAAGGAGAGTTGAGCGAGGCGCTGGTCCGCCACTGCCGCGTGGAGAAGGCCGATCTCGAAATCGAGCCCGTGAGCCTCGACGCGCGCGGCTTGCTCGAACAGTTGCGCCGGGCCGCGCCGTGTACCATCCGCTGGAATGGCCGCCATCTCGGTGTGGTGGAATGCCGGCGCGGCCACGCGCTGGTACTCGCACCGGATCTCTCGGTGCAGCGAGTGGACGCCGGAGCTCTGTGTGAGTCCCTCTCCGCGGAGGCAGAGTCGCCGTTCGCCGCAGAGATCGACCGCATCCTCATGGACTGCGCCGTGCCGGCATCGCGCCGCCCCCGTGCGCGGGCAGCGCTCTTGCGGGAACGGTTGGGCGCGCGGCCGATCAGTGTGGCGAGGCAGCTCCGCGTCCGGCCCGGTTCGAGTTTCCTCGTCCAGTTGCGGTCGGCCGGGGTTGTCGCACGTCTGTCCCGCTTAGCCGCGGCCCATGCCTTTGAATATGTATTGTGGATCGCGGCCTGGTGGATCGTGGGCAGCGCCGCGCTCGCAGGCCACATCGACTGGGGCTGGCTCACCTGCTGGATCCTGACGCTCGCCACCATCGTGCCGCTCCGGATCTACGCCACCTGGTCGCAGGGCGTGGCCGGAATCGGCCTTGGCGGACTGCTCAAACAGCGCCTGCTGGCGGGCGTCCTGGAACTTTCGCCGGAAGCCATTCGCCGCCAGGGAGCGGGCCAACTGTTAGGCTGCGCCATGGAAGCCGAAATTGTGGAATCGCTGGCCCTCACGGGAGGTCTCGCCAGCGCCGTGGCCGTTCTGGAACTGCTGCTGGCCGCGGCTGTTCTGGCGTTGGGGTCGGGTGGGGCGCTGCATGTGCTGCTGCTGGCTGCCTGGGTGATGGTGTCCGGGTTCGCGGCCTGGCGCTACGTGCGGCAGCGCGCGAAGTGGACCACACGCCGTCTCGACATGACCCACGACCTGGTCGAGCGGATGAACGGCCACCGCACGCGCCTGGCGCAGTCCCGGCCCGAGCACTGGCATGATGGTGAAGACGAGGCGCTGGACGACTACCTGGCCGCCTCGGCGGCCCTGGATCGGCGCGGCGCTATGCTTTCGGCGTTGGTCCCGCGCGGATGGCTGATCGTCGGGTTGTTCGGCCTGGGCATCTCCGCCGCGCCGGGATTCGCCGTGGGCCTGGGCGGAGTGCTGCTGGCCCACCAGGCGTTGCAGCGGCTGATGGCCGGAGCCGCGCAGCTCTCCGGCGCTGCGATTGCGTGGAAGAGGGTGCGCACCCTGTTTCAGGCCGCGGCTGTGGCGACGGCCGAGCCCGTTTCGCTGGCTTCTGGTTCCGCACAAACTGTTCTCGAAGCTCATGACCTTTCCTTCCGTTACCCGGATCGCGCCGAGCCGTCGTTACGTGGCGCCAGTCTGCGCATCGAGAGAGGCGACTGGCTGCTGCTCGAAGGCTCGTCGGGCAGCGGCAAATCCACCCTCGCCGCGCTGCTGGCCGGATTGCGACGCCCGGAATCGGGGCTGCTGCTGGCTGGCGGATTGGATCGCGCCACCCTCGGCGCCACCGGCTGGCGCAAGCGTGTAGCCGCGGCTCCGCAGTACCATGAAAACCACATCTTCACGGGATCGCTGGCGTTCAACCTGCTCATGGGCCGCCAGTGGCCCCCTACCGTAAAGGACATGGCGGAGGCCACGGCCGTCTGCCAGGAACTCGGATTGGGAGGACTGCTGGAACGCATGCCGGCCGGCCTCGAACAGATCGTGGGCGATACCGGATGGCAGCTCTCACAAGGCGAACGAAGCCGCGTGTTCCTGGCGCGGGCGCTGCTGCAGAATCCCGCGCTGGTGGTGCTCGACGAAAGCTTCGCTGCCCTCGATCCGGTAAACCTGCGGCAGTGCCTGGAATGCGCACTACGCCGCGCCGAGACCTTGCTCGTGGTGGCGCACCCCTGATCGATCGTGCATATCCGAGTTGGATATGTTTCCGATGCGCAACTACGATGGCATTTCGTCCCCTCTTTATTCCGTCCGCAGGGCCGTCACCAGGTCGGTTCGTATCGCCCGGACGGCCGCGGGAATAGTGGCGAACAGCGCGGTCGCAAGAAGCACCAACCAGGGGACAGCGACCATTCGCGGATCGCCAGGCCTCACTTGATAGAGCAGCGCTTCAATGAATCGCGCTGCGATCAAGCCCAGTCCGAGACCCGTGGTTGCTCCCGCCAGCACCATCGCCAAAGCATCCGCCGCCACCCGCCAAACGATATGAGTGGCCCGCGCGCCGATCGCCATTCGAATACCGATCTCTCGCCGCCGTTGCAGCACGGAATAATCGAGCACGCCGTACAACCCGAGACCTGCCAGCAGCAACGCCAGCACCGCGAAGAACAACGCGAGCACGGCTAATAGCCGCTCGCGGACAGTCTGGGCTTGTATGAGTTCGTCCTCGGTGTGGAGGTCGCTGACACGAAAGCCGGGCCGGGCGCGGGCCACTTCCTTGCGCAATGTCGACGCAAGCGCGAGGGGATCTGGGCTCGCCGTGCGCACCATCAACGTCGCCGATCGCTCCGGCTGCACATTACCCTTAGTATCCACGTAGCGTAAGGGGACATAAGCCACCGGCGGCACCGGGCCGTGTATGTTGTCATAGCTGGCGTTGAGTGCCACCCCAATGATCTGAACACCGTCGTTAAACAACTTCCCGACGGGATTCTCGCCAGGGCAATATCGTTTCGCGAAAGCCTCGTTGACTATGGCGAATTTGGGACTGGCATCGCTGGATCGGAAGTCCCTCCCGGCAAGCAGAGGGATCTTCATCGCACCGAACCAGCCGGGCGCTACACCCACAAAGAAGACTGAATCGGGGCTCGGAGGGCCGCCGTTCATCGAAACGTGGCGGGACGACTGTGGGCTGTCACTGAGAGGCGCCGAGCCCAACCCCACGCTCGCGACTCCAGGCACGGTACGCAGATGTTCGGCCACCTGACTCCATATCTCCGGCGGCTCCGGTCGTGGAAGCATCACGTCCAATGCGAGAAGCTGTTCCGGCGAAAACCCGGTAGGTTGGTGGGACAATCGCTCGAAGGTAGCCACAAATAGCCCAGCGGCGAAAAGCACAAGAAAACAGAAGGCGGCCTGCGCGGCAACCAGCACCTGCATCAGGCGGCCTCGAAAATAGGGCCGATCCCCGCCCTTCAGCGCGCTGAGCGGCTTCACGGCGGAAGCGCGCAGTGCGGGCGCGAGGCCGAACAGGAGTGTCACCGCGAGCATCAGCGCCAGGCCGAAGCCTACAACGCGCCAATCCGCCGGAAGGTGCAGGCGCACCGGATTGTTCCGAAAACTGATGTGGCTCGCCACGAAGGGCGCCGACCACCAGGCGAATGCGCCGCCGGTCAAGGCGGCAAGCGAGGCCAGGATGGCCGCTTCCACCAGTACGAGTTGGACCAGGCGCGCTCGTCCGGCGCCAATAGAGACGCGGAGCGCCATTTCCCGTGCGCGTGCCGCTGCTTGGGAGGTCATCAAGTTCGCGACGTTCGCACAGGCAACCAACAGGACCAGGGCAACCAATACAGCGAGAGCTGCGAGCGGCTTGCGGAACTCTCTCTGCGCGGCGGAAATCCCCGGGGCGGCCGGTTCCAGCATTACCCTCTGGTTTAAGAAATTGGCCACCATCTGCTTGGGCATTCCCGCAAAGGCCTTGGCTCTCTCTTCCCGGAAAGCTCGAAACACCGCGTGAAGCTTCTCGCGAACGGGCTCGACCGCAACGCCCGGTTTCAGAATCACGAAAGTCCGGAACCACGTTGCGTCCGTAACAACCAACGGGTTCATCATGGTTGGCACAAAGATGTCCGTAATGGTACCCGGCTCAACGCCCGTGAATCCTTTGCCAGCGACGCCGATGATGGTGAACGGATCGTTGATGCTTGACGGCATGCCAACGGAATTGCGCTCCTCTTCGCCGCGTTTGACCAGACGGAAGCTGCGCCCGATGACCTTCGGATCTCGTCCGAATCGTCGCGTCCAATAATCGTAGGAGAGCACGGCGTAAGGGTGCGCGCCGGGTTTGAGGTCGTCGTTTNNCTAGAGCAGGCCGGATCCCGAACGAATCGAAGATCCGCCCGGAGACGTACTGAAAGTACGGCTTCTCCATATCCTCGTCCGACCCATAGGTCACTTCTCTGGGGTTGGCATAGGAAATCGCCACCAAATCCGCCTCGTCCTGCACTTGGGGCCGCATCCGCTGGAACATGGGATACTCGCACCACTCACCCTTGGCCGGGTTTCCATAATAACTAATTCCTTCGTACTGGAACACGTACAACCGGTCGGAATTTTTCACCGGCAACGGGCGCAGCAACAGCGCGTCGATGAGACGGAAGGCGCCCGTGCACGCTCCAAATGCCAGTCCGAGCGACAGAATCGCGATGGCTGATGTGGCCTTCTTTTTACGGAGCTGCCGCCAGCCGAACACCACATCGCCGCGGAGCGAATCAAGCCATGGAATGAGCCGGATATCGCGGCTCGCTTCGCGGTGGGCCAGCGCGGAGCCCAATGCTCGCCGGGCTTCGGCGCGGTCGCGATCATCCGCGATTGCTTCTATATGCGACCGCAACTCTTCGTCGATTTCGCGGTTCAATCGGTTACCGCGAAATGTGTTAGCTATACGCGACCAAAGCGACATGTCACACCGTCCTCAGCACCTTGTTCACCGCGGAAGTCACTGTTTGCCAACGCGATTCCTCCCTGGAGAGCTGCTTGCCACATTCTACGGTCAGTCGATAGGGACGTAACCGCCGTCCCCTGTCCTGGTCAACCCCGCGTTAGCCCCCCGGTTTATGGCGTGAAATACGGGCGCCATGGGAGCAACATAGCATGAAAACGGTATTGTGGCGACCGGAGAAGACTACAGGTTCGCGCCGAAAACCAGCAGACGGCCATCGCAATCCTTCACCACGAACTCGCGCGAGTGCCATGGCATGTTGGCAACGCCCCGAGTGAATTCTACGCCTCGGGGTGCGTACTCGGCATAAAGTGCGTCGGCATCTTCGACAAACAGGTACGCGTCGAGCAGTTCGTCCCGGTATTTGTTCGGATTGGCTGTGGGCGGCTCGGCGCAGCGGAAGTGAATCACCTGCTGGTCGCGCCCCACGATTGCATAGACTGGCGGATCCTGCCACGTCCCCAGACATTCGAACCCAAGCTTCTCTTTGTAATAGGCGAGCGTAGCGGGAATGTCCATGGTGAAGAACAGAGGCGCAATCTGGCGGACCATGTGACAAGTCTACTGCAAATACCCGCCGAGGTGAGGACGTTCGGAACGGATCGTCGGCAATCTGGACTCTTAGTGGGGCAGCCAATCCTGGCTGCAGACGCCTTTTAGGCGGCCTTTGACATTACATTGCCTCAAGGTCCAGTTATTTGCTGGACACTAAACTAGCCGACTTTGCGCGATGTGTGGTTCTCTTACACGTCGCCGCGGAAATCATAGAAGACACGAATGAGGTTGCTATCAGGATCGGCGGCCATAAACTCCCGCAGCTTCCACGGTTTGTCCTCGGGCTCGGAAACGATCCTCGCTTGCGCCGCCTTCCACTCTGCGAAGAGTTCGTCCACCTCAGCCTTGCTGTCGAGATTGAGCCAGAAAAGGATAGGGCCCATGTTCCCGTAGGGCTCTCGGAAGGAACGATTGGTGATAAACAATCTGCAATTCCCCCTTGAGATGCCTGCAATGCCGCCTTGGTCGTCCCCCCAATCGAAGGTGAAGCCCAGCGCGTTGACATAGTAGGCTGCGGCTTTGTCCACGTTGGCCGCGGGGATTTCCGGGACAGGAGCGGGGAACATCATGGAGTTGTTGGGTTCATCGTAGCACGAGCACGCGTCTGGCTTGGACACTCCTGGCAATTTGGGCTCTGCTGGTTAGCACTGCGTTGGGGGTGGACCGGGGACGAGCGGATCTTCGAATCGCCAGAACGCGATCCGCGTCCCGGCCCACCATCTGCATTTCATTTGGGCGCGGGCACACGTGGCAGCGCCGGTGCGGGCGTTGCCGTCCGTTGGAACAAGGGACGCTCCTTGCCGTCGGATTTGGGCAGCGCGTCGGGAGGCTTCGGGAAAATGATCTTCCACCGGCGGCGAAGCTCCTTTCCGTAGGGAGTGCCCTCCAGATCAAACGCCGTGCCACCCTGCGTCAGTTTGTCCCGCGGTCCCAGGTACAGGTAGGCGTCGGCGGTCTGCTCCCATGTCCCCATTTTCGTCTTGAGAGCACTCATCGCCGGATAGCCAATCACCGGCGACTCTTGCCAACGCGGCAGACCAGCTAACCAACTGCCCTTCATCTCCATCAGCCACGGCGCAGGCTGCTGTTCGAAGCGCGCATCGAGATCGTCGTACGTTCCCACGATGTCACTACCGGGAAGTATGACGTAAGGTTTCGCGAAAGCCTGGATCATCTGTTGTTCGATCACGCCAGGTTTGCCTTCCCGTCGCTGGAAGTGTCCGCTGCCCATGATCAACAATGCCTTCCTACGCATGGCGAGGACCTCGTACCTGACCACGCTGGCGTAGTGCTCGTCGCGGAAGCCCAGGAATGGCGCGATGTCGTCGCGAGTTTCGACACGAGTCCAATCAATCGGCGGATCTCCGCACAGCACCCGCAATCGGCGGTCCTTGGGTAACCGTTGATTGACGGACCGAAACGCGGCGTACAAGCCGTGGTATGGCGCCACGGCGACTCCGCCCGGCGCTCCCACAACGTTCTCCCACGACATTCTTTCTTGTTTTTCTTCTCCGCGTCTCCGCGCCCAGCCCCACTTTAGCCCAGCCTCAAATCTCCGCCTTAAATCACCGACACGCCTTGTCAAACTGAAAGAACCTCACTTCAAAAAGGCGATATCGGGCCATTTCTGCCGGACGCCGAAGACGACCCGCGGCTGCCCCTCAGAGAATGGAAAATCCGCCGCAAGCAGATCGTTGACTCCGTAGTTCTCTTTGGCGATTCCTCGGGAAGCATGTTTCGGCGTGTCGCCGAATACGTGATACAACTCGTGCGCCAGGATCCGGCCCAACGCGCGTCCATAGGCGCGCTCCCGGTCCTGGGCGTGGAAACCCAGCAGCTTGGTCTGCAGAAAGGTGCGAACCCGCTCGCAATCCACATGGGTGAAAGGAAGGATGGTGCCATCGCTTATTTCCGTCCACCCCAGCGACCCCGGCTGATTCTCTCGCATCACCAGGCCGCTCACGTCGCAGCGTCCCTCGAAGTGCGCCACTGCCACCGCAGCCGACACCGTCTCGCT
>PMTT01000583.1:0-453 GCA_003167275.1 Bryobacterales bacterium | reverse complement strand
GGCGACGCCTTCACTGCTTGCATGCGCCGCGGGCAACACCGCCAGCATCAGACAGAAGAGCAACTCTTTCACTTAGACACACCTCAAGCTCATAAGCTTCTTGGGGACTATCCTGGGCCGGCGGGTTGGCCACCGGGCCGGCGAAACGGCTGGTCGAACCAGGCGTCTCTGCCTCCGGGCAATCTATCGGCGGAAACCCGTTTTTACTTTACTGGCGACACCGGGCGGGGCATCTACAGGCCTCCTGATCGCACCGATGGATTAGCTGAGGGAACCGCAGACCGGGCCGCGACTGGCTCGTCCGGACGACACGAGCGCGGCGCTGTTCCCGCCTCCGGCATCAGTCTCATCTCTACGAGCATATGGGCGGGGACGTCGTGGGGAAAGGTCCAGTTGTACTGCCAGCGTCCTGGTACAGAACACCTGGTACTTCCCCACATGCAGTTGCCCGTT
>PMTT01000865.1:13178-16329 GCA_003167275.1 Bryobacterales bacterium | reverse complement strand
ACATGCTTGGCCTGCTCGTAGGCGTCCCAGCGGAGCTTGCCGCTTACGTGCATATCGGCCAGCAGGACGGCCAGATCCTCCTCGGTGAGATCGACATCGAAGACCATGGCCGGCATGGTTTTGAATCGCGCGTCGTTGGGGTGCTGTTCGAGCAGCCGGCGGCAGGCGACCGTGCGGCAATTCCCCTCCCGAACGAGGAACTTGGGCCCCTTCCGCTGGACGATGATGGCCTCATAGACCCCGCCGTTCTGGAGGATGGACTGGCCGAGCGCCTTGACCGGGTCCTTCTCCCAGATCAGGTCCGCCAAGTCCCGCTCACTCACCACTCCCGCCCGCTGGCCGATCAGGAACTGGATTCTGGGGTTTTGGGGATCGAGCAGGCACTCGTCGACAGACACGGCGCCGCGCGTGTAGGGGATGTTGCGTCCTTGGATGACGATCGTCTCCGCCATGGCTCTAGTTTTCGTACGGGCCGTATCCGATTGGTACCATCTTGTCTCGAATTTAGCATCGTGTCAATAATATTCTTGCCGACTAGGGAGAACTGATCGGTACTGCCTTGTAGCACGGGCCTTCTTGCCTGTGTTGGTTTTCTTGGGGTGAATCCGGCGATCAGGAACGCAACCCAACACAGGCAAGAATGCCCGTGCTACACAAGAATGCCTGTGCCACAGCCTAGGCCACAGCGTCCGAGGCGTGGTAGGAGCTGCGCACCAAGGGTCCGGATTCCACGTGCGCGAAGCCCATTTCGTAGCCCGCGACCCGGAAGTCGGCGAACTCTTCGGGCGTCACATAACGCACAATCGGCAGGTGCTTAGGCGAGGGCCGAAGATATTGCCCCAGGGTCAGGATCTCGACTTGGTGCGCGCGCAGATCGCGCATCACCTGGAGCACTTCCTGGGCGGTCTCGCCGAGCCCTAGCATCAGCCCGGACTTCGTCGGCGTTTGCGGTGCCACCTTCCTGGCGTATGCCAGGACTTCGAGCGACCGTTCGTACCGCGCCCCCAGCCGCACCTGGCGATACAATCGCGGCACCGTCTCGGTATTGTGGTTCAGCACGTCGGGCGCGGCATCCATCACGATGTCGACAGCTTCGCGGCTCCCTTGGAAATCCGGCACCAGGACCTCGACACCGCAGCCCGGAACCCTCCGCCGGATCGCCCGGATGGTGAGCGCGAACAACTCCGCGCCGCCATCTTCGCGATCGTCGCGGTTGACGCTGGTGATCACCGCGAATTTCAGGCCCATGGCTTCCACCGCTTCGGCCACCCGCTCTGGCTCGTCGTAGTCCACCGGCAGCGGCGCACCCTTTTGGACCGCGCAGAACCCGCACCGGCGGGTGCAGACGTTGCCCAGGATCATAAAGGTAGCGGTGCGGTGATTCCAACACTCACCGACGTTCGGGCAAGCCGCGCTCTCGCAAACGGTGTGCAGGCGCAGGCGCTCGATGAGCCCCTTCAGTTCGCGGTAGTTGTCACCCGAGGGCGCCGGCGCGCGCAGCCACCGGGGACGTTCGAGCTTGGGGCCAATGGTAACCAGCACGGTACTTCTTATGGTGACACACTCGTACGGTATGCTTTAGCTTGCCCAGAACCTTCGAAGAAATCGGCAAGCTAGAAATCGGCAAGCTAAAGCATGCCCCACCGTCCAATCACTTCCCCGCGCCCCGGTACCCTTGCCAAACATATTCCAGAGCCTCCGGCAGAGTCTGCCGCTTCACCGCGCCATCCGTGTGCCCGGCGTTTCGCGCAAACACGAACTGATAATGATAGCCCTTGGCAGCCAGCACTTTGGCCATGTTCTCATTGGCCACCACCCAGTCGTGCATGTTGTCGCGCATCACATTCGGATTAAAGAGGTCCCGATCGCCGACTTCCATCCAGAGGCGGATCGGCTTGACCGGGGAGTTGGGGATGAGGCGTTCATGGAATTCCCAGGCTCCGTGGGGAGTCTCGGGGTTCGACGGCCACTGCTGGTTCACATAGGTTCCCGAGTAGGTGAGAACGCGGTGGTATAGCTCCGGGTGATACCACGCCATGATCAGGGCGCAGGAACCGCCGGAGCTGCCGCCCATGGTGGCCCGGCCGTCGGGATCTTTGGTCAGTTTCACGTTGGCCTGCTTCTCCACAAGAGGCAGCAATTCCTTCTCGACCCACTCCGCGTACAGGCCCGACATCGTGTCATACTCCAGGCCGCGCTGGCTTCCCTGGGCGTCGCCCCCGCCGCTCTTGATGGAGATGGCAATCATCACGGGCACCTTATGCTGGGCGATCAGGCTGTCGAGGGCCGTGAACAGCATCCGGTCAGGTCCGTCCGCCCCGACAATGAACGGTGCGACCGTGCCGGGGACGTACTGTTTGGGGACGTACACCGCCACCGGGCGATGATAGGGCGCGGGATGGCTGCTGGTGACGACCATCTTGGCAGGGTCGTTGGGGTCTGCCGTGCCCAAGGTGTTGGCCTCACGCGCGATGCCGGGGTAGATCTTGCTGTCGGTCGACTCCATGGTGATGTTGATGATCTCTCCCTGGGGCACGCCTTCCTGCGCGGTCATCTCCGGCGCGGGGTTGTGGGTGGGACCGAGGATGAAGTTGCCGTCCTCCTTTGCCGGAGCATTTTCGCCGTCAGGTAAGTCCTTCGCCTCGACATAGCCGGGCGTGTTGGGGTCGCGGGTCGGCGGCGTCGGACGCCCGGGCCGTGCGGGGGCGGTTGGCGCCTGGGTCGGGGCTTGGGCCGTTGCCGGATCCAGGCCATTCATCAGGCTGATCAGGAACGCGATGCTGAGAAGACGGAACATCAGGGACTCCTTCGTGGGAAATCTCAACACCGATCTTATCTCAACGGGCTGCTTGGCCGATAGCGGATCTACAAGCCCTCACGGTCGCGGCTTGCTTTGGTTTCTGGTGGGACAGGCGGTTCCGCCTGTCTCGCCCGCTTGCGGGCGATTCTTTCCCGCCTTCTCACGGCCGCGCCTCAGTTTTGGTGACAGCCTAATTAGGGGTTATGGTGGCTGTCACCACAATTCAACGCAGTTTCGTGGCGGATTAAGGCCGCGCTGCTTGATGGCTTCTGTGCCCCCCTAACACGCCATCGCGATGTGATGGCCGGCTCAAGCCGGCTGACCAAAAGGCGATGGTCTGTCCTACTTACT
>PMTT01000865.1:0-13046 GCA_003167275.1 Bryobacterales bacterium | reverse complement strand
GTCTTGCCGCGAAAACGGATGCCGCCCACTTCGGTGGACATGGCGCCGCCGCTCAGGACCGAGCAGAGAATCTCCACCATCATGGCCAGCCCGCTGCCCTTATAGCCGCCCAGTGGCATCAGCATACCTTTGTATGCCTTGGCCGTATCGGTGGTCGGAACGCCGTCCGAGTCGAAGGCCCAGCCCGCTGGAATCTCCGGCTGTCCGTTGATCATGGCCTTGAAGATGCGGCCCGCCGCCACCGTGGTGGTGGCCATGTCCAGGAGCCACGGCCCCGGCACCGACATACAGATCGGATTGGTGCCCAGGCGGCCTTCCCTGCCCTGCCAGGGCGGCACGATCGGCGAAGCGTTGCACATCACGATGCCGATCTGGCCGGCGGCCCGCATTTTCTGGGCCCACCAGGCCGCCGCGCCGAAATGGTTGGATTCCCGCGCCACTACCATCGCCATGCCCCGCTCCCCGGCAATCCGCACGGCGTGCCGGCAGCAGGTGTCCGCGATCCACTGGCCCAAGCCATTCTGACCGTCGAAGTGCAGGCAGGAGCCGAATTCGGAGATCACCTGCCCGTCGGTGTGCGGGTCCATCTCGCCCGCCAGCAACTGGTCGACGTAGAAGGGCAGGAGCTGGATGCCGTGGGAGTCCATCCCGCGCAGGTTGGAGGCGACCAGCGAAGTCGCCACTATGGCGGCCTTATGCGGTGGCACCTCGGCGGCCAGCAGGATCTGTTCCAGGAATCGGGTAATTTCGGGAGCGGAGATGACAGGCATGAACTCTTAGTGTGGCACGGGCATTCATGCCTGTGTTGGGTTCCAGGACAAGAAGAACCAACACAGGCAAGGATGCCCGTGTTACCTGGCCATTTGCACGAAGCCGTCGATATCGCCTTGCGCGACTGCCAGCACCAGCAGGGCACGCCAGACGGACAGGCGGGCGAGTGCGTCGTCCATTTCGGCTTGCGTCAGCAGTCGCTGCGCCTCGGCGACTTCCACAATCGTGCCGAGGCCGGCCTTGTAGCGCGCGGTGGCCTGCTGTTCGGTGGCGCGCGCTGCTTCCAGTTGGACCGGCGTGTTGGCGGCGATCCGCCGGGCTCCTTTGACCATGGCGCGGGCGCGGGCCACTTCGCCGTTCAAATCCTGCAATACCTGGTCGTAACGGGCCTGCTCGGCGCGCTCATGATGGCGCTCGACTTCTTTCCGGACCTTGAGCGAGGGCAGATCGAAGAGCGCGAACGTGACGTTGAGGCCCACCGCCCAATCCTGGATGTTGGGGCCGAGGCCGCTGGCGGCTCCTCCGGTGGATCCGTTCGGTTGGATGCCGGTGCCGCGCGCGTAAAGGGCGCCTTCCAGATTGAAGCGGGGATACCAGGAGCGGTCCAGTGCCTTTTCCCGCGCCTGGACCTCGGCCACGGCTTCCTTCTGTGCCGCGGCGACCGGGTGGGCGGCGGGCGCCCGCTCGGGGAGACCCGAGGATTCGGAGGGCAGGTCGAGCAGTTTGCCCGACTGGATGGAGATCTCCGTGGGCGGCACGCCTAACACCTGGGCAAGCGCGGCCTGGCCCATCTCGACGGCCTGCTGGGCCTGAATGAGCTGCGTCTGGGCGAGCGCCAGTTCCGCCCTCGTCCGCGACGCCTCGGCGCCGGGGCGGAGCTCGTTCTTCACCAGGGCATCCACCACGGTGGAGAGCACCCGGGCGCGCTCCACGCCGGCGCCGGCCGCGGTCACGGTCTGCTGTGCGGCAAGAATCGTGAGGTAGGCATCGGCGGCCGCGGCCACGGCCTGAAGGCGAGTGACGGCAACCTGGGCATTGGCGTGGTTGCGCGCGGCTTGCGCGGCGTCCACGTTGGCGTTGCGTAGTCCAAAGTCGAAGGGCTCCCACTGGACCAGGGCTCCCACAGCGGTGCCCCACACGCTATCGAGGGAATTGGTGCCCAGGACCGGACCCGAGATGCTGGGAAACTGCCCGGTTTGCGGGAGCAGCAGACCGAAAATGTTGTTGTGGGTGGCGCGATTGAGTTGAGCGCCGGCGTCGGCTCGGGGCAGATACGCTGTGCGTGCCAGGTTCACTCCTGCCGCGGCCGCGGACACCTGCTCGAGCGAGGCGCGCACTGACGGGTATTTGGTGGATGCGTCCTGCACTACCTGCTCCAAAGTCATCTGCGAAAAAGCCGCGGAGAAGGGGAGAAGCAGTGGGAGGACACGCAGTACGGTTCGTATCATGGCGATGAATGTATGGTAGCGGACTGGCGGGGGCTCGGCTTCGTTCGCCGGGCCAGGGCCAGGGGGTTTACTACGGCAGCTTGCAGGCGGCCAGCTTCACGGAGAATCCGGCGACGCTGGTCCAGCGTTGGCCCTGACGATGTTCGATGTGAAACGAGGCCGTCGGACCATCGTCGCGGACCCGCCAGTCGGCGGACGGGACGGGCGGTCGCTTCAAGACGAGCGGTTTGGTACTGGTCTCTTTGATCGTCCAGGAGTCGCCGGCGTCGGACGATTCGTACAGCTCGTAGCGGTCGCCATCGCTCGCCTTCCCCCGGTCGATAATCAGATTGCCGCTGTCCTTCGCGGTAAACGAGAATTGCTGAATGGAACCAAAACGGTTCTCACGGCTTTCGGTGAAAATGTCGCGCTGCCGCCACGTCTTGCCACCATCGGAGGTGACCAGCAGGAAGGGATCTCGCTGCAGGGGAGACAGAAACTGACCGCTGGCCCATCCGATCTCGGCATCCAGGGACTGGAGACGATCGAGTCCGGCCCCCCGAATGTGCTCATGCACTTCACGCCAGGTATGTCCCGCATCGTCACTGGCCAGCAATACCGAGGAGAGAGTGGTGGCAGTCGAGTGAATGTTGCCGGCCGCCAGAATCCGGTCTCCCATCGGCTCTACGGCGGTCAGTTCCAGGTAAAGCGGGCACGGCTCCTCTTCGGTGCATGACAGACCGGCCCCTTGAAGATCCTCGGCCGTACACTGAAACGGCAGGATCATGGGCTTACCCGTGTTTTCGAGCACTGGAGGCGGTGGAGGTGCAGGCGTCGGGCTAGCAGCGGGCGGCTGGTCCTGGGCCCATAACACGGGCAGGGCCATTGCGAGCGAAATCACAACAGCGTATTGGCAGGCAAGGTGGCGCATGCCCCTGGCCAGCGAACCTGGCAGGTGAATGGCCTGCACTCTAATGCCTTGGATGGTCATAGATTGCTCCGCATGACCCTTAAGGGCTAGTCGAAGATGGCTCTTTCTTTCCTCTTACAAATTAAGCGCAACCTGTAACGTTGTCGCCGGGTTTACTCGTCTAGCTTGTAAATCCCCGTTACGACAGCGGGCGCACTCACCCCTATCACCCAAACGCGCCCGCTTTTCTCTTTTCGACTACGCTCTCAAAGGGATAGGACTCCGTGGAAAAGACGCCAAGGCCCAAGAAGGCCGATTGGAAATCGGCCAGCAGGATGGAATCCTGCCCCACAGGGCTACGGCTACACATCCGACAATCCCTCGAACAGGGTCGTACTCAGATATCGCTCGGCGGCATCGGGCAGCACGACCACCATGGTCTTCCCCGCGAACTCGGGTTGCTTGCCGAGGCGCCGCGCCACCGCCACGGCGGCGCCGCTGGAAATCCCCGAGAGAATCCCTTCTTCCTTGGCGAGCCGCCGGGCCATTTCAATGGACTCCTCATTGGTGACCAACTCGATCCGGTCCACCATCGAGAGATCCAGCGTATCGGGGACGAACCCGGCGCCAATTCCCTGGATCTTGTGCGGACCGGGCCGCATTTGCTGCCCTGCCAGCCGTTGGGTGATTACCGGACTATTGGCCGGCTCGATTCCAACCGATAGTATCTTTTTGCCCTGTTCTTTCTTAATGTAGCGAGAGACGCCGCTGATGGTGCCGCCGGTGCCGATTCCGGAGACCAGGACGTCAATGCTGCCGTCGGTGTCTTCCCAGATTTCCGGACCGGTGGTGCGAACATGAATCTCGGGGTTGGCCGGATTCTTGAACTGTTGGAGCAACACGTAACGGCCGGGGTCGGTCGCCACCATCTCCTCCGCCTTGGAAATCGATCCGGCCATGCCCTGTGAACTCTCCGTCAGAACGAGGTAGGCTCCCAGGGCGAGGAGCACTTTGCGCCGTTCGATGGACATCGACTCGGGCATGGTGAGGGTGATGGGATAACCGCGCGCGGCGGCCACGAATGCCAGGGCGATGCCGGTATTGCCACTGGTGGGCTCGATGAGCTCCTTGCCGGGCTTGAGGATGCCGCGCTTCTCGGCGTCCCACACCATGGAGGCGCCGATGCGGCATTTCACCGAATAGGCCGGGTTGCGGCCTTCGATCTTGGCCAGGATTGTGGCTTTGCCGCCGTCGGGCACGCGGTTCAAACGTACCAGCGGTGTGTGGCCGATGCTGAAGGAATTGTCTTCGTAAACTCGCAACTCAAATCTCCCAGGTCAATACGAACTTGTTCTGCTTGTCGGTCCAGCCGCGCAGCAGGTCGGCGAAGGAAGTGTCGTCGATGATCTCCGAGACCGCGCGGTCCACATCCTGCCACATCCCGGTAAACGGGGTTTCCGCTTTGCGGCGGGTATTACCCTTGCCCGGGTGCGGTCCTTCGACGAAGCGCACCACTTCTCCCACCGTGATGGATTCGGCGGAGCGCGCCAGGAGGTACCCGCCTTCGGCGCCGCGGCGGGATTCCACAAAACCTCCCTGTTTCAAGCCCGCCAGAATGAGCTCCAGAAACTTCTGCGGGATTTTCTGCCGCTTGGCAATATCCGCGATCCGGACCGGGTCGCCGGGCGGCTGCGACGCCAGGTCGAAGATCGCCTGCAGAGCGTATTCACCTTTGACTGAAATGTTCATCGGGGTTGGAAGGAGGAATCACCTATGTCCCAGTAGAGATTGTAGGCTACCGGGCGGCGGCGGGCAAGGGGCGGTTGCCAATACCAGGGGCTGGTAGAAGCCGCTTTCGGGCGGCGCCAGCCATCTCACCCGGGCGAAGCCTGCGGCGGTGAGAACAGCGGCCAGTTCGTCCCGCAAGACCGCCCGATAGGTTGACGCATAGTGGTGCGACTCCCAGCCGTCCGGGGTCTGGCGCGTGATGTATATGTGAAAGGTATAGCGGCGATCGTCAATCCAATCCCACACCTGATGCACAATACGCCGCCGGCCCTCATCCGAGTGGAACGCCGGCCCCTGGACAATCGGCTTCCCCAGGACCAGGCGGTCGTAGTCGCGGATGCTGGCCATGAACAAGCCGCCCGGCCGCAGCTTTCGCCGCATCTGAATGGCGGCTTCGAGCAGTTGTACGGGCCCGTCCAGGTGCGGAAGTCCGTTGTCGAGGCACACCACGGCATCGAACTCCCCTTCCAGGACCGGGGACAGGTCCCGCATGTCGGCGACGCAAAACGGAAGGTCCAGCCTCCTCTGGCGTGCTTCCGAGCCTGCCCGGGCCACTGCGGCGGGACTCAAATCGCACCCGGTCAGCCGGTGACCTCTCCTGGCGAGACCGAGGGCCTGGGTCCCGATGCCGCAGGCGCAGTCCAGAATTCGCAGCGTTGCGGCGCCACACTCGCGCTCCAGGATCGGCCCGAGGGCGGCGGCCTGCCGTGCCATGGAAGCCTCCCAATCCTCGAAGATCAGGTGGAAGTGCCGGGCAAGTTGATCGTAACAGTACTGAAGTTCGTCGGTGGGCAAGCTAAAGCATACCCTACAGAGTTTAGTGGGTGTCGTTGGGCTGGCCGAAAGTCACGATCTTCTGCCGCAAACCCAGAGGCTTGTCGAGCACTTGGACCCCGACAATCGTCCCGCCCGCACATACGATACACAGGACGAACCAGGTGATGAGAGTCTTGGCGGTGTTCATTCTTGCCTCTTCCCCTCGGGGGCTGGGCAACGTTTCGCCTTCACCCTCAAATCGTACTTCCACCATTGACGCCTGACCATCCGCTTCTGGTCGGTGTCCGGTATATAAGGCAGCCCCACGCGCGCCGGTGAAGACACCGCCGCCGGTGTCGCCGGTTGTGCCGGCGGCGACTGTACCGCCGCGGCCGGCGTGACAGGCACCTGCTCCGTGGCGGCGGGTTTGACGGGGACGCGAACTTCGATGGAGCGTGGCTTGCTGTCCGCGGTTGAGTTGCCGGAAACACTGGGGTTGCCGGCCGCAGGATCAGCCGACGGGGAAATCGCCTTTTGCGGGCTCCCGCCGGCAGGAGAACCGGTAACCCGGCTCTGTGGAGTGTCCACGGGCTTGACGGCTCCCCCGACCGCCTCCCGATGCGGCTCAACCGGTTCTCGGGAAGGTGCAGCCGGCGAAACCGCATCGTCGACACCCGGCGCCTCCGGCTGAGACACAGCGGGAGCGGGCGCTTTCACCACGGCAGATGGGCGCGGCTTGAGCCGCACTTCGAGGGGTCCATTGGCCGCCTTGGGTGGTATGATCGGGATGCTGGGGGGCGGATCGTCGGCCTTTTTCGGAGCCCCCTTGAGGCGCACAACGGGATATTTGGAGCTTGTGCCCGAAGATTGGTCCTGGTCCGAACCCGCCATTTCTGCCCTCGTGGAGTCAAGCGTAGCACCAAATGCGCCGGGTTCGCCAGCGGACGAAATTGGGATACGATTGGTCGAAATCATGTGCTGTCGACAGCTTTGGAAGAGTCTCTCGATGAAGCCCTGTTAATCGTGACTCGAATTCGCTTTAATCGTGACTTAATCTCTGTGTCCGGAAGGGCCAGTAACTTCTGTATTCAAGGTTACGTATAGATAGGTGGAATTTAGGGAGGTTGACATGAAATCGATTGCTCTTCTTTCGGTTCTGCTGGTTGGATCCGTGGGGCTGTTTGCCCAGGATCAGCAGCCCGCGCCGGCGCCTCCGCCGCCCGGCCAGACGCTGACTCCCGATCAGCTCAACGATCTGGTGGCCCCGATTGCGCTCTATCCGGATCCGTTGCTCAGCCAGGTGCTGGCGGCATCGACGTATCCATTGGAAGTAGTGCAGGCCTATCAGTTCCTCGAGAAAAACCCGGGTCTCAAGGGCCCTGACCTGACCACCGCCGTACAGCAACAGAATTGGGACCCCAGCGTCCAGGCGCTGGTGGTTTTTCCCGATGTGCTGAAGCGTTTGAATGACGACGTCTCCTGGACCACCAACCTGGGCAACGCTTTTCTCGCCCAGCAGCAGGACGTAATGGACGCGGTGCAGCGCTTGCGGCAGCAGGCGCAACAGGCCGGCAAACTGGCTTCCACCCCCCAGGAAAACGTATCCACGGGGAATGATGCCGGCACGCCCTATATCGACATCGAGCCTGCCAGTCCCGACGTGATCTACGTTCCGGTTTATGACCCCGCCTGGATTTGGGGACCGCCGCTCTACTACCCCTACCCGCACTGGTTCTGGCCTCCGCGCAGTGTGATCTATGGCGGAATCGGCTTCGGGTTCGGCGGCGGCATCAATGTGGGATTCTTCTTTGGCGGCGGATGGCATGGCTGGGGCGGATGGGGATGGCACCCCGCGTGGGGCACCCGGAGCATCGTGGTCAACAACACTTTCATCCACCAGTACAACTTCAACTCCGCGCGGATCGCCAACGTGCATGGGACCTCGGTTTGGGCGCATGATGCGGTTCACCGCGGAGGTGTGCCTTACGCCAACGCGGCGCTGAACGACCGGTTCCGTGGGAATGTGCGGCAGAATGTGGTGCACAACGCCGAACCGTCCCGCGGCACGCCCGCCGGGGGAGAGCGTTTCGGAAGCCACCCCGTGCCCAACAACGTTCCAGCCTCCCAGAACCGCTCGGCGTTCGGCGGGCAGGAAAACGGCAGGGCCGTCCAGACCCATGCCGAACACGGATACTCCAGCATGGGTGCGGCCAGGAGCGCCCCGGTGAGATCGGCGCCGGCACCCAGATCAGCCCCCTCGCATGGTGGAAGACACTAACAGGAGCTACAGACGATGCGAAAGAACTCTACCTACTGGATAGCAGCCATTGGTTTGACGCTTGCGGCCGCGGCGTTACAGGCGCAGCCGCAAGCCCAACAGACCTTCGCCACACCCCAGGAAGCTGGGGCAGCCATTGTGGCAGCAGCCGAACACAATGACACCGCTGCGATGTTGAAGGTGCTGGGTCCCGGCAGCAAGGACATCGTCGAGTCCGGCGATCCGGCGGAAGACAAGAGCGGGCGCGCGCAGTTTGCCGAGCGCGCCCATGCCAAGATGCGAGTGGAAATCGAACCCGGCAACCCCGACCGGGCGGTCCTGGTGGTAGGCGACAACGATTGGCCATTCCCGGTGCCTTTATACCGCAAGGACGGCCGCTGGTCTTTCGACGCGGCGCGGGGCCGCACGGAGATCCTGGCCCGCCGCATCGGTCGCAATGAAATGGCCGCCATGGAGGTTTGCCGCGGTTACGTGGAAGCCCAGATGGCGTACGCCGCTCATGACCGGATGGGCGACGGCATGCTGCAATACGCGCAGAAGATCGTCAGTTCTCCTGGCAAGAAGGACGGTCTGTATTGGGCGGGCGAATCGGATGCCCTGGTTCCCAAGGCCTTTGCCGATGCCGCCGCGGCCCTGCTGGCCGAGGGTAAGAAGCCGGCCCCGTATCACGGCTACTTCTTCCACATCCTCAAGGCCCAGGGACCGGATGCCGAGGGCGGAGCCAAGGACTACGTGGTGAAGGGAAAAATGATGGGCGGATTCGCGATGGTGGCGTATCCGGCCGAATACGGCGTGTCAGGCGTCAAGACCTTCCTGGTGAGCCATCAGGGAATGGTTTACGAGAAGGATATGGGCCCGGCCACCGGCACCCTCGCCAGGCAGTTGCTCCGTTTCAATCCCGACAAGACTTGGAAAGTCGTGGAAGGCGAATAGACCGTACGGTATGCTTTAGCTTGCCCGCCGAAAGGTCATTGGATTTATTGAGTTCGCATCGTAGCGCCGCTCGGCAAAGGAACCAAGCGCCCTCACACCACAGTCGAACTCAAAACCTCGGTCGCCCCGAATGAAGCCAGAACCGACCGGCTCACTGTCGACGTAGGAAGTTCATCTGTTTTCCACGAACTGGGTTCAAACCGTAACACTTGACCGGCGGGAATCTGCAGTTGGGAACGGCCCGCAGAGACCGGCGCCACATCCGGATCTGTGCCCCGGGAAAACATTGTGATGTCGAGCGTTGCATCGGCGTTTGCGCTGAAGACTGTTAAGTGAGTGCCGGCGTTGCCGACATGGAAGTGCAGTTCCTGACCGGGCCCAACCGGCGCTTGGAACTCAAACCAGTTGGGTGTGGCTCGATTGGCCTGCCAACCAGCCGTCCGTATGCTGAACTTCGCGGCAATTCCATCGGCAGGCGGATGGATAACGATTTTTTGCCTGGCGGCGCCGAGGTTGAGCAGGCTTACCCGATGGCCGGAGGGGCTTCCGCGATCCGAGGTAATCGACGTGGTCGAGGAATTGGAGTGCAGCGTGTATTGATATGGTGTATCCTCGGGGGACTGAATATCGTGATGCAGTTCCATGGCGCTTGTATCCGTGGCGGGCAAGCCTTTCAGCGGCTGCGTATCGCGAGCCCAGTAGTAAACCTCAGGCGCTGAGCCCGATGTGACCTGGTGCGTAGGAAGCGGCATCAGATTGGGCACCCGTGTGGCAATATTGGGGTTCATCACCCGGATGTTTTGAGTAGGGGAACCATCCTGGCTGGGAACGGCCTTGGTGGCAAACAGGGTTCTGCCATTCTCATCGGCGATCTGGTTGGATTGGGCTCCGGCTCCGCCCAGAATCAAAACGAGGCCCGTGGTCAACAGGGCGAAAATTTCGTTACCTAAGGTCACGGGCTGGCAACTTAAGACGGAAAACGGGATCGTCAAAAGCCGGCCGCCTGATTCATTCGATCCGGTCCAGGTTACGTCGGGACCGTTAGTAACTTCCACACCGAAATCGAATTGGAACTGCTGCTCGAACGGCATCACCACGATCTTGCAGTGGGAATCGTCATTGCTTGGATTCGTTCCCGGCGGATTATTCGGATTGGCGCAGAGGATCTCCCAGCGCTGGCCCGGCAGAATGGGGGATGTATCACCGTTCCATTGGTAGGGCACCACCGCGTGGCCGTCCCCGCTGAACTCGCTCCCATTGGACACCGTGAGTATCGACCAATCGCCGCGGGCGTTCGCGTCGCGGCTTTCCCGGAACGCTCGCACCGGGTCATGCAGGGCGCCGGCCGTCCACTTGCCGAGAACAAAATTCACACACTCCGCGCCGAACTGATAACCGTTCTTGACGGTAACGGCGTTCCCCACCTCAGCGCTATTCGGGAGAGCGGTATTCAGCGGGTTTCCAGTAAGCGCGTATCTATCTGCCTGATAGCTGTTTGCCGAGAAAACAGGCTCGATGAAAAGAGACCGGCCAACGCGCGCATAGATCGATTCGAGCCCCATCCCGAAACAGACTCCATGCGCGCTCATCGATCGGTATACCGTCTCGTAAAAGATAATCTCGAAGATGTGAATGTTGAGATGCAGCGGGTTAACGTCGATGTTCTTGTCGATTGCGGCGATATCGCTGTACGTTTGTTCGTACTGGTCCCAACCCATATCGCCGACATCGAAATTCCGAAACGGCCAAAAAGCCTGTTGCCGAAACTGCAGATTGTCGCCGACGGGGAAGATTTCGAGAGGCTGTAGTTCAAAGACGGCGGCAAACGAATCGGCCTGGTGGCGAAAGTTAAATTCAGTCAGACCCCAGGCATTATCTATGTTGTATGTCGCGGTAATGACGCCTTTGAGCGCATCCTTTCCAACCAGCCGTTCCGAGATGGCCTGGAACTCGATATTGATCACAAGATCCGGTGGAATCGATATTCCGAATGGACCCTGGTCCACAGCAGGTGCCGTGAGCATGGTATCGGGACCGAACTTGTGGTCGCCTGCCGGAAATTGTCCGTCAGCGGGAATGCGCGCCTGAATATTCTGTCCGGTGGACGTGGTGATATTCACCTGGACGTTGAAATCGTCTTCCACGATGAAATCGAATACTTGCAGCTTGAGCCCGCCCTGTAGGGCAATCGGCGAGGGGAAGTCCGCCGGGTTCACCACAATACCGTTTTGAAACTGGTGGAATTCAGTCGCCTGGCCGGTGGTCGTTTGGATAGCGGTGGGCAAACCATAAGTACCGGTCACGCCGCCGAGTGCGCCAAGCCAGAACTTGAGTATCGGCCCGTAAATCTCCGAAGCGCCTGTCGTTGGGCTCAGATAGATTGCGCCGCCCGATCCGTTCGGTCCATCAAAGAGCTGATAACTGCCGATCGGGCCATCGTGGTTGAGGAGCGGCAATTCGTCAGAAGCTGGGCAGCCGAGTGGGCCGCCGGCGCCCTTCAGCGCAAGCCAGCGGTCGCGTATCGCCCCGTGGATTTCATGCGTGTTGCCTGATACCGGGTCCCACGTGATCCAGCCGCCATCGAACGCTGAAACACGCCCCCGGCTCATATCGAGTTCATCGGAAACAGGCGCTCCCAGGAAACCGTCCCACCCGCCCAACTGACGGTAGCGGGCGTAGATTGCACCGTATACCACGAACGGTAAATCGTTCCCTTCGACGTCGATCAGAACGCCATGCTCGAACTCCTGGACGTCGAGTTGACGCGCAGTCTGGGTGACGAACCGGGTCGGTCTCACGGGCTGACCGAGGAAGTCCTGTACCGTTTGGCCGTTGACCGTTTGCTGGGTTGCAAGATCCAGCCAGCGGCTCAGGATCGCGCCCTGCAAGGTAACGGAGCCATATACGGGAGAGTTGAAACCTATTGTTCGGGGACCGGCAACCGTGTTGAAACAACCTTGTTCCTCCATCGTTGCTTCCGTGGCTGCGATCTCTTGCTGCAGAAGTGCGATGGCCTTTTCGAGCTGGTCGCGCGCGTTGCCGGGTGCGTCAGGTCCCGTGGTATTTTGGAGCTTTCGCTGGAACTGCGCCATCTCCACGTCCTGGTTGGTCCTGTCCTGACGAAGTTGCGGGCACTCACCGGAAGGGCCGCCGGAGCTGGAGCCGCTTCCGCCCCCGCCAGGATTATCAACCGGCGACGGGCCTGGCGCGGGCACTGGCGGCGGAGTCGGTGTATAGACACTGCGAAGAGGTATCGATATGGGTGTTGCGCCGCCCTCGATCGCCAGAACGCCATTGAGCGGGCCGGCCGGAAGACGGTTCTTTGGTACGGTTAGGGAAACAGTGACATGGACACGTTGCCCGGTGGCGACAGTCAGAGGCGTGCTCCCATCCGACTTGGCAATGAAAGATTCCTCCCAGGATCTCAGAGTCTGGCCGTGCTCGCCCGGATCCGAAACGAGTTCCAACGAATCCACTTCGAAGTTCGCTATCTCGAAGAAGGGCAGGCCAGACGTAATCGTTGCCCTCAGAGTCGAATTTGCAATCTGCGTCAGGACCAAAACTTCCTTTTGGACCGGCTGCACGTCGCCGACGGAACCGAAATTTCCATCGCTCGAATCTTTGGGTTTAGGAGGCAATGCCATGATTCGTCCAACTATATCAACTAAAGTGAGATTTCCAATATTTATTTGAGTTTCAATCCCGGTCACAATGCCGAAAAACAACGCCTCGAACGGCTTACAGCTATTTCGGGCCATTCCAACGTGGCAAACCGTGTCAAAACTCTTTGTGTTGAACTGCTGGGGTTAGCTTTGAGCGACAGGCAGATGCCAAACTTGTTGAAATCATTATTTGATTTTGGGCGGGCAAGCGAAGCAATCCATCCGCGGTTTCACCGGCGGACTGGGCAAGCTAAAGCATGCCCCACAGCGCTACGATAAATAGAGTTCATGGCTTCGCCGCCCATTCCGCCTTCGCTCGAACACCTGGCCACCCGCCCGTTCTCCTTTTATCCTCCGATCATCAACGTCGAACACAATGAGTGGCTGTTTCGGAAAGCCACATGGTCGGAGATCCTGGTAGTCAATTGCAAGTCCGGCGCCGAGATTTGGATCTCACGCCGCTTCGTGGGGGAAGTCTCGCGGATCGACGACCCGGTTCTGATCGTGGGGCTCACCCGGGA
>PMTT01000639.1 GCA_003167275.1 Bryobacterales bacterium | reverse complement strand
GGATTTCATCCTGCGGCCGATTCTCAATCGGCCTTCTTCGCCCTTCTCGTTCTTTCCGCAGTCACAGGCCACCTATAGTCCGTGTTCTCTGTGGCCAGGCCGCTGCGTCTCTCCGTAAAAATGCCCGCAAGGCGCAGGACGACGACTGCTATAAAGGTCCGGCCCGATTCAGCCGATAAGAAGTCAGAAGCGTGAGAGGTCTAACCATACTTGCGTTGTCATGGCTGTTCCTGCTGCCCCCTGGCCTGGAGGCGCAACGCTATAGTTTCAAGCGTTACGACCAGGATTCGGGACTGCTCGACCAGAACGTTCGCGCCCTGTTCCAGGATCGCGCCGGATTCCTGTGGGTCGCCACCGACAACGGCCTTTTCCGCTACGATGGGCGCCACTTCCGCAGCTTTACCACGGCGGATGGCCTGCCATCCTCGCAGGTGGAGGCAATCCACCAGACGATGGACGGGACCCTCTGGGTGGCGACGCTGACGGGTATGGGGCGGCTGAGTGGCGAGCGCTTCGAGAGGGTGGACATATCCCCAGGCCACGGCGCGGTAGCGATCGCCTCGGACACCCGGGGGCGCCTCTTCGTTGCGATTTTCAATGGCTTGCTGGTCCTGGCGGGGCCGGCGGGTTCGCCGCGAGCACCACCGTCCCGGCTGTACACCGTTGCCGGGCAAGGGTCACAGGGGGTACGGACTATTGCCGTCGCTCCATCCGGTTCCGTCTGGTACGGGTGCGGGCGAACACTCTGCAAGCTGGATGGAGAGTCCGCGATCCATCGGCCAGAGTGGGAGGTTCCCGACGACCTTTGGCAGGCGATCGGGATCGATCCACAGGGGAATGTGTGGGCCCGCAGCCCGACCAGGCTCATAGAACTTCCCGCAGGAGAAACCCGGTTTCTCCGCCGGGATGCCGGGTTGCCGCCAGCCGAGAAGGGCGAACTCCTCATCGGGCGCGACGGCCAAGTGTGGGTTTCCACGCTTCGAGGGCTGGCCCGCAAGACTGCCGCGGGATGGGACATCATTGGAAAGTCGCGCGGGCTGACGATCAGTTCCGTGCACTGTGCGCTCGAGGACCGGGAAGGGTCGATCTGGATCGGGCTGAACGGCGGCGGCCTGGTGCGATGGCTCGGCTTCCCTCGTTGGGAGTCGTGGACTGAAGCGGAAGGGCTCTCTTCCGAATCGGTCTGGGGCATCCGGCGCGATCATGCGGGGACCCTGTGGAGCGCCAGTAGCAGTGGAATCAGCCGATTCAACGAGGCACGCCACCGCTGGGAAGACCTGAAGGTGACGGGCCTGACCGCTGCCCCAACTACCGGTCTCGTGCCGCGGCCGGATGGGTCCCTCTGGGTGGGCCTGGCCACTGGCGCCTTTCAAATCGATCTCCGGCGGCGACAAGCCACGGGATATGGAAAAGAGTCGGGCCTCGCGAACCCCTGGGTCAATTCGATCCTTCAAGATTCCCAAGACCAGGTTTGGGTTGGCACGCCTAACGGCCTTTATCGCAGCAGGAGCAGCAACCCGATTCGCTTCGAACGCGAGGAGTTGCCGCTGGAGCGCGGACCGGATTTCGTCGGCGCAATCCTGGAGGACCGGAAAGGGCGTATATGGGCGGCCTCCTGGAACGGAGTTCTACGCCTGGAGGGGGGACGGTGGAGCCGCATCACGACCGGGGATGGGCTCCTCCACAGCAGTGTCAGCCACCTGGCCGAGGGAGTAGACGGGTCTTTGTGGATCGGATATGCGCAGCCCGTAGGCGTGTCCCAGCTTGCCTCGGGCAGCGACCGTCTGCTGTGGCGCCATTTCTCCCGCAAGGATGGGTTGAATTCCAACAAGACCTTTTTCCTGGGATGCGACCTCCGAGGCAGGACTTGGTGCGGCACGGATCAAGGGGTGGACGTCTTTGACGGAGCCTCCTGGCACCACTTCGACCATACCGACGGCCTGGCATGGGACGACTGCAGTTCCAACTCGTTCTGGGCCGATCCCGATGGCAGCATCTGGATGGGCACCACCAGGGGCATCTCCCATCTCCGCCTTTCCACTGGCGGCCTGCCGGTGCGCCCCGCGGATGCTCCCGTGCGGCTGACCTCGGCCGTCCTTGGGGAACAGACCGTCAGCCTGGACGGAGGTGTTTCGGTGCCCTGGTGGCAGCGCTCGCTACACGTGGGTTTCGCCGCAATGACATTCGTCAATGAGGATACCGTGCGATTTCGCTACCGCGTGGCCGGCCTCGAAGAGCATTGGACCGAAACCCAGTCGCGTGAAGCGCACATCCCCAGTCTGCCCGCCGGCCATTATAACTTCGAGGTGCAGGCCAACGCCGGACGGGGAGAGTGGAACGGAGCGCCCGCAGTCCTGGCCTTTGTGGTGCGGCCCGCGTGGTGGCGCACCTGGTGGTTTGATCTGATCGCGCTTGCGGCTGCAGGCTTGCTGGCTCGCCGCCTGTGGGCATGGCGCCTGCGCAACATTCTCAAGCGCCAAAGCGAGCTGGAAGACGCCGTGGCGGATCGTACCCGTAACCTGGCGCTGGAGAAATCGCACGCCGAACGCGAGCGTGACACCGTGGAAAAGCAGAACGTGGAGATCGAGCGCCTGTTCCAGGAGTCCCGCCAGGCCGCCCGCCTCAAAGACGAATTCCTCGCCAACATGAGCCACGAGTTCCGTACGCCCATGAACGCCGTCATCGGCATGACGGAACTGGCGCTCGATACTTCGCTGACTGCGGAACAACGGGAGTATCTCGAGACGGTGCGCCGCTCATCTGGATTGCTGCTCGGGATCCTGGACGACATTCTGGAATTCTCCCAACTCCAGGCAGGCAAACTCGATTTGGACGCGGTCGTCTTCGATCTCGACGAAGTGGTGCATGCGGCTGTCCGGAAGCTGTCCGTGCGCGCCCGCGAAAAGCAACTCGAGCTGCTCTTCGAGGTCGGTTCCAGAGTCCCGCGGCTACTGCTGGGCGCACCCCGGAGTCTCCAGCAGGTTTTGATGCATTTGCTGAGCAACGCCGTCAAGTTCACCGAGCGGGGTCAGGTATCATTGCACGTAGATCTGAAGGGCGAGCCGGAAAGTCCACTCCTCCATTTCGAGATCCGCGACACGGGCATCGGCATCACGCCGGAGAAGCAAGCGGTCATCTTCGAACCTTTTTCCCAGGCCGATGCGGCTCATACGCGGCGATACGGCGGAACCGGTCTGGGTCTGACGATCTGTGCACGTTTTGTGGAGATGATGGAAGGCCGCATCTGGGTGGAGAGCGAAGCGGGCAAAGGCAGCCGGTTTCACTTTACCATTCGGTTCCGGCTCGCGCCCGAGGGAGCCCGGCCGGAGGCTCTACTCCATGACGGCACATTCGCGCGTCTCTCTGCCCATGAGGTGTCGTCTGAATCCATCCCGGCCCCAGCCAGCCAGTCTACCGGCGTCGACGGAAACGGCGTTCCAGCCCGGTCTGCGCCTGCCTCGTTCGCCTCGCTTCAGATTCTGCTTGCGGAAGACAATCCGGTGAACCAGAAGCTCGCCGTCCGTCTGCTTCAGAAGCGCGGGCACCGTGTGGTCACCGCGGCCAACGGGGCAGAGGCTGTGGCTGCTTTTGCGGGTCAGTCTTTCGATGCTGTGCTGATGGACGTGCAAATGCCCGAGATGGACGGACTGGCGGCGACCACCGAAATCCGCGCACGCGAGCGGCTGACGGGCAAGCGCGTCCCCATCATCGCGGTGACGGCCCACGCCGGCCAAGCCGACCGCGAACGCTGCCTGAAGGCGGGCATGGATGACTACGTGCCAAAGCCGATCCAACCGGCCCAACTGTTCGCCGCCCTGGAGCATCGGAAAGACGTTAGTTGCTCGTCTTAGTGGGGCATGCTTTAGCTTGCCGTTTCTCGTCCGGAAGTATGCCAGACATGGCAGCACCCTGGCCCACCTCGCATCGGCGGCAACATGACTTCGTGGGGTATGCTTTAGCTTGCCGTTTCCTTGTTCGACGTACTTCCAAGGCAAGCCATGGAAGCCGAGACAACTTCACATCGGCGGCAACATGACTTCCGAGAGGTCCGCGATCATCTTTCGTTCCTCCGGCGAAAACATGCTCTTGAACTGCTCGCTGTTGAGCACCTGGATTCGCCGCTCTTCCGGCATTACTTGCAGCCGCCGGAGTGCTCCTCTCACGGCTTGCTGACGATCCGGCGGCAAGCGGTTCATGTTTTGCATCTGCTGCTGGAAGGCGCGCCTTTTCTCAGGTGTCAGGGCGTCAAGACGCTCCGTCCGGCGCAGCATGATCGCCTGCTGATCTTTGGGGAGACTGTCGTAATACCGCAGCAGGTCACGTACCCTTACCTGCTGCGGCGCGGGAAGCTTCTCGATGACGCGTTCGCGTTCCTCGGGAGTCGCCTGAAAAATCCGCGCCGCCGGACTGGCCGGATTGGCAAGCCGTGGACCAACCTTGGGTGTAACTCCGCCGTTCTTGCGCGGCGGCGCCTCCTTCTTCGGTGGAGGAGCTTTCACCACCTTGTTCTGGTCGCAGATACCCGCGGCCGCCGCAAGCAGCAGCAGTCCACCGATTTGGAAGAGGCGGGGCATCGCTACATCTTGGGTTCGGCGGTATCCGGACGAACCAGGCGGTTGAACTCCCGCATCGTTTCCATCTCATCCAACGCGTGCTCTACCTGGTCGGGAGGCATCGCCTCCACCTGCGCCGATTCGGGCGCGGCCGATCGCTGAATATTCGCCGGGTGTTGGAACAACAGACCGGCCATGAGCACCACCGCGGCGGTGGCGGCGATCGGTAAACCCTGGCGGAACACCAACGGGCGGAATGGCCGCATCAAAAGGTCCCACCAGGAGACCTCCTGCTCAATTCGCCGGTACAGGCGGCGATCGAAATCCGGCGAAACCGGCGCGGCCTCCCACGTGTCCAGAGCTTCCCAGACCGCTTTCTGGCCGCCGGCAAACTCCCGGCAAGATTGGCAGTCCCGCATGTGCTCTTCCAGCATCGCCGTACGTTCGGCGTCCAGACTCCGAGAGCAGTAAGCCAGTAGCAACTCAGCGTTTTCCTGAGTTTCGATTGGGCACCTCATAAAATCCTCTTCTTCCCTATGCCATATGGGCCAGCCGGGCCCGCAACGTCTCGTACGCCCGGAATAATAATGACTTTACCGCAGATTCCGAGCAGCTTAGCACCGCCGCGATCTGCGAGTATTCCATCTCCTCATACTTGTGCATCAGGACCGCCGCTCTTTGCTTCTCCGGCAACGTTTTGATAGCCCGGCGTACTTCGTCGAGCGTGGCCCGATGCACCATCGACTGCTCGATGGATGGACGATGATCCGATACCTGCCGTACCGGCATATCGGAAGAATCGTCATCCAAGTGTTCCTGCAACCTTTCATTCTTACCATCCCGGAGCGCGTTCAATGCCAGGTGTGTCGCGATCCGGAACAGCCATGTTGTAAATTTCGCGGTCGGCTCATACGTACTCCGCGAACGATACACCCGCAGGAATACATCCTGCGCTAATTCCTCGGCCACGGCGTGGTTCTGGACCATTCTATAGAGAAAGTGAACAACCGACGAGCGATGCTTGTCCAAAAGAACGCCAAAGCTCGCACCATCTCCTTCCTTTACGCGGAGCATCAACTCCGCGTCGTAGTCCAGAGCTGCCGCAGCAACTCCTATACCGGTCTTAACCCGTTCTGACATCCGAGGTTGCGTTGCGCGGGGGAAAATTACAGTCCCGTTATTCCCCTTTGAGCGACCGCTCCATCAACCGCTGTATCGCCTCGCGCGGAGATACTCCGAAGTGTAGCATCTGAAACATCTGCTCGGAGATCGGCATTTCTACCGAACATTGCCGCGCCAGGTCCACTGCGGCATTTGTAGTTTTAATCCCCTCTGCCACCATTCTCATGGAATTCACAATCTCATCCAACTTGCGTCCGTGCGCCAACTCCACTCCCACGGTGCGATTCCGGCTCAAATCGCCGGTGCACGTCAAAACCAAGTCACCCAGGCCCGCCAGGCCAGCCAGGGTCTGAGCCCTACCCCCCATCGCCACCGCCAGTCTCGTCATCTCCGCAAGTCCCCTGGTGATCAGGGCGGCGGACGCATTGTATCCAAGGCCCATACCATGTAACACGCCAGCGCCGATGGCGACTACATTTTTAATGGAACCGCCAATTTCTACACCTATAGAATCAGGGCTGGTGTAAAGGCGAAAGGTCGGTCCCGAGAAGGCTGCCTGGACGCATTCGATCAAGGCCGCGTCGCGCGAAGAGACGACAAGTGCCGTAGGCTCGAACCGCGCCACCTCTCGGGCGAAGGTGGGTCCGGAGATCACAGCCACTCGCGGCGTCATGCGCGTTTGCAGCACATCCGCGATTACCTCCGATGTTCGTAGTAGTGAGCCGTTTTCCAGTCCTTTGGTGGCGCTCACAAACACCATGGAGTCATTAAGAAACGGGAGCATCTGGTGATAAATCGCACGCACCAGGTGAGACGGCATCACGCTCAGGACAACTTCCGCGCCATCCACGGCCACCGAGAGATCGCTCGTGACCTCCACGTGGGGAGGCAGTGGGTACCCGGGCAAATAAACGTCGTTTTCCCGGTTCTCGCGCATGCGGGCAGCCAGATCGGTCTCATAGACCCACAACCGCACCGCCGGAAACCGAGGCGCCAGCACAATCGCCAGGGCGGTCCCCCAACTCCCCGCGCCAATGATCGCCAGTCTCTTCACGCTTCGATTCCAATCCCCTTGTGGGGCGGATCCCCTGGTCCGCAGGCGACCCCCTGGTCGCCCTTGTTGAATCGGTTCCAGTGCCGAACGCGGGTCCGGGGGGACCCGCGCGGACCAGGGGGTCCGCCCCACAACATATCTGTCTTCCCCCTCATCCATTCCCTCCAAACCGGAACTTGTGTTCCTGCCCCATCCGGAGCCTTTGAATATTACTACTATGCCTGTAGATAATAAACGCTGCCGCAACGATAGCCGCCGCGATCACCGGCAGCGGAGGCTGCAGGATCAGCCATACCCCCAGGGGAAAAGTCACCGCCCCGACAATCGAGCCCATCGAGATATGGCGCGTCCAGGCTACGGTCGCGACGAACACTACCAACACAGCCGCCAACGCCAGCGGCGTCAGACAAAGAAACGCACCCACGAAACTGGCTACGGCTTTGCCGCCATGGAACCGCAGAAATACCGGGAAGGCGTGTCCCGCCATCACCGCTAGAGCCGCGGCGCTCATCCACCAGGGACTCTGATCGGTCAGGCGCCCGGCAATCCACACCGCCAGGTACCCCTTGGCGATGTCCAGCAACAGCGTCGCCACTCCAGCCGCCCGGCCCGTCGTGCGGAGCACATTGGTAGCGCCGATATTGCCGCTGCCGGCGCCGCGCACATCCGCGCCGGTCTTCCATTTCACCAGGAGGTATCCGAACGGTATCGCGCCCAGCAGGTAGGCGATCGGCAGAACGAGTAGTGCAATCATCACTTTGAGAGCGAAAACTCCGCAAGTTTAGTGTACACGGAACCGGTCGCCCGTAACTGGCTCTGGTAGAGAAAGAAGCGCGCCGCCTCGAACCGGCCGAAGTCCTGCGACCGCAGCCCTGCGATCGACTCGCGCATCGGCTGGAGATTCACCCTATCCTTGATCCGGGCCAGTGTCAGGTGCGGGGAGAATTGCCGCTTCTCGCTGTCGATTCCCAGGGTGGTGGTGGCGTGGTCCGTGTCCTTCGCCAGTGCTTCCAGCCCCGGCGCCTCCACGCCACAGGTGAACACCCGTGGCGAATGCGGATTGGGGAAAAACCTGAGCCCGTGGATGCGGATCGGGATCACCGGCCGGGTGGGCACCGCCGACAGGGCCGTTTTCAACTCGGCCAGTCGCTCCTCGGGCCACTCGCCGATGAACTTGGT
>PMTT01000768.1:6694-7220 GCA_003167275.1 Bryobacterales bacterium | reverse complement strand
GGATGTGGCGGCTACGGCGGATGCGACGGCGGCGGTGACGCCGGCGGTGGCGGGGGATGCGGTGGTGGAGGCGGATGCGGCGGTGGTGGTGGCTGCGGCGGTGGTGGCTGCGGGGGCGGCTGCGGGAGCTGAGCGTCCTTATGACTAAGCTCGAGACGGTCACTCACGTGTGCGTCATTGGCCTCTGCTGTCTTGCCGGCGGGTTGCTCATCGAACAACGATTTTTCTCCTCGCCGGAAGCGGAGACTGTTCCGGTTCGCGACATGGTGGGCCGTGAAGTGAAATTGCCAGGCGCGGACTGGCAAACGGCGCCCATCTCGGTTCTGCTGCAAATCAGCTCGACATGCGATTTCTGCAACGAAAGCATGCCGTTCTATAAGAAGATCATGGAGACACAACAGGCCCAGGCGAGCAAGGTCCCGGTGATCGTTGTGTCGCGCGACGCGGTAGCGGTCATGCGGAAACATCTCGAGAATCAGCAGGTGATCGTCGATAAGGTCCTGCATTCGCGGCTCGAATCGCTGGG
>PMTT01000768.1:1802-6650 GCA_003167275.1 Bryobacterales bacterium | reverse complement strand
GCGATCCATCACCCGATTGCGACGGCCAACCAGGATGCGCAAAAGTTCTTCGACCAGGGTCTTGCCATGGTGTACGCATTCAACTTCGGCGAGGCTATCCGTTCTTTCCAGCAGGCTGCCGAGTTCGACCCAAACGCGGCCATGCCCTACTGGGGCATCGCGCTGGCATACGGACCAAACTACAACGCCTGGATCGTGAGTCGCGATCATGAACAGGCCGGGTTTGACGCGATCCAGACCGCCGCCGGACTTGAGCCGAAAGCCCCGGAACCGGAGCGGGCATACATCGACGCACTGACTCTCGGCTTCACCGACCAGCCCCACCCCGACCAGGGCACCCTCGCCCGCGAATATTCCACTGCGATGCGCGAGGTCTATCGGCGCTATCCCAACGACCCGGACGCGGCGGCCATCTTCGCGGCCAGCCTGATGAACCTCAACCCGTGGCACCTGTGGAGCATCGACGGAAAGCCGGGGCCCGATACGCCGGAGATCGTCGCGGTTCTCGAGGAGGCGCTGCGGCGCTGGCCGGAACACACCGGGATCAACCATCTGTATATACACACGATGGAAGGGTCGAGCCATCCGGAGCGAGCGCTCGCCAGCGCGCACCGGTTGGAGAGTCTGGCACCCGCGGCAGGGCACCTGGTGCATATGCCCTCACACATCTACCTGCGGACCGGGGATTATGCGGCTGCCGTCAGGAGCAACCAGCAGGCGATTGCCGCGGATCGCGAGTTCCGGCGACAGCAGCCTGATTCTTCGCCCGGGGCCATGGCGTATTCGAACCACAATCAACATTTCCTTGCGGTGGCGGCGTCGATGGATGGGGAATTCGAGACGGCCCTCGCGGCGGCCAAGGAGATCCAATCGCATGTACATAACGAGGCGATGGCTGCTATGTCCGCGCTTGTCCTCATGCGGTTCGCGCGGTGGGACGAGGTGCTTCGATTGCCCGCGCCCGATCCGAAACTGAAGGGGGTCACTTTCTTCTGGCGCCTGGCGCGCGGGTGTGCGTACGCGAGCACGGGCCGGATGAAGGAGGCGGCGGATGAGCAGGCAGCCATGGAGGAGGCATTCTCCAGGCTCCCTGAGGGGCAAGCTTTTGGAACGTTCTTCAACGACTGGAGCACGCTCCATATGCTGGCGGTGGACACGCTATCGGCGCGGATGGCGGCGGCGAAAGGCGAATGGGGCGGCGCGATCGGGCACTGGCGTCATGCGGTCGGTATCCAGGATGGGATGAACTTTGACGATGTGCCGGATTGGTTCTATCCGATCCGCGAGTCGCTGGGAGCGGCGCTGCTCCGAGTCAAAAAGGCCGAGGAGGCGGAGAAGGTTTTCCGGGAGGATCTCAGGCGCAATCCGAGGAATCCCCGGTCGCTGTTCGGGTTGGGAGAGGCGCTGGAGATGGAGGGGAAGGAGTCGGGCGTGGTGAGGGGGGAGTTTGGAGCAGAGTGGAGGGGGAGGGAGAGGCCTCGGATTGCGGACTATTGAGGTTCGGAGAGGGGAGGAGAGTCAACGGAGGGGAATGGACGCGGAGACGCGGGGACGCGGAGATAAGAACGCGGAGAAGAGATAAGAATGAGTGAGAAAAACAAGAAGAGAAGATTGAGAAGAGAGGAATGAGAAAGAGAAAGGCAACTCTAGGGATATGGGGAACCTCTATGAATGGAGAAAGACCGTTCGAGACGGCCGCCTGAAAGGCGGCTGCAGCCAGAAATGGCTGCCCAACAGATGCGTGGGGGTGGTCGTCCTTTTGGCTCATGCGGCGTTTGGGCAGGGGAACTTGGGGAAGATCGCGTTTCAGACGGCGGATGTGCATGTGAGTGCGGCTGGCTCGGCGGAGAGAGGCGGGGTCTTTCCAGGGAGACGGTTCGATTTGCGCGGGGCTACTATGCTCAGCTTGATCGCCATTGCTTATGGGGTGGAGACCGATTGCGTACTGGGAGGGCCTGGGTGGCTGAGTCACGATCGGTTCGATGTCATCGCTAAGGCTCCATCCGCAACGGCCTCGCAGGAGACGATGTTGGGGATGCTGCAGGGGCTGCTGACGGACCGCTTTCAACTGGGGGTCCATCGGGACAAGAAGAATATGCCGGTTTATTTGCTCACCGTTGGGAAGAACGGTCCGAAGCTTCATGAGGCGGCTAAACCCGATGAACCGGCGGGATGCCCTCGAGTGGATGGGGAGGCGGGGCTCAACCATCGCGCGTGTCATAACTCGAACATCGCCGCCCTGATCGAACTGTTACCACAGGTTGCCAATAACTATGTGGACCACCCTGTGGTCGATAAGACCGGCCTTACGGAGTCATATGACTTTCAATTGGATTGGATGGGGAAAGGGCCCTATCTGGCAGCTAAGGCTAACCCGAATGGTCCGCAGGCTGTCTCTATCTTCGACGCGGTGGAGAAACTCGGGCTGAAGCTGGAACTGGGGACGCAACCTACGGCGGTGATCGTGGTCGACAAGGTGAACGAAAAGCCCACGGAGAATGCGCCGAGCGTGACTGGGAAGACTCCCGCGGCGGCCACGGAGTTTGACGCGGCGGAAGTGCGTCCGAGCAAGCCCGGGGCGACGCAGAATGTAAGCCACAGCGAAAACGGGCGGCTCGATATGGAAGGGTTCACGTTAAAGGGGCTGATCGCGATGGCCTTCGAGGTGGAGGACGATGCGGTGGTGGGCGGGCCGAATTGGCTGGATACCGACCGATTCGATGTGATCGCGAAGGCTGCCACGCCGATGCCCGATTCGTTGGAGGGGATGCTGAAGAGCCTGATCGTGCAGCGGTTTAAGCTTGCGACCCACCATGAGGAACGGCCTTTGCCGGTATTTGCCCTGGTGTTGGGGAAGGGGACTCCCAAACTTAAGAAGTCCGATGGGGCGGGCCGGTCGGATTGCAAGCGCGGGGTGGGGGTGAACGGGATTACCTACGCGTGCCAGAACACTACCATGAAGCAATTGGCGGAAGTACTGCCGGACGTGGCGGGGGCGTACCTTGTGCATCCGATGGTGGACTTGACGGGGATTACGGGGGCCTACGACTTTGTCTTGAGCTGGACGGCGAAGGCCCGGTTGGGGCGGGGGGCGGGAACGGATTTGACGGTGTTTGAGGCGGTTGACCGGCAACTTGGGCTCGGGCTGGAGGAGAGGAAACATCCTCGGGCGGTGGTTGTGGTCGATCATGTGGAGCGGGTGCCGGAGTGAGAGTTAACGGAGGACTGGACGCGGAGAAGGGGAAGAAAGAAAGAGAGAGAGAGAAGACAAGGAGCTGAGCGGTGGAGGACAACGATCTGGATAAGTGCTCTGACGGACACGGTACGCATGGGGAGAAATTCGTGGCCGGTCCCGGAGAACGCGTCGAGATGAGTCTCGACNNACGAGTGTCCGCGCCACGTTGGCAGGTACGAGGGTTCGCGGCCTGCTGCGGCGGGCAACGATCGGTACGAAAGCCGTGGCACAGGCATTCTTGCCTGGGTTGGGCTCGCGGGCAAGAAAAACCAACACAGGCAAGAATGCCTGTGCCACGGTGTTTGTGGCGATTCATATCGTGGGTATCGCGCTCTGGGTGTTTCCGGTTAACGCCTCGCTTACGAGGATCGTCAGGAAGGGGATTGGGCCTTACTTTTCCCTGGTGGGATTGCAACAGGAGTGGTCGCTGTTTGCACCGGATCCGATCGCGGCTAACTCATACGTCGATGGGGAGGTCGTGCTGGAGAACGGGGAGGTGCGGACGTGGAGCTTTCCGCGGCTGGAGTCGATGGACTTCAAGGAACGATATGGTAAGGCGCGATACCGGAAATTCGGGGGGTGGCTCTACCGCAGGAACTATGCGTATGCATGGGCCGACGCCGCACGGTATGCCGCGAGACAGTTTCGAGGGGCGGATAGTCCGCCACGCACGGTGAAACTCATTAGACATTGGGAGAGGATACCCTCTATGTCAACGGGGGGGCGGGCGGCAGCGGTACAGACGTGGCATAGTATCGTCTTTTTTGTTTACCAGATTCCACCGGATGAAACCAAATGATTTGCGCCTTTGCCAATGCGTGGAATCGGTTCTTCTTTACTCCCCAGCGGGCGACTGTGCTGGGTCTGTATCGGGTCGTGTTTGCCGCGATCGTGCTGCTCGACCTGTTTTTGCTGCGCCCGGACTGGCTCACCTGGTTCGGAGCGGATGGGCTACTTACGATGGGATCGCTTCCAGGGAGGGCGGCGAAGCTCAACCTGTTTGCTCTGTGGCATCAGAACGCGGCGATTTCCGGGTTGTTTTGGGTTTTTGTGGTCTTTGCCTGCTGTCTGCTGGTTGGATTTATGAGCCGCTTCAGCAGCGTGATGGTTTTTGTGGCTCTTCTCTCTATGCACAAACGCAATCCGATGATTCTGTCGGGGGGCGATACGCTGCTGCGTCTGGATGCGTTCTTTCTGATGTTTGCGCCAACAGGGGCGGCGTTTTCCGTTGATCGGCTCATACAGAGATACCGCAGGGGGCAGTGGCAGGAGCCGAGACTGGTGCTGCCGTGGGCGCAGCGGATGATTCAGATACAGACTACGCTGGTTTACCTGTCCACGTTTTATTGGAAACTGCTTGGGCATACGTGGATCGATGGGACCGCTTTATATTACGTACTGCATTTGACCGAGTTCAGGCAGTTTGCGGTGCCGGGGGCGGACAACGCTACGGTCATTCGGATGATGACCTGGTCGACACTGGCGATTGAGTTTGCGCTGGGGACGGTTGTTTGGATTCGGCGGGTGAGGTATTGGGTACTGCTGGCGGGGGTATGTTTGCATGCGGGGATTGAGTATGCGCTGAATATTCCGCTGTTTAGTTTGACGATCAC
>PMTT01000768.1:0-1661 GCA_003167275.1 Bryobacterales bacterium | reverse complement strand
CCAGGGGGCCCGCCCCACTAAGGGGGGGCACACAACATGATATGGGCGAGGGAATTCATGATGCTGGAATATTGGAAGCGGAAGGGCAAGAAAAAGCAACACAGGCACGAATGCCTGTGCCACGTACTGATCTGCATACTGGCTACCTTTTCTGCTTCGGCACAGCAGGGGCGGAATTTGCGGCAGTATGCGCTGGTGCTGGAGGATCCGGCGGTGGGGGAGCGGTTTACTTCGAGGGAGGGTACGCGTTCGGTTGAGGCGGAGAATTATCGGGGGGAGATCCGGAGCCGGCAGGCGGACTTGCAACATGAATTGGTAGGGCGGAAGTTTGCTGTCGTGGGGGCGGTGGACACTTTGTCGAATGCGGTTTTTGTGGCTACTACGCCGGATCGGGTGGACGAGCTGAAAGCGCTGCCGGGGGTCAAGGGCGTGATCGAGATGCGCACGCTGAAGCCGCGGCTCAATGCGGCTACGATACTCGCCAACGCACCGGTGGCCTGGACGGCGCTGGGCGGGCAAAGCAACGCGGGGAAAGGAATCATGATTGGGGTCATCGGGTCGGGGATCGACCAGAACCATCCGGCGTTTCAGGACCCGTCGCTCTCCATGCCCGCGGGGTTTCCCAAGTGCACTGACAACTACCCGGAGGACTGCAACTATACGAACAACAAGGTAATTGTGGCGCGGAGCTACGTGCGCGAATTGTCGGTGGGCAGCAGCAACGACCCGACCGCGGTGGCGAATGACTCGGGGCCCGACGACTACTCGCCGCGCGACCGGTCGGGGCACGGGACCGCCGTCGCATCGGTGATCGCAGGAAACCAGACGGCGGGCGGCGCGGTGCCGTTTTCGGGCATGGCGCCCAAGGCATGGTTGGGGAATTACCGCGTGGAGAACTCGCCGGGCATGCCGGGCGGCGTGGGGGGGAATTTCGAGAGCGTCTACATCGAGGCGGTCAACGATGCCTTCAATGACGGGATGCACATCGTCAACCTGTCGTCGGGTACGATCGCGCTGTATGGTCCCCTCGATACAGGGTCCGTCTGCGGGCAAGCGGCGGGCGTGCCATGCGACTTCCTGGCGTACAACTTCGAGAAGGCGGCGCAACTCGGCATGCTGATCACTGTCGCGGCGGGCGACGATGGCGAGAATGGGTACGGGTTTTTCAACAACGGGCAGACCGGTTTCAACCTGATCAGCTCACCGGCCACGGCTCCCTCGGTGATCGCGGTGGGGGCTACGATGAACTCGCACGTCTTCGGGCCCAGCGTCAGCGTGGTGGGCGGGCCATCGACGGTCCAGAACATCGCAGCGCAGATCAGCGACGCGTACTCGGCGGACATTGCCGACGGAGTGTTTTCGGGCGCCGCGACGTTGCCGGTGGTGGATGCAGCCAAGGCGGGCAACGACGGGTTTGCCTGCAGCGGGCTGCCGAAGTTCGCCCTCTATAACGCGATCGCCTTGATTCAGCAGGGGAACTGCAGCTTCAACATCAAGGCCACCAACGCGGCCAATGCGGGAGCACTGGGCGTCCTCTTTTATATGAACACGGCGGGCGCGGCGACGCCGGTGGAGACGCAGGACGGCGGAGGGAACATTCCCCTGTTCGGGCCGATTGTGATGCTGTCACAAAGCGACGGGCAGAACCTGAAGAATTACAT
>PMTT01000096.1 GCA_003167275.1 Bryobacterales bacterium | reverse complement strand
ATCTACGATATCGGCCAGGCCGGGCCCGAAGGGCGCACCGCCGATTTCATTGCCATGGAGTTGGTGTCCGGCAAGACCCTGGGCCAGTTAATCCCCCGCAAAGGGATGCGGCTGAACGAAGCGCTCCCATACGCGACCCAGGTGGCCGGCGCCCTGGCGGCGGCGCACGCGGCGGGGATCGTGCATCGCGATTTGAAACCGGGCAACGTCATGGTAGACGATAACGGCCGGGTGAAGCTGCTCGACTTCGGTCTGGCCAAGTTAACGGAAAAAACTGAACACGATCCGGAGGGAGCCACGGCGACCATGGCGTCGCAGGAAGGCCCTCAAACCGAAGAAGGCTCCATCATCGGCACAGCGGCTTACATGTCGCCCGAGCAGGCCGAAGGCAAGAAGGTGGACGCCCGCTCCGACATTTTTTCCTTCGGCTCGGTGCTCTATGAGATGCTGACCGGGCGGCGCGCCTTCCAAGGCGCATCCAAGATTTCTACGCTCTCCGCGATTCTGACTAAAGAACCTGTGCCGGCAAGCCAGCTCGTAGCGAACCTCCCCGCCGAGCTGGAGAAGATCATCGTCCGATGCTTGCGAAAAGATCCCGATCGCCGGGCCCAGAACATGGTCGACATCAAGCTGGCGTTGGAGGAATTGAAGGAAGACTCGGAATCGGGCAAGCTCTCAGCCGAAGCCGCGGCCGCCGTTCGCCCGCTCGCCCACTCGCCTCGCCGCTTGGTCGCGATCGCAGCGGGAGTTGTTGCGCTGGTAGTTGCCGCAGTGGGCATTGCCTGGTGGCTGTGGAAGCGGCCTTCTTCCGTCCCGGCGCGCTCCGAATGGGTACAACTCACGAACCTGCCCGACGCCGCCGTCCAGCCGGCGCTCTCGCCGGACGGCCGCATGCTCACCTTCATTCGCGGCCCTAAGAGCTTCGTTACGCCCGGGCAAATCTACGTGAAGATGCTGCCCACGGGCGAGCCGGTCCAACTCACCCACGATGATCGCGCTAAGCTGAACCCGGTCTTTTCACCGGACGGGTCGCGGATCGCGTACTCGGTTGCGGGGCCGATTTGGGATACCTGGGCCGTACCGGTTTTGGGGGGCGAACCGCGTCTCTGGCTCCCCAACGCTTCGGGCCTCAGTTGGATTGGCAAATCGAAGCTGCTGTTTTCTGAGATCAAAGACCAGGCTCTGCATATGGCGATCGTGACTGCCGATGAGAGCCGGGCCGGGTCGCGTGACCTCTATATGCCGCCCCATGAACGCGGCATGGCCCATCGCTCTTATCCCTCACCCGACGGCAAACGGATGTTGTTGGTTGAGATGGACCAGTGGGGAGCCATTGCGCGGTGCCGCCTGGCCCCGCTGGACGGCAGTTCGGCAGGGCAGCAGGTCGGCCCGCCCAATGGCGCCTGTGGATTTGCCGCATGGTCGCCCGATGGGGAGTGGATGTACTTCAGCTCCGACTCCGGCGGGGCCTTTCATATCTGGCGTCAGCGGTTCCCCGACGGCCGGCCGGAGCAGATCACTTCGGGGCCGACCGAAGAAGAAGGACTTGCCATGGCGCCCGACGGCCGCTCATTCGTCACGGCCGTGGGATTGACGCAAAGTTCCATCTGGCTGCACGACGGCAGAGGCGATCGGCCGATCTCGCTCGAAGGTTACGCCTTCAGGCCCAAATTCACCCCCGATGGAACGCGGCTGCTCTACATGGTGCGAAAAGCGGCTTCCAGCGAATTGTGGGTGGCGGAACTCGATTCCGGGCGCAGCGAGCCGCTGCTGCCGGGGTTTGAGATTGCAAAGGCAAGGCCCGGTTCCCAGGGAGGCTACGACATTTCCCCGGATGGCGGTCAGGTGGTTGTGGCGTCACCGGATAGCGGTGGTAAGTCGCGGTTATGGCTCGCGCCGCTAGACCGCCGCTCGCCGCCCCGGCAAATTCCGGACATCGAAGGGGAACAGCCCGTCTTCGGCGCGACCGGTGAAGTCTTTTTTCGCCGGGTGGAGGGGACTTCGGCGTTCCTTTACCGTGTTAAGCAAGACGGAGGCGAGCAGCGGAAAGCCATCGATCTGCCTCTGGTTGCCCTGATGGGCGAATCCCCAGACCGTAATTGGCTGGCGTTAGGCTCGCTGGTGAGGGGAGGTTTGGTCATTTTCCCGGTCGATGGCGGCGCTCCGCTTCTGACACAAATTAGCCCCATAAATTTGATCGGGTGGTCCGGCGACGGAAAATTGTTTGTGGTGCGTAGCGCTACGAACAACACGGGCAAAGCCTACGTCTTGCCATCGGTCTCGGGCCATCTGGTGCCCGAAAGTCTCGTCCATGGGCTTCCGTCGGAGCAGGAGATCTTGAAGCTGCCAGGAGCGCGGGTAATTCCTTCGAGCGACGTTGTGCTCGGCCCGACTGCCGATATTTACGCCTTTACGCGCGAGAGCGTGCAGAGCAACTTGTATCGGGTTCCCGTGCCGTGAGCGGGGGCCAACGGACACAAGGTCCCTGGATACCGGCGGCTTCGCCGATCCGTAACACATGAGGAAAAGGAGATCCTGGTCGGCATGCTTCCACAATTCGAAAGAGTCGCCCGCAAGAGCATAGCCAAAGCGAATACGCCCGGCTGGAGTGGGCCCGCGAATGACGAGACGTGTCGGACGGTATAATTCAGAGGCGACACGGAGGGCCGTATTCATCCGGCAAGACCCCCGCGAACTGACCGGCGGGTCGACCGGGGCGCCACGCGATGGAATCTGAACGCTGGAAACGAATCGAGAATCTGCTGCAGGCTGCGTTGGAGCGTCCGCCCGCCGAGCGTGCGGAGTTTTTGCGGCAGGCCTGCGCGGGCGACGAGGCCCTGGAGCGGGAAGTCCGATCGCTGGTGGCCTCCGAGGAGGCGGCGGGAGGATTCCTGATGAGCCCGGCGATCGAAGTTGCAGCGCGGGCCGCCGCTCGTAAGCAGGATCAAGACACAGACACCGGCAGTTCCCTCACCGGCCAGACCATTTCCCATTACCGCATCCTCGAGAAGTTGGGCGCTGGCGGAATGGGCGTCGTGTGGAAAGCCCGCGACACGCGCCTGGACCGGTTCGTAGCCCTCAAGTTTCTGCCCACCGCGGAGATGAGCGATCCCGAGCGCAAGCGGCGCTTCGTCCAGGAAGCCAAGTCCGCCTCCGCCCTCAACCATCCGAACATCATCACCATCTACGATATCGGCCAGGCCGGGCCCGAAGGGCGCACCGCCGATTTCATTGCCATGGAGCTCGTTCCCGGCAAGACGCTGGGCCAGTTGATCCCCCGCAAAGGAATGCGGCTGAACGAAGCGCTCCAATGCGCGACCCAGGTGGCCGACGCGCTGGCGGCGGCGCACGCGGCGGGCATCGTGCATCGCGACCTGAAACCGGGCAACGTTATGGTGGACGATAACGGCCGGGTGAAGCTGCTCGACTTCGGTCTGGCCAAGTTAGCTGAAAAAATCGACTACGATCCGGAGGGCGCCACGGCGACCATGGGGGCGCAGGAAGGCCCTCAAACCGAAGAAGGCGCCATCATCGGCACAGCGGCTTACATGTCGCCTGAGCAGGCGGAAGGCAAGAAGATCGATGCCCGCTCCGACATTTTTTCCTTCGGCTCGGTGCTCTATGAGATGGTGACCGGGCGGCGCGCCTTCCAAGGCGCATCCAAGATTTCTACGCTCTCCGCGATTCTGCACAAAGAACCTGTGCCGGCAAGCCAGCTCGCAGCGAACCTCCCCGCCGAGCTTGAGAAGATCATCGTCCGCTGCCTGCGAAAAGATCCCGATCGCCGGGCCCAGAACATGGCCGACATCAAGCTGGCGCTGGAGGAGCTGAAGGAAGACTCCGAATCGGGCAAGCTCCCGACGCAAGCCGCGGCAGCCGCAGCCGTTCGCCCGCTCGCCCACTCGCCTCGCCGCTTTGTCGCGATCGCAGCGGGAGTTGCTGCGCTGATAGTTGCCGCAGCGAGCCTTGCCTGGTGGCTGCCGAAGCGGCATTCTTCCGCCCCGGCGCGCTCCGAATGGGTACAAATCACGAGCCTGCCCGACTCCGCCGTCCAGCCGGCGCTCTCGCCGGACGGCCGCATGCTCACCTTCATTCGCGGCCCTTCGAGCTTCATTACGTCCGGTCAAGTCTACGTGAAGATGCTGCCCACGGGCGAGCCGGTCCAGCTCACCCACGATAATCTCCCTAAGATGAGCCCGGGGTTTTCACCGGACGGGTCGCGTATCGCGTATTCGGTTCCAGGGCCGATTTGGGACACTTGGGCCGTGCCGGTCTTGGGGGGAGAACCGCGTCTGTGGCTCCCAAACGCTTCGGGCCTCGGTTGGATCGGCAAATCGAAGCTACTGTTTTCCGAGATCAAAGATCACGGTAACCATATGGCAATCGTGACCTCCGATGAGAGTCGGGCCGGGTCGCGCGATCTCTATGTGCCACCCCATGATCGCGGCATGGCGCATCGCTCTTATCCCTCACCGGACGGCAACTGGATGCTCTTGGTGGAGATGAACGAACGGGGAGCCATGGTGCGGTGCCGCCTGGCCCCGTTGGACGGCAGTTCGCCAGGGCAGCAGGTTGGCCCGGCCAGTGGCGCCTGTACCTTTGCGGCATGGTCGCCCGATGGGGAGTGGATGTACTTCAGCTCCGACTCCGGCGGGGCCGTCCATACCTGGCGTCAGCGGTTCCCCGACGGCCAGCCGGAGCAGATTACTTCGGGGCCGACCGAAGAAGAAGGACTCGCCATGGCGCCCGACGGGCGCTCATTCATCACGGCCGTGCGATTGACACAGAGCTCCATCTGGCTGCACGACGGCGGAGGCGATCGGCAGATCTCGCTGGAAGGTTACGCCGTGACGCCCAAATTCACCCCCGATGGGAAGCGGCTGCTCTATCAGGTGCGAAAACCGGCTTCCAGCGAATTGTGGGTGGCGGAACTCGATTCCGGACGCAGCGAGCCGCTGCTGCCGGGCTTTGCCGTTGCACTGGCGGGGCAAGGTTCCTTGGGCGGCTACGACATTTCCCCGGACGGCCGTCAGGTCGTTATGGCGTCACCGGATAGCGGTGGTAAGTTGCGGTTGTGGCTCGCGCCGCTCGACCGCAGCTCGGCGCCCCGGCAGATTCCCAACATCGAAGGGGAACAGCCCGTCTTCGGCGCTACCGGTGAAGTCTTTTTCCGCCACGTCGAGGGGAGCTCGGCGTTCCTTTACCGTGTCCAACAAGACGGAGGCGAGTTGCGGAAAGCCAGCGACCTGTCTGTCGTGGACATCCAGGGCGAATCTCCAGACCGTAGCTGGCTGGTGTTAGGCTCGCATGCGAGCGCAGGCTTGGTATTTTTCCGAATTGATGGCGGCGCTCCGCTTCTGACAGAAATCAAGCCCACCATGCTGATCGGGTGGTCCGGGGACGGGAAACGTCTGGTTGTGCTGGAGCGGGCTTTTGGAAAGGGCAAAGCCTACGTCTTGCCATTGGCTCCGGGCCATCTGATACCCGAAAGTACCGTACACGGGCTTCCGTCTGAGCAGGAGATCTTGAAGCTGCCGGGAGCGCGGGTAATTCCTTCGAGCGACGTTGTGCTGGGCCCGACTGCCGATATTTACGCCTTCACGCGCGAGAGCGTGCAGAGCAACTTGTATCGGGTTCCGCTGCCGTGAGAGGGCGGCCAAGACATCCCGATCCTCTAGCAGGCAAAGGCTGCATACGCCAGGGAAACGTGGACGCGTTGCGGACCGAGCTTTTGCTACAATATTTGCTAGTAGGAATACTAATAACGATGCGAACAGCGATCAAAGCCACGAAGACCTTTTCCCTGGACAAGGAACTACTGGCGGAAGTGAAGCGTACCAAAGGAGAATTATCGGAGAGCGAGCGGGTGAACCGGCTCCTCCGTTTTGCCCTGGAATTGGAAAAGCGGGCCGCACTGGAGCGGGAAGTTGCCGGCTTCTTTTCCGCCAACCGCGAGGATCGCGCGGAGCGCCAGGCTTTTGATTCCGCATCCCGAACGCCCTGGGAGCGCGAGTAATGTCCGCGAAGAGAGTGGCCGCTCCCGCTGGATGGTTTCCCAAGCGCGGCGAAATCTGTCTGTTTGCCCTCGATAAGGAGCGGCCGGCGCTGATCATCTCATCGGACGCACTGAACCGCCACTCCCTGGATGTTTGTGTTGTGCCGATCTCCACCGCGGAACATAGAGCCTTCGGATTGCGGCCGAATCTCCGAGCAGGCGAAGGCGGCCTGGTTCGCGATTCGTGGGTCAAGTGCGACCAGGTGACAACCATCGAGAAGGGCAAGGCCGTCTACCCACCTCTGGGAGCTCTGGGAACGGCGGCGCTGGAGAAGATCGCTCAGGCCATCAAACTGGCGCTCGATCTGCCGTAAAGCCTCGTGCCGGCTCCGGGGCGCGCGGGGGCCGTGGCGGACATTGAAATAGCCTAAGCCCTAACGCTGCACCGCTCGCAGGCGCGCCGTGGCTGGTTCCCGAAACGCCGGCCGCGGATGCCGTCCGAGCCCGGTGCGGCTTTCCTGCGCGAGTGACTCCGCCTCCCCATTCCGATGCAGCGCGCTGAGGCACGCGCTCAAAGCGCTCTCCGCCTCGGCCACCTGCCAGGGGAGCAGCATAAAAGGAGCTGTGCGCGCGGACGTCAGCGCATCTCTCAAGATGGGCTCCGCTTCGCCGGCTTCCCCTTCCGCGATCAGCGCTTCTCCCAGACGTACTTGCGCGGAGACGATGGCGGGGTGCTTGGCGCTGTACTTCTTCTGGCGGATGGCGAGGGCTTGGCGCAGCAACGGGACGGCGCCGCGAGGATAGCCCTGGAACAGCTCGTCCTCGGCCACTTCAATCAGGGCGGACGCGATGCCCGGCGTGTCCCCGGCGCCGAGCTTGCGGCGCATCTCGAGCGACTGCCGCGCCCAGGT
>PMTT01000248.1 GCA_003167275.1 Bryobacterales bacterium | reverse complement strand
TCCACCATCCCGTGGATCATGAGACGATGCTCCCGGGGGTCGATATCGGGAACAAAGGCTCCCCGGTGTGTGGCCGTATAGTGGAGCGAAGATGGCGTGATAATCCCGACCGAATCCTGAAGCGGTGTCAAGACGTGAAACGTGAGCCCGAATTCATCGGGCGAATGCCTCTCGGCAACGGGTACGCGTATGGAGGTGACGAAACGGGAGCGCTCGCCATAGGCGATCAGTTCGTCGATTTTCTTGGAGGGTGTCCCTTGAGTCTGGCCTTCCGCAAGCCGTGCCCCGCCCGCTGCCAGACCGGCCAACGCGGCGCTATCTTTTAGGAATCCCCTTCGATTAGTTTTTTTCGAATCCATGGGTCTCTCCCTGAGATGAAGGTTTCTCGGAATCGGTTTTTGCGCCTTCCGGTGCCTGAAAGTATACACCCATTTGAATCCGGCAATTTCTTGTCCGAAAGGGTGGGTCTGATACGTTCTCGACAGGCATACCGGGTGCGCCGGAGGACGAAGTGCGCGAACTGCAGCGGTGGGCGCACGATCTTTTCTTCCTTCACCGGATTGATGGGGTGCCGACCTGCATTGCCCCTCCGACGGTAGGGCAACGGCTTCAAGAGTACGGTGTTGACCACGGAAAAGATGGCGGTATTGGCGCCGATGCCCAGTGCCAGCGCGGAGATGGCCGTGGCGGCGAATCCCTGGCTCCGGCGCAGCATGCGGAAAGCATGCTTCAGATCGTTGACGAGTGTATTCATGGGCCCTCCTCTGTCTGCAAACCTGGAAGTTAGACGAGTGGGACAGACGATCGGTTTTTGTCGTCTGTCATTTTGGCCAGGCAGGACAGATTGGCAGGCAAGACAGACCACGGAAAACGATGGTCTGTCCTACTGTGCCACAATCAAAGCGTCCATGCGCAGACATTGGGAACAGCTCCGGGGCGTTCTGGCGCGCCGTATTCGCTATAAGGTCACGCGCGGAGGACTGCTGTTTACCCTCGCGATCCTGGTGGTCGGCCTGGCGGCGGTGATCTCCGCGAATAACCTGCTGTTTCTGATCGTCGCGACCATGCTGGCGACGCTGCTGATCTCGGGACTGGTCAGCCGGCTCTGCCTGGCGGGACTCGAACTCGACTTCCAGGTGCCCGAGCATGTCGCCGCCGGCCGCCACTTCCCCGGCAGACTTTACGTGCGCAATCAGAAATGGCTCATGCCTTCGTTTTCCATCCGCACGGAAGGCATTCGGGATGCTGCCAGCCCCACTCTGAAATCGGGAGTCTATTTCCCACTGATCGCCGCGGGAACCTTCGTGGAAGAGACGGTGGAAGTGCGCTTTCCGCGGCGGGGCGCATACCGGCAGAACAGCTTCGCCTTCTCCACCTCGTTCCCCTTCGGCTTTCTGGAGAAATCGGCGCGCGTCACGCTGCGCCGCGAAATGACGGTCTATCCCTCCATCGACCCCCGCCCCGGATTCGAGGATCTGCTGCTGGGAATCGCCGGCGAAATCGAGACTCACTACCGCGGCCTGGGCAAGGACTTTTACCGGATCAGGCCATACGAGGCGTTTGAAAGCTCCCGCCACGTGGATTGGAAGGCCTCTGCGCACGTCGGTAGCCTGCAAGTGCGCGAGTTTGCCCGTGAACAGGAGCAGACCGTGGAGATCTTTCTGGACCGCGACATCCCACCCGACCTGGACGCCTGGTTCGAGCATGCCATCGATTGCTGCGCCTTCCTGGCATGGCGCCTCTCCAGCCAGGGCGCGGCCATTCATTTCCGCTCGCAAGGCTTCGATTTCCGCCAGCCGGAAGAGGGCGACATCTATGCGATTCTTCGCTACCTGGCCTTGGTCTACCCGCAGTCCGGAAACGGTCCGGAAGCCCCGCTGGAGGAGGCTAGCTACAAGATCGTTTTTACGCCTTCGCCCCGCCTGTTCAGCGATGCCGGCTGGGCCGATGCGCGCGTCTTCGCCCCCGATGTGCTCCCGGTTCCCGCGAAGAAGACAGATGAGGCCGAAGGGGCATGAACGACTCGCACCAAGCTTACTCCCGCCATTTCCTGAACCGCGCAAATCGACTTCATCTCGCGCGTTTCTGACCTTTCCCCCCTAATCAAGAATCTGCAATCTGCCGATGAGTGGACTGTGAAGCGTGTAGCGAGGAACCGAGCGGAGGTTCGGCCGGGAGATGACTGTCCCCAGCGGCTCGCCGCGATGAAGAAGCGTATCCAAATGGGGATGTGGCTCGCTTTCCTGGCTCTTGCGGCCGGAGTGGGGATGCTACGTGCCGACGACCGGTTCTTGTGGCGCTCCTGGGGGGTGCGCGACGGCTTCACGGAGACCTATTCGTATGCCCTGAGCACGGCGCCGGGAGGGAACGCCTACATCCGCCATGGCGCGGTGCGTTCGATGAGCCAGTTCGACGGCTACTCCGTTGCCCGCATCCCGGATCCTCGTGGCAACACGCAACCCGACTGGCCATCCACCAAGAGGGTATACTCCGACTCCGGCAGTACCCTGTGGACCGCATCCCTGGACGCGCTCCAAGAGTTCCGGGACGGAAATTGGACTGTGCGGTATCGGGCGCCGCCCGGTCGAAGGGTGCTGGAGGCGGTGCCCGAGGGCCGGCATGTGATGGTGCTCCTGGAAGACCGCCTACGGGAGTTCGACCCGGATCAGCAGCTCTGGCGCGAAATCCGTACGGCGGAGAATTCCGGGATTGCCCCGTTCCTGGCAATGTGTCCGGGCTCCACGGACGAAGTGTACATCACCGGCGAACACGGGCTGGCGAAGGTGCGCATGGGGAGCAACGGTGCTTTCGATTGGATCGAAGTTCGCAGCGAGCGGGATCGCCTGACCCACTTCGATTACCCATTGCCGGGAACCGGGGAGTTGTTCGCGCAGGGGTTATCCTCGCGCGACAAGCGGCACGTTATCGTGCGCTGGGCGGGAACCGGCCTCGAATCCGTGTACGCAGCGGAAGCGGACAATCTGCGCGGGTGGCGCGGCGGCGATGGCAGCGTCTGGATCGTGGAGGGGGCGGCGATTTTCCGGTTACGGGGAGGGCGGAAGTACCCCGTGGAAAGGGCCGGAGTTCTGACTGGCACCATCTTCGACGTTTATTCCGAGGAAGGCAAAGCGTTTTGGGTGGCGACGTCGGAAGGCGTCACGCGTTACACGCCGCCGTTGTGGCGGCAACCGACCGGCCTGGAGGACGTCGACCTGCCGGTTCATTCGATGGCGGAAGATCGGCAAGGGCGGCTATGGATGAGCGCCACGGACTACGTGCTGGAACTCCAGGGCGACGTGTGGACGCGCCACGCCTTGCCTGCCGGATGCCAGACCCACACCATGCAGACCAGCAGCTTGGCGCCGTTTCCCGACGGCAGGGTCCTGGTCAGGGTGGGGTGCGCGGGCCGCGGGAATGCGGTCCTGACGATGGATCCGAAGAGCGGCAGGTTCAGCGAGTTGTCGCACCCCGAAGGCCGAACCATCACGCTGCTCGCCGGGCGCCCGGACGGCTGGGTCTGGATCGGCAGCGAGGTAAAGGGCACGCCCGGGTTCCGCCTGGACGTCTACGATGGCGCGAGTTTCCGCAAGGTTCTGCAACTGGGCAGCGAATGGCAAGGGGCGGATTTGCGGACCGTGCTCGAACGCGGAACGGGGGAGATCTGGCTGGGCGGCACCGCCGGGGGCGGGCTCTACCACGATGGGCGGATTTCGAATCCGTTTCAGCCCGCCAACGGCTACACGGACACTGGCGTCTTCGTTCTGGGCAGCCTGCCCACGGGCGAGCTCCTGGCTGGCGGCCGGGACAGCATTTTGCGGTACGACGGCAAATCTTGGGCCTTATTGCGCGGCGGGCTGGACCGTGTCCGGCAGTTGACCACCACCCTCGACGGTGCTCTATGGGTGGCTTC
>PMTT01000141.1:15531-35164 GCA_003167275.1 Bryobacterales bacterium | reverse complement strand
CGGCCTCTCAAACGTGCCGCGTTTGAACGGATCGTCGCTCAGTATATCCCGGCTGCCAAGATTTTGCACCTTTATCCCATGGAGCGGTTTGACGCCATACATCCAAGATAAGAACCGTGTGCGCTAATGAGCGCCCGCACGGGTCCGTGCGGGGGGTATCGTGTAACCGGTATCCCTACCGCGATCCCAGCCTGAAGTGTGCTGGTGGGCAAGCTAAAGCATGCCCCACCGTTGACTACCAGTACCTTCGGCGATTGTCGAAGGCGCGTTCAATCACGGCCAGGGTTCCCTCGGTGATCTGCAGCTTTGCCAGATCCCTGCGGCGCACCCACTCTACGCGGCAGACGTCGTCGCCGGCACTAAGCGTGCCGCCGGTAACCCGGCACAGGTAGTCGATCAGGACGTAGTGATATTCGGGCGCTCCCATGGCGTCGCGCATGATGCGTTCGAAGATCTCGAACACGCCTAGTGGGAGAATCTCCAGGCCAGTCTCCTCGCTCACTTCGCGGCAGACTCCGTCCTTCAGGGATTCGCCGATCTCGAGAGCGCCACCGGGCAGCGACCACCAGCCTTTCAACGGCTCTTTGCCTCGCTGCGCCATCAGGATGCGATCGCGCTTGAGGATGATCGCTCCCACGCCGACCAGCGGACGCTTGGGATAGCGGCGATCGTCGTCAGGAGGCACGGGGGACTCGGGTGCCACTCAATAGGCCCCCTTCACGTCCATGCGAACCCGGTAAACGAATCCGCCTTCCGTCACAAAAAGCGTTCGCAGATCCGGCTCGCCAAAGGCGCAGTTGGAAGGACGTCCATGCAGGGGCATCACGTGAATCGGTTTTCCCTCGGAGCTGTAAATCGCGATTCCGCCGGCGGCGATATACAGATTCCCCTTCTCATCCGTGCGTATCCCGCCAGGCACACCCGCGATTCCGGATACCAGCACGCGCTCATTCGAAGCGTCGCCATTCTTGTCCAAATCATAGGCGCGAACGTTGCGCTCATCGGAGTTGACAACATATAAAACGCGCCCATTGGGAGAGAGTGCGATGCCATTGGGCCGGCCGGCCGCCTTGGCCACCACTTTCATGGGAGCCTTCGGCGCAATTTCATACACGCCATAGAAATCCAGCTCACGGTGGTCCGACTGCTCGCCGAACGCCGGATCGGTGAAGTAAATGTGTCCCGTCTTGCTGACTACGATGTCGTTGGGCGCGTTGAGGCGCTTGCCTTCCCACTTCTCGGCCAGCACTTCGACCGCTCCCTTCTTGTCGGTGCGGGTGACCCNNCTGGGGCCCCCGGCATTTTCGCGGAAGACCTCCACCTGGTGGCCGGGCACCCATTTCAGCAGGCGGTCCCCTGGCGTATCGCTGAAGATCAGATAGCCGTCTTTGGACCAGGCCGGCCCTTCCGTGAAGGCATAGCCCTTGCCGAGTTGTTCCACTTTGATTTCGGAGTAGTCCTGCGCGAAAAGCAGCAGGGAGAAAGCCGCGATACCGGCGGCACCACCGAGGCGCAACAGAACCGGCGGCAAGACCGCCGGCGCTACAAAAGCGGGGCGGCTCATTTACGGGCGTTTCTTGACTTCGATATTGTTGATGACCTGCTTGACGCCCTTGATCTTCTTGGTCAGACTGGTGGCCTTACTCTTCTGTCTATCGGACTCGACGGTGCCGCTCAATGTGACCACGCCCTGCTTGGAATCCACTCCCAGCGCGCCACCCTTCACCTCGGCATCGGCCGAAAGTTTGATGCGGATCTGGTCCACGATGAGGTCGTCACTGACCGGTTTATCGGCGGCCAAACAGATGCCGGCGAGGAGGAACAGGATCGCAAGCGCAGCACAGATTTTAGAATTCATCATCTCCGGTCATTGTACGCCAGTCCAGGGCGTTGAGAAAGGCCGACTTTTCGCGCCATCCCGCCTGCACACGAACGTGCAGATCGAGATAGATCTTCACTCCGAAGATGCGCTCCATCTCTTCGCGGGCGAGCGTGCCGATTTTCTTGAGCATTGCGCCCTTGGTGCCGATCACGATGGCCTTCTGACCATCGCGCTCCACACGGATGGTGGCATAGATACGGGTGAGCGTGGAAGTCTCTTCCCACCGGTCCACCATCACCGCCACGGAGTGCGGCACCTCCTGGTGGGTCAGCCGCACCACCTTTTCGCGAACCAGTTCCGCCGCCAGGAAGCGCTCGGGCTGGTCGGTGACGTGGTCGGCGGGGAAGTAGGCTGGGCCTTCCGGCAGGCGGCCGATAATCGCCTTCCGCAGGTCGTCGAGGCCGAGGCCTCTGGCGGCGGAGACGGGAAGGTACTCGGCGAAATCGTAGAGCCTCCGGTACTCCTCAATCAAAGGTAAAAGGCGCGCCTTCTCCTTGACCAGGTCGATCTTGTTGAGCACCAGGATGACGGGCGTGCCGCCGGACCTGCGCACCAGGTCCACCGAATGGCGGTCTTCCTCGCTGAAAGTGCGCGCCGCATCCACCAGGAACAGCAGCAGGTCGCGCTCCTCCAGGGACGCGCGGACGGTGTCCATCAGGCGCTTGTTGAGCGGCGAATCCGCTTTATGGATGCCGGGTGTATCGACGAAAACGATCTGCGCTTCGGGCCCGGTGAAGACGCCCTGAATGGACGTGCGAGTGGTCTGCGGCTTGTCTGCGACAATCGCCACCTTTTGCCCGACCAGGGCATTCAATAACGTGGATTTGCCGGCATTCGGCCGCCCGATGAGCGACACAAAGCCGGACTTGAAATGTTCATTCATTGTGCAACCGTTTGTGACTTACTGATGCGCACCTGTTCGACCCGCAGGTCGTCGGATGCCAATACCTCGACGCGAACTCCATCCCGGTCCACGAATTCTCCGGCCTTGGGTACGCGCCCGAGCCATTCGCTGACCAATCCGCCAACCGTGGTGGATTCGATATCCTCTTCCCGGTGGAAGGACTCGAAGAGGTCGCCGACGCGGTCGAGGTCGAAATTGCCGGAGACGATATAGCCGCCCTGTCCATCTTCCTTGATATCGCTATTGGGCTCGTGCTCGTCGCGAATCTCACCGATGATGACCTCCAGGAGGTCCTCCATGGTGGCCAGGCCCGCGGTGTTGCCGTACTCGTCCACCACGATCACCATGTGGGTATTCTCCTGCTGCATCTGGCGCATCAGGTCGCTCACGGGCTTGGTTTCGGGAACGAAGAGGATGGGCCTGACCAACCCCCGCACGGTGCGGTCTTCGCGATCGCACTCCTGGAGTTCGAACATGTCGCGTACGTGGACGAAGCCGATCACCTGGTCGATATTCTGCTCGTAGACGGGGATCCGCGAGTATTGCTCCGTGATGACAAGCTGCCGCAGTTGTTCGAGAGTGGCATCGGCGGAGATGGCCACGATGTTGGGCCGCGGCGTCATGACTTCCCGGACCACCTTGTCGCCGAATTCGACCACCGATTGGATCAGCTTGCGGTCGTCCTCCTGGATCAGTCCTTCTTCCGTGCCGGCGGAGATGAGAGCTTCGATATTCTCGGCGGAGGTTGGCGCCTCCACGGGGCCGTCGCTCGTGTCGGCCAAGTCGATGAGCGATTGAAAAAAGGAGAGGGTGGCGACACAGGGGCGTGCGAGCCAGGCTAGGCCTCGCAGCAGGGGCGCGAGTGGGACCAGCCACTGTCCGGTGGTGCGCCGGTAGAGAAGCTGGGGCAGCGCATAGGCAACCGCGACCATAGTGAGCCAGACCGCCAATACGGCCTGCCAGAAAATCGCCGCGCGCCAAGGCTCTCCGTCGGCGAACCATGCCAGGAAGAGGGTGCCCATCAGAACCAGCAGAGTGTGTTTGATCAGAGAGAACGTTCCGGCGCCGTCCTCGGTCTTCATCCCCAGCTTGTCTTCCAGGGTGTCTTTGAAGAACTTGAGCGAGGGCAGGTCTCGGGTGCGCAGACGCATGCTCTCCAGGTACAGAAGCTGGACGAAGGTCACCAACCCGAGGAGCGGAATGGCGATGAATGTAGCGAGCACTACCGCGAGCATCATGGCCGCATCCGCTCAATCAGGCCGTTGGGGAGGCCCAGCCGCGCACGCCAGCGTTTCTCTGCGCGGGCCATCTGGCCGCTATCGGAGTCGTGGTCCATGCCCAGGAGGTGCAGCACCCCGTGCAGCATCAGAACCCGGACTTCCTGTTCAGTGGAGTGCCCGAACTCGCGGGCCTGAGCGCGGGCGCGAGCCAGGGAGATGGCGAGGTCGCCGATATTTCGGTGGCAGTCACCGCAATCCCCTAATTCCGGCGTATTTCGGTGACAGTCACCGTAATTCCCTAATTCTCCCGGTGCGGAATTCGGGGATTGCGGTGACTGCCACCGAAATGACAGCACGTCTGTCGCCTCGTCCTTACCACGGAATTCGCGGTTCAGGCGGCGCAGTTCGGTATCGCCGGTAATCAGGCAGTCGAACGGGCGGCCCTTGGAAACTTCGCGCTGGAGCTTCCGGGCGAAATTCACGAGCGCACGCGGGCGGAGCTCCGTGGGAGTCCGCCGGAACGTAACCGTACTGCCTTCAGGGAAAGTCATGGCACGCGCTCAAGCCTGCGGAGCGGTATCCGGGGCTGGTGCGGGAGCCTCCGCTTTTGCGTCGCCGTTCGAGATCTCGCCCGCCGGCTCACCCAGCTTCAGGGTGAGTTGCCGATTCACGCCGATGGTCTCGTTGTAGCGCTCGTACGCCTTGACGATGCGCTGCACCAGGGTGTGGCGCACCACGTCCTTGTCGTCGAACTGCACGAAGCTGATGCCTTCGACACCCTTTAGGATCTCCACCGCATCCATCAGGCCGCTGCGGCGGCCGTTGGGCAGGTCGATCTGCGTGACGTCGCCGTTCACCACCATCTTGGAGTTGAAGCCTTGGCGCGTCAGCACCATTTTCATCTGCTCCGAAGTGCTGTTCTGGGCTTCGTCGAGAATAATGAAGCTGTCGTTCAGCGTGCGGCCGCGCATGAAGGCGATGGGGGCCACTTCGATGGTGTTCCGTTCCAGCAACTTCTCCACGCGCTCGCTTTCGATCATATCGAACAGAGCATCGTATAGCGGGCGCAGGTAGGGGTCGATCTTCTCCTGCAAGGTGCCCGGTAGAAAGCCCAGGCGCTCGCCGGCTTCCACCGCGGGACGCGTCAGGATAATGCGCGCAACCTGCTTGTTGATCAGCGCGGAGACGGCCATGGCCACCGCGAGATAGGTCTTGCCGGTTCCCGCCGGACCAATGCCGAAGACCAGGTCGTTACGCTCGATGGCTTCCAGGTAGCGGCGTTGGTTGACCGACTTTGGCGCCAGCACCTTCTTGCCGAAATTGCGCTGCTTGCCGCTCCGCACCAGGGCGCGGAGAGACACCTCCGGATCGAGTGTCACCACGCGCAGGTAGCTGTTCAAGTCGCCGTTGGTGAAGACGTGGCCCTCGCGGACCAGCGTGTTGTAGTCTTCCAGGATTACTTCCGCCCGGTTGACGTTCTGCGCTTCGCCTTCGATTTCGAGGTTGTTGTCCACCAGTTGGGTGTGGACGCACAATCCGGATTCGATCAGCCGGATGTTCTCATCGCGGGTGCCAAACAGGCTTTCGACGCCTCGGTTAATGCGCACGCTGGATTTCATGGATGGGGTGCTGGGTACCTCCAAGCTTCGGGAAAAACGGGACAGAGATTGACGTTGAGATGGGGGTGATACGAACCTTCGACAACCCGCTCATGCGGGCGGCAAAAAACCATCTCCAGATATTATAGCAGTGCTGTGAGGACCTGAACTATGCCAATTTGATTTGATTACAGCAGGCTGGTGCTCCTGCCGGTCCTGGCGGAACGGTGTCTCCATTCCAGGCGGCTCAGCCGCAGGTTCGATCCGGATCTTGTTTCCATCGATCGTACAGCCACCAGGCGGCCCCCAGTGTAACCGTGCTGTCACCCATGACTCTCTCATTGGTTAGAAGCCGCAGGTACCCAAGCATGGTAAACCGGCAGAACCACAGGGCCGCACGATCGGTTTTTAGGTACGGCCAGTGGGGTGGGCCATGCGTGTCGGGCCTCCTCTGCTCGGATGGCCGGTCACTCGGAAGGGCCTCCCAAACTCGCGATATGGAAAGTTGTAGACCTATGTGGACCAGAACTGGACCGCGCGTAGCCAAGGTACTGACGCCAAACGGCCTTAATTTAACGCCTATCCGCGCGGGGCCAACCCGCCAAATCGGCGCGGACTGGGGCGCCAGTGCGAAAATGGACTCCAAATGTCCTCCCACACGCGATTGATGCTCTCGGCCGCCCTTCTCGCATTTTCCGCAAGTCTGGCTCCTGCCCAGACGCCTTCCCCTTCGCTTCTGGTCCTCAACAAGGAAGGCACGCTCGCCATCGTCGACCCGTCCACGCGGAAAGTGATGGGGCTCGCTCACACCGGCGATACGCCCCACGAGGTGGTCGCTTCCACCGACGGGAAGCTGGCCTTCGCATCGAATTACGGCGGGGCCACTCCGGGCAACTCCCTCTCCGTCATCGACCTCGCCACCCAGAAGGAACTGCACCGTGTGGATCTCGGCACGCTGCGCCGGCCGCACGGACTGGCGTTCGCCGATGGAAAGCTGTACTTCACAGCCGAGACCAACAAACTGATCGCCAGATATGATCCCGCCACCAACCAGGTCGACTGGCTGCTTGGCACCGGCCAGAACACCACTCACATGGTGATGGTCAGCCCGGATACCACCCAGATCTTCACCGCCAATATAGGCTCCGACAGCCTTACCATGATCGAGCGGACGGGCATCCAGAACTGGAATGAAACGGTGATTCCCGTGGGCAAGGGGCCGGAGGGGTTCGACCTGTCACCAGACGGCAAGCAGATCTGGGCGGCCAATTCGCGCGACGGGAGCGTTTCGATCGTCGACCTCTTTACCAAGAGGGTGATCCACACGTTCAGCGTGCAGACCAAGCGGTCGAACCGGTTGAAGTTCACGCCGGATGGCCGGCTGGTCCTGATTTCGGACCTGGACGCCGGCGACCTTGTGGTGCTGGAACGGACCACCAGGAAGGAACTCAAGCGCATCAAACTGGGCCGCCAGCCGGCGGGGATCCTGATCGAGCCCGATAGCGGGCGCGCGTACGTGGCGGTCACGGGAGACGATAACGTGGCGGTGATCGACCTGAAGGGGCTGGACCTCATAGGAAGAATTCAGACCGGTAAGGGGCCGGATGGAATGGCCTGGGTGAAGTGAGGCGGTATATTAAACAGATGCGTGCCGTTACCGCGGTGATGCCCCTCGTCCTGGCGAACCTCGCGCTTTTCGCCCAGGGCACAGCAAGTACCGCCGCATTCGAGGTGGCTTCGGTCAAGCCGAGCCAGCATATGGTCGGGAAGGACGCCAACACGCAGCTCTTCCTCAGCGCGTCGGCCGTGAGCGGCAGGAATCTGACTCTCAAACGGCTCATCCTGGAGGCGTACGAGGTGCAGCCGCATCAGGTCGTAGGGCCGAATTGGATTGACGCCATGGAATACGACGTCGAGGCCCGAGCGGGTGGCCCGGCATCGGGTGCCCAGCTTCGACTGATGCTGCGGGCGCTGTTGACCGAACGGTTCGGGCTGGCGATGCACCAGGAGACCAAGGAGCTTTCGGTTTACGAACTGGTGGTGGACAAGAACGGCCCGAAGATTCACCCCACGACGGATTCGGAACATCCGGCCGGAGGCGGTCGCGGTTTCCACGGGACCCTGCAGCAGTTCGCTAATCTTCTCTCAGTGAAGCTGACGATTCCGGTGATGGACGACCCGGGTAGGCCGGGCATCGCGAGCGGAACACCGGTTCCCGTATTGGATCAGACCGGGCTCTCGGGGATTTACGACATCCCGGCCGATTTGCGGCCGGAGCCGGGCGGCGACATGTTCGCGCTCTGGCAGAGATTCTTGCAGGATCAGCTTGGGCTGAAGTTGGAGGCACGGAAGGCGAAGGCGAAGGTGGAAGTCTGGGTGGTCGATCGGGCGGCACGGGTTCCGACGGCGAACTGAGAATCACGCAAACCAACACCGGCAAGAATGCCTGTGCCACAGACCCTAATTCCCGATCGGAACCTTTTCTACGTGATCGATCACCACTGTGTCGCCGGGACCCTTTTTCGAATTGAGCTTCAATCCGAGTTGGTCCTGGACGGCGCGTGTCAGGCTCGGCCCGCGAGGTCCGTCGTCGGGCAATTCCGCGATCAGGTCTCCCCGTCCCGCCCTTTCCAGAAGCCAGGCTACGTCGATGGTCCAAGTCATATCGATGTCGTATTTTCCTTTGAGCCCGGTGGCGTCGACTACCGGCCCGCCCAGGTGGAACGATAGCGTCTTGGCGATCTCCGGCAGGGAAACATTGAACCCGGTCCAGCGATAGTGCCCGTTCGGGCCGGCCAAGCCACCGTGCCCGGCTGGAAACACCGGGTAGCCATCCTTGCCCATGCGGTACTCAGGAGGCGTCCACGGATCTTCCGGGGGCGAAGAGGCATCCGGCGCCGACTCCTTCATCTTCAGACCATTCGGCCCAACGATCAGCTCGTAGATCGCCATCTCCTCCTGCTCATGGTGGAGCTTGAGCTGGAATCGTTCCACCAGCAGGTTCCGCAGCATCTGATGGAACTGCTCTTTGCTGGTTCCTTCCGGCATCCTGGCGGCGACATCGAATCGATCCCGGCAGCAGGGCGCCAGGGGCGCAAATTGGTAGGCTTGGAAACCGTAGGACTGGGAGATCAGGAACGCCAGCGGCACGTTCGAGCATCGCCAGATCCCAGGGCTGGAGGTGCCAGGGCCGCCGCTGCACGAAATGGCTGATGCAGATGGCGAAGCAGGCTTAATCGAGGCGACTTCGAAGGAAGAGGCTTGCGCGGCCTGGCCGTAGACATGTACCCGGGCCAAGGTCAGGCAAACGAGCGCCAGGATCGGTGGTTTCGCCATACCTCCGATTCCTTTCAGACTTAAGAATATCAAATTCCCTTATCGACTGCGGGTGCGGACGGCGTGTGACGGCTGGAGGATTTGCCGCCATGGCCAAGGGCGCCGGCGGGCGAATTCACCAGCCGCAGCAATGTCCCGGGAATGCGTTCTAAACGGTATCCTGACGCTTTCTTTACGCCTTCCTTATGGCTGGCCCCGTAGAATGCCATTGATGAACAGCAGTGCTGAGGACGCCGATGATAACATAAGCGTTCGGCCAATCCGAATACGGAGCGTAGAAGGACGGCGGGAGGGATGAGCAGCCCTTCCAGCCTGGATGCCGCAGTCTCCCGCGACCTGCCTTCCGCTCCGGCGTTATCCATGGCATCACTGCGTCCCGGCGACCAATTCGGCCACTACCAGATCGTGGAACTGATCGCACGCAGCGGCATGGCTTCGATCTATCGCGCGACCGACATGCGGGACGGCCGCCCCGTTGCCATCAAGATCCCCCATCCGGAGATGGAAGGGGATCCGGTACTTTTCGACCGTTTCAAACGCGAGATCGAGATCGGCGAAAAGCTGGACCACCCGGGCGTCATGAAGGTCCTGGATCATGGCGAACCGGGCCAGGTCTACATGGTGATGGAGTGGGTGCAAGGCCGCCTGCTCCGCAAACTGCTTGCCGAGAATCGTAAACTGCCCCTCGACCGGGCACGCGCGATCACCATCGCGATCTGCGATGTCCTGGATTACGTTCACCGCAACGGAGTGGTGCACCGCGATCTGAAGCCGGAGAACATCATGATCGACGCCGAAGATCGCATCAAGCTGATCGATTTTGGGATTGCGGGGAAAGCCGGAGCGCGGCGGCTCACCTTCGGGAAACTGTCGCAGGTGGCCGGGACGCCCGATTACATCTCGCCGGAGCAGGTGAGGGGCAAGCGCGGCGACGGCAGAAGCGATATCTACTCGCTGGGAGTGATCTTGTACGAAATGGTGACGGGAGAGACACCGTTTGCGGGAACCAACCCGTTTGCCATCATGAACGACCGACTGGTGAACAATCCGGTGCCGCCGCGGGAATTGAATCCCGAGGTTTCGCCGGAGCTTCAGGAAGTGATTTATCGCGCCCTGGAACGCGACCCGCGGGACCGATACTCCACCGCGAACGAATTTGCGTGGGATCTGGAGCATCTGGACCAGGTGGTTCCGACCGACCGCACGGAACTGCGGGATTGGAAGCGACGGCGCACACCCTGGCTGAAACAGATTCTGTTTTACGTGGGGATGGTGCTGATTCCGGTGGTCATTTTCGGATTGCTGCTGTTGATTGCCAGACGGCACTGACGCGCTTGCTGAGCCTGTCCTACCTGTCACCCCGACAAGTTGCGCTATCGTGAAATCAACGCGATGTTGACGGATACGGATCGGCAACAACTGGATCGGCAAGGCTACCTCGTTCTGCCTGGATTGATGAGCGCGGACCTGCTCGAGTCTCTGCGGCACCGCGTCGAGGAGTTGTTCGAGGAAGAGGGAGCCCTTGCGGGCGCGGAGTTCAAACAGGAGCCCGGAGCGCGCCGCCTGGCCAACCTGGTGAACAAGGGGCGCGTTTTCGAGGACGTCATTCTCACTCCCAGCGTGCTGGACGCCATGGGGCAAGTGCTCGGGCCGAGGTTCAAATTGAGCAGCCTGAACGTGCGTTCGGCCGATCCTCACAGTGAGTCCGACCAACCGCTGCACGCCGATAGTGGCGCGGTCGCCGATGGCCAGGGCTACTGGGTGGCAAACTCAGTGTGGATGCTGGACGATTTCACGCCGGAAAACGGCGCTACCCGCATGGTCCCCGGATCGCACCGCTGGGGCCAGGCGCCGCCGCCGGGGATGTATGAACCGCATCCGGAGCAGCAACTTGTGACCGGGAAGGCAGGCACGGTGGTGGTGATGAACGCCCACATGTGGCACGGTGGGACCGCCAATCGCACCGCCGCGCCCAGGCGGGCGATGCATGTTTACTATACCCGATGGGACAAACCGCAGCAGCAGTATCAGAAGGCGCTGCTCAACGCGGAAGTGCAGGCGAGGCTGTGCCCGGAAGCGCGACGGATTCTGGCGCTCGACGATCTGCTCAACGACGAACTGAGCGCCACGGGAAGCGGCGTGAGCGGCTTCATGAAGTAACGAAGCTCCTTCCATCGGTGTCCCCATGTGCCCACTTGGCACTGTTGGAATGGTGGGATGGTGGCTGGTGCCTGGTGGGACAGGCGGTTCCGCCTGTCAACCGGCTGCAAGCCGGTCGTGGCCTAGAGTGCTTCAGTGCCCCACAACCGCAGGCGGCGCCAGGATAATCCTGTTGGCGCAGCTTTTGGTATCGATCCGCACCCTCGCCGGCCCCTGAAGCAGCCGCACGTGTTCGGGGTACCCGCTCTCGTACGCGGCGACCTGGTACTCTCCGGTGGCCAATCCATCGAATACGAATCTGCCATCGGGGTCCGTGGCCGCATAGCGGGCGCGTCCGCCGGACTGCAATTCCAGCACAGCGCCCGAGACCGGCGAGCTGATCTTCTCGGGGTCGTGCAGATGGTCAATCTCCACCTGGTAGTAAGGATTCGTCGTGACGAATCCTTCGAACCGGCCGGATGCCTCCGCGCTGTTTTGCAGGAAATACAGGTAGGCCAGGTCGGCGCCTGCGTCGGTCACGCGATTGGTCCGGGAGCAGCGGCTGGTCTCCAGGATGTTAGTCTCTTCATCGTCATCCGCGTACACCAGGTACGTTTCGCCCTGCTGGAAATCGTACCCGCAATCGCCGAACGGTGTATAGACGTCGAAGAAGCGCGGCTTATCGCCGTCCTTCTTGCCTGCGGCCTGCTTGCCGTCCTGATCGTCGTCCTTCTTGCCGTCCTTCTTGGGATCGGCCTTATCATCGTCGTCGTCGCCGCCACGGAAAACCGTTCTCACCAGAAACCGCACCTGTTTTCCGTGATTCAGAACCGAGTCGAAGAGGCTGTTCAGTTGAGCGGGCGTGCCGGCCGCCTGCAGGCGTTGCTGATAGTCGGGGGGAAGGTCCGGAAAGATCTTGCGGAAGGTGTCCTTGAGCGCTCCGAGGCTGGCAGGCGACGGGTCCTGATGGTAGCGCGCCTCGGCCTCATTGAGCTGCGGCAAGGATGGACGCTGCGCCGGATTCCAGCGATCCAGAAAGGCGGGGGTGACGGATTCCACCGTGCCGATAAAGACCGCACCGCTGACGGCGAACTCGTGACAGACGGACAGGGACATCTGGCATTTGCACGCCAGCAAAGGGGACGGAACCAACAGCCACCAGATCAGCCTGAGTCGCCGCATACTCCCATTGTCGCTTGCCCAAAGGGGGAGGGTAGTGGCCAAGCCACGGAAAAAGCTTTCTCACCAAGCACACCAAGTACCACCAAGAACACAAAGAACACAANNTGTTCTTGGTGTTCTTGGTGGTACTTGGTGTGCTTGGTGAGAAAGCTTCTGTCCTGATGTTCCTGGCGTTGGCGCTGCGGATTGGGTTAGCCGTACCCCCGGAAGCCGCGTTCGTCGTCTATCGTAAGAATTGAACATGCCCTCCGGTCTCGCCAGCGGAAGCCCGCTCAATAATTACCTGCTGATCGTGTTCGATAGCTGCCGCTACGATTCGTTCCTCGCTGCCCGGCCCCGTCACATGAAGAAGTTGGGACGGGTGGAGCGCCGCTGGTCGTACGCTTCCTGGACGGCCCCCTCGCACTATAATCTGCTCACGGGATTGATGCCGCACACCAGCCCGAAGCGGGTCTACGCCTCCGAATACTACAAGGCCGATTTTCTGAAATTCAACGAACGGCTGGGCGGCAACGGGATCGAGTTCCAATCGCTGGTGCCCAGTCTGTATCTGCCGATGTTCCTCCAGCGCCAGCTCGGCTATCGGACCCATGCGCGCGTGTCCATGCCGGTGCTGAATCCGCACACGATTTTGAATTGCGGATTCGACACCTATAAACTGATGGCCCGGCACAACGATTTTTCCGCGATCCTCGGCGAATTGGAGTTTCCCGGCGACCGGCCCGTCTTCTATCTGCTGAACGTCGGCGAAACTCATTACCCGTACGCGCTGGCCTCCGAACCGCCCGATCTCTGGCCTAAGCTGAGCGGCGTGCACGGGGTCTTCAAGCGGCTCGATTCGAAAGCACCGGCCTCCAAGGCTCACGCCTTCCGCGCGGCCAAACTCGAAGAGTTGCGGCAACGGCAGATTGAAGCGGTGCGCTTTCTTGACGGCGCCATAGAGAAGCTCTTCGATACGGTTCCGCCGAACACCTACATCACGATCACTTCGGACCACGGCGAGCTGTTTGGCGAGGATGGCTACTTCGGCCATGGGCCGATCAATCACCCGAAGGTTCTCGAAGTGCCGTTCGTAGAGGGGAAGATCCGCTAAGATGCGAACGTCTCGCAGCGTCGAAAGGCGTTCCCGGTCCCGGATTTGGTGGGCAACCCGAAGAACGTCGGCACGAGTGTCGACGCGGCAGACACGAGTGTCCGCGCCACATTTGGGTGTACTAAGTTGATTCGCGGCGCGATCCTCGCCTACATCGGTCCGGGTGCCGGGTTCGCCGTCGGAGGATCGCTGCTGGCGCTTCTTCTCGCCGTCGCGGGTGCCGTGGTGTCGATTCTGCTATGGCCATTTCGAGCCTGCTGGGGCTATCTCCGTTCGCGGCGGGCGCTTCGCCGGGCACATGTTCGCAAGCTGATCTTCATCGGTTTCGACGGCCTGGATCCGCGCCTGACGGAGCGCCTGATGGCCGAAGGAAAGCTCCCGCATCTCGCCCGGCTGCGCGAATCCGGCGGCTACCGGCGGCTGCGCACCACGTTTCCAGTGCTGTCGCCGGTGGCCTGGTCCACTTTCGCGACCGGCGTGAACCCCGCACGGCACAATATCTTCGACTTCCTGAATCGCAGCGTGAAGAGTTACGTGCCGGAGCTTTCTTCGGCGAAAGTCGCCTCCGGGGGGCAGCGCAAGTTTGGGCCATTTCGCTTCCTCCGCCCGCCATCGGTGGAAGGGAAGCGCCGCAGCGAATCGTTCTGGGCAATCCTGGGACGCCACCGGATCCGGTCCATCATCCTTCGCGTGCCGGTGACCTTTCCGCCGGAGAAGTTCAACGGGCTGCAGCTTTCCGCAATGGGCACGCCCGACCTGAAGGGCACGCAGGGCTCGTTCTCGGTGTTCAGCGTGGATCCTCCGGCGGGGGACGTGGAGGGCGGTTCGCACTATCCTCTGAAGATCGAGACGCACGGTTACAGCGGGTTCCTGGAGGGCCCTCGGGACGCATCGCGAGTGCCTGGCCGCACGCTGCGAATTCCGTTTCGGGTTGAGGAATCCGGCGATTCGCGCCCGCTGGTTTTGCGGATTCAGGGCGAGTCCTACGAGTTGCGGCCGCACGAGTACACGCCTTGGATTCGCGTTAAGTTTCGTTTTTCGCCTTTTCGGTCTGTCTTCGGAATCGTGCGCTTTCTGGTGACCAGCACCGGGAAAGGGTTTTCGCTGTACGTCTCGCCGGTCGAGATCGATCCCGAAAATCCCGGGTTGCCGATCAGCCATCCGGGCGCGTACGCAGGTTATCTGGCGAAATTAATCGGAGTCTTCGCAACATTAGGGATGGCGGAAGACACGTGGGCATTGAACGAGCGAGTCCTGTCCGAGCGTGACTTCCTCAGCCAGGCGTATTCGATTTTCGACGAGCGCTTACGCATGTTCACCGACGCGCTCGAAAAGACGCGCAAGGGCGTGGCCGGCTGCGTTTTCGACACCAGCGACCGCATTCAGCATCTATTCTTTCGGCAAATGCACGATCCCTCGGCCAGTGGCGAATTCGGCGGCGTGATCGAAGAGATGTACCGGCGGATGGACGATGTAGTGGGCCTGGCCATGCGACATGTGGATTCCGCCACGGCGCTGGTGGTGCTCTCCGACCACGGCTTCTGCGCGTTCGACCGCGGCGTAAACTTGAACGCGTGGCTGCGCGAGAACGGATATTTGAGCGTCGTCTCCGATGACGGCGGGAAATATTTCGCAGGGGTGAACTGGAAAACTACCCGCGCCTATGCGCTGGGATTGGGCGGGCTCTATCTGAATCTCAAAGGGCGGGAGCCGGAGGGCACTGTTGCGCCCGGCGAAGAGGCGCGGGCACTGAAGCGGGAACTCATCGAAAAGCTCACGGGCCTTCGCGACGAAGCTGCCGGGCGGGCGGCGATCCGCAACGTCTACGATGCCGATGTCATCTACTCCGGACCGTATATGGACCGCGCGCCCGACCTGATTATTGGGTACCACGAGGGTTACCGCACGGGCTGGGGCGCGGCGGTCGGCAAGACGGGTGGGCCGGTTTTTGAGGAGAATGACAGGCCATGGAGCGGCGACCATTGCGTGGATCCGCCGCTGGTGCCGGGGATACTATTCGCCAATCGTCCGATCGATTCGGCCGACCCCGGGATTGAGGACATGGCGCCGAGCTTTCTTCGGCTGTTCGGTGTGGATCCACCCAACTGGATGGAGGGGAAGGCTGTCCTCGAATGGCGGTGATTCGAGTAGCACAGGCATTCTTGCCTGTGTGGGTTTGCAGGGCGAGAAAAACCAACACAGGCAAGAATGCCTGTGCCACGTTGCTCGCGCTCCTGGTGGCATCTTGCGGACACCATCCAGCGGCCAATCTGCCTCGCGTCATCATTCTGGGGATCGATGGGATGGATCCCCACTTCGTCGAAACCCACTGGGGCGATCTGCCCAATCTCGACCGGCTTCGGCGCGAAGGGGAGTTCAAACGGCTGAGCACTACCATGCCTCCGCAGAGTCCGGTGGCGTGGGCCACGTTCATTACCGGCGGCGATCCCACGGACCACGGCATCTACGATTTCGTCCATCGCAATCCGCTCACGCTCGCGCCTTTCTCCTCCATGGGCGAAACCGTTCCTTCGCACCACGCTGTGCCGCTCGGCGCCTTTCAAATCCCGTTGTCGTCTCCCGAAATTCGCACCTTCCTCCGTGGCCGCGCATTCTGGGAGAGCTTGACGGAGCATGGCATCCCGGTGACCATCCTGAGAATGCCCATGGATTATCCGCCGCTCGATTCCGGCGGCGAGTTCCTCTCCGGCATGGGGGTTCCCGATATGGAGGGCACCTTCGGCACGTTTTCGTTCTACACGGACGATCCCGCGGGGTCCACGCACGATGTGCCCGGCGGCCGGATCATTTCTACCCGCGTGGAGAACGGCCGTGCGTTGCTGCGGATCTCCGGACCGCCCAACTCGTTCCGCCGGGATGGAGCCTTTGCGGCTGTGGATATGGCGGTGGATCTCGACGCCGGTTCGCCGGTGGCGCGCTTCACAGTCGGACGCCAGTCGTTCATCTTGCGCCAAGGCGAATGGTCGGATTGGGTGCAGACGGAATTCCCCTTGATTCCCGGCCTGAAGTCCGCGTACGGCATGTTCCGCGTGTACGCCCGGCAACTGGCGCCCGGGTTTGAAGTGTACGTCTCACCGGTGAATGTGGATCCGCAGCGGCCCGAGGTGCGGATCTCAGCGCCCGCCTCGTACAGCCGCCAACTGGCGAACGCGGCTGGCCTCTATTACACGCAAGGCATGCCGCAGGACACCGCCGCGCTCCGGGAGCATGTTTTCGACCGGAAGGAGTATCTGATCCAAAGCCGCATGGTCTCGCGCGAACACATCGCCCTGTTAAAGGAAGCGGTGAAAGAGTTTCGCGGCGGGTTGCTCTTCTTCCATTTCTTCGGGGTCGACCAGGATTCGCATATGCTTTGGGGCAAGTTCGATCGGGACCTACTGGAAACCTACCGCCTGGTGGACGATGCCGTCGGCTGGGTGCGCGACCGGGAAAAAACCGCCACCCTCATCGTGATGTCCGACCACGGCTTTGCGAGCTTCGATCGCGCCGTAAACCTGAACACCTGGCTGTTGAGCGAGGGCTTTCTGCGCCTTCGCCAGCCGCTTACCGAAGTGCAGCACGACTTGGACGCCAACGTCGATTGGGCCGGAACGCGCGTCTACTCGCTGGGGCTGAACGCCCTATACTTGAACTTGAAAGGCCGGGAGGGGCACGGATTGGTCGCGCGCAACGACGCCGCGGAACTGGCGCGGCAGGTGGCTGATCGGCTTTCCGCCTTTCGCGATCCGGACACCGGCAGGCCCGTGGTCACCGCGGTCTGGAGGCCGCATCCGGAGTTCGAGGGTGACATCGAATATGCGCCCGACCTGGTGGCCGGATTCGCGGCCGGATACCGCGCGTCGTGGGACGGCGCTTTGGGAGCCATCGGGCACAGCATCGTCGAGGAAAATCGCGACGAGTGGATCGGCGATCACTGCATGGACCCGCGCTGGGTGCCCGGCGTGCTGCTGGAAACCCGCAAGAGCCGGGTGGCGGATCCAGGCTTGAAGGACCTGTCGACGTCGATCCCCGCGCTGTTCGGGCTGGTGGCTGGCTCGACGGGAAGGAACATCTACTAACCGATATGTTTCAACCAACCATCAAATTCGAGAAGGATTTTTGGGCCCGGATCGAGCGCGTGGCTGCTGCAGCGGGCTATTCGTCGCCGCGTGAATTCGTGCTGCACGTGCTGGAGAAAGAGTTGGCGCGGCTGGAAGACGCCGGGTCCAAGGAAGAGCTCATCGAGAAGCTGAAAGGACTGGGGTATCTGGAGTAACGGCTCGATGCTTCGGTTCGTCTTCCGCGCCGCGTTGCAGCCGTTCTCGGGGCGAGATCCGATGGCCGCCGCCGCGGTGTTCGGAGTTCTGGCGGGAGTCGTGCTGGCCCTCTCGTTCTGGTTATTCGCCGACCAGGCAGCCATCCGCACGCTGCGCAGAAGGCTGTGGGCTCACGTTCTGGAATTGCGCCTTTTCGGCGAGGAGCCTGTGCTGGTGTTCGGCAGCCTGTTACGCACATTGCAAACCAACCTGCGGCTGCTGGGACATGCGCTGCCGCCCCTGGCGATCGCCGCGCCCGTGGTGGCGTTGCTGGTGGTTCACTTGAGCGATTTCTTCACCCGCACTCCTCTTCAAACGGCCGGGGATGCCGTTCTGACCGTGCGGTTCGGCGGCGGTCCGGAATCTGTGCCGCCGGTCGAATTGGAGACTCCGCCCTGGGTCGAGGTGGATGCGCCGCCTGTGCACATCCCGGCGGCCCGCGAAGTCAGTTGGCGGCTGCACGCCACCGCGCCGAACCTGGGACTCTGCCGCGTTTCCGCGTCCGGCGAAACCGTCACCAAGGTGTTGGATGCCCGCCCCGGACCTCGCTACTCCGGCACGGTCCGCTCCGCGGCATGGGCCGATTCGCTCCTGAATCCAGCGGAAAGCCGGCTGCCCGCTGGTCCAGTCGAGCGCATCTGGATTTCGCCAGTCCCCTCGCCGCTCACGTGGGGCGGTCTGACGATGGATTGGAAGGAATGGTTTGCCGCGTTTGGGTCGGTCACCGCTTGGCTCTTCTCGATTCCACTGGCGCGCGTGCGCCGGCCGCGCTTATTTCATTTTCTCTTTCACCGCCTGTAGCTCGCGTTTGCAGGAAGGCGAATCGGGCGTCAACTTGCAGGCGCTCTCCAGGTGCTGCAACGCGTCCGGCAGCATGCCCAGATGTTCCTCGGCAGTTCCCAGGCCCAGTAGCGCGACATAGTCGCTGGGAGCCACGGCCAGGGCCTTTTGGAAGGCGTCGCGGGCTTTGGCGTAATCTTCGCGGCCGGTCCACCATGCGCCCAGCGCTTCGGCCGCCGGCACGTACTGGGGGTCGAACTTCAGGGCGTTGGTCCATTCGCGGATGGCGCCGTCGGGCTGTCGCGAACGCAGATAGGCGTCGCCCAGGTAATAGCGGGCCAGCGAATTGTGGGGATCGCGCGCCAGCACCTGTTGGAAGATCGTGATGGCCGCGCGCGGGTTGCCGGAATACATCGAGGCCAGTGCCTTCTCGTACAGGTTGTATTCTGCCAGCCGGTCTTTCGGGTCGGCGTTGGTGCCGGCGGCCACCGAACCACGACCGAGGTAGCCGAGCGATTCGAGCGTTCGGCGCGCTTGCGGGGACGCGTCCCCGGAAGGCGCCGGAGGCTTCGCGGCGTGCTGCTGCGACAGCAGGCTGCCCAGCCGTGCGCGCAGCGTCCGCGCCATGGGCGCATTCTCGCCGATCGCATTATGCAGCTCGCCGGGATCCTTTTCGAGGTTGTAAAGCTCGGGTTTCGGCGCATCGATATACTGAAAGGCGCCCACGCGGATTCCGCGTAGCGGCGCCCAGCGGAAGGCGTCGCGCGGGTACATGCTCTGGCTGTACACCGCGCGTCCGTCGTCCTTNNGCCACGTCGATCAGTCCGCCGGGCTGGCCGGCACGCTCGGCAAATCCCGAAACGCCGGCCGGCCAGTGGACGATCAACGGCACCCGCAAGGTGCTCTGGTACATGAAGTATCCGTGGCTCAATTCGCCATGGTCGCCCAGGCTTTCTCCGTGGTCCGCGAGCAGGACTACCAGGGAGCGGTCCCACCATCCACCCAGTGTGAGCGCCTGCTGGAACTGGCCCAGGAGGCGGTCGACATAAGCGATCTGCGCATCGTACCCGGCCGCGTTCGGCAGCCCTTCCGAGCTCTCAGCCTGGCTGTACGGCGCGTGCAAATCGAACAGGTGAAGGAAGGCGAACACCGGCTGGTTGCGGTTTTCGCCGAGCCACTGCCG
>PMTT01000141.1:0-15471 GCA_003167275.1 Bryobacterales bacterium | reverse complement strand
GGGACATGTTGGTCGTTTTCCTCCACGCCGTTCTCGAACGGATAGGTGGAAGTGAAGAGTGATGTGTGTGACGGAAGGGTGAGGGGCGCCTGGGAATCGATGGCCTCAAAAACTGTGCCCTGGCGGGCGAACGCGTCGAAATTCGGCGTGGGGATCTTGCGATAGCCGTAGGCGCCCAGATGGTCGGCGCGGAGGGTATCGATGGAGATCAGGATCACGGGCGTCCGCGGGTTGGTCTGGGCGTCCGGCGGGGCTTGGGGGTAGACTGCGGACGCGATCCCGGCGAGCGCCAGCGCAAGGCATAGAACAGCGCTTTGCCAATGGCCGACGCGATTGGGTTTTTGACGGGGCAAGCTAAAGCATACCCTACGGGCGCTTTGACAGGAACTTGTCGATCTCGGCGGCGGTCTCGGTAACCGCGTGCTGCAGGTTTCGGTCGAGCGATTGCACCACATCGGCGACCGTCTTGCCACGGACCGGCTCTTCGCGATCCACGGCCCGATCCCACACGGTGAGGTTGGTCTTCTTGTCCACCAATTCCACCTGCAGCGAGATCCTGGTCTGAATGGAAGAGCCATCCACTTCACCGAACTCGAAGAGCTTGCCGCGCACCAGGTAATCGCCACTGGCGGTGCTGCTCGACTCCAGCACTCGCTGATACTGGCCGGAGGCCCGTAGGGCGCGTACCAGCGCATTGCCTACCATCGAGCCAGGCCGCTCCGTCCAACGATGGTATTCATACGCGCCCGACTCGTTGGACCCGGCCCGATAGCGGATCCGGGCGTCCTGCAAGGCTTCCGGAGCGGTGATCGCCCCTACCAATAAGACGAGACCATCCGGCTTGCCTGGATTCGGCGACGGCGAAGGCAGTTGGATGGCGTAGTAATGGACCGGCTTGTTCGAGACGCAACTCGCGCCCGACAGGCCGCCGGCTATCACGAGGCAGATGAAAGTGGTGAAACGCATGTTCTGGTCCCCTCCCGCCTCCTATTTGTGAGTCTCTCCGGGCTTGCGGTCGGCCACCTTGATGCCCCGGATCAGGCTGGCCGGAGAGTGCATCAGAGTCTCGGTCAAGGTGCGGAGATTCTCAGTGGCCATGCGCATGTTATCCAGTAACTCGTCTAAATTCCCGGAATTCTGATCGAGCGTCTGGTTCAACCCGTTGAGCAGCGTGGTGGACTTCGCCAGCGTGTCCCGCAGTCCCGTCACCGTGGTCCGAATGTCGGGCCGGTTTTCCATCAGAGTGGAATCCACGTGAGACAGCGTTTCGTTGGCGCGGACAGTCGTGGCCTTGAGGTCTTCCAGCAGCGGCGCGAGCTTGGTGGTCAGTTCCTGCACGTTGCTCAGACTCGTGGAAACCTTGGGACGCGCATCGGTGAGCAGGCCGTTCAGGTTGTCGAGAGAATCGGTCACTTTGGGACGCGCGTCGGCAGTCAGGTGCTGGAGATTGTTCAACGAACTGGCGATGTTCGTACGGTTGCCGTCGCTCAGCAGGTCGTTGGCGCGCGCGAGCGTGACCTGGAGACCGTCCAGATTCTGGTTGAGCTTCTGCACGGCCTTCTGGATATCCGGCAGCATGGCCTGCGCTGCCTCGCCCAATTGCGGCAGGCCGAACGCCTCTGCCGACTGGAGTGTCGAACCCGGCGGCGTCAGTGCCGCCTGCTCGCTGCCCGTCGAGATCTCGATGTAATTCTCGGTCAGCGGACCGAGGGTGGAAATCCGGGCGACGCTGTCAGTCTTCAATGGCGCATCCCGGTTCACGGAGAGCTCGATTTCGATACGCGTCGAGTTTCCGGGATCCACGCGGACCCGCCGCACACTGCCCACCGTCATGCCGCCATAGCGCACGGGCGCTCCAGCCTGCACGCCGCCGGCGAACTTGAAGTAAGCCCGATGCGACACGGTGACAACGCCCATCCCGCCCGAGAGTACGATCATCGTTCCGAGCAACACGCTGCCCGCCACCAGAACAAACAGCCCCACCAGAATTCGCTCGCGCGTCGCTTCCATCGCCTTACCTGATCCCCTCTGTGTACATTCGCAGGTGGTCCACCTCGTCATCCTGCGTGGAATCCGCGACGCGGTCCAGAAACTGGCGGACGCGGGGGTGCGGGCTGTTCTTCACTTCTTCGGCCGGCCCCATGGCCACGATGGTACCGCGGTCCAGCAGAATGATCCGGTCCGCAATCAGAAACGCGCTCGCAAGCTCGTGCGTCACCACCACCATGCTGAGGGCATAGGCCTTCTTGAGACTCAGGATCAGATCGTCGATGCCTGCCGCGGTGATCGGGTCGAGACCCGCGGAGGGCTCGTCGAAGAACAGGATTTCGGGATCCAGAGCCATGGCCCGCGCGAAAGCCGCGCGCTTCTTCATGCCTCCACTCAATTGCGAAGGGCTGTAGTGCTCGAACCCGCTGAGCCCAACCTGCTCCAGCTTGATGCGAACCATCACCTCGATGGTGCTGCGCTCTAGCGCGGTGTGTTCGAGCAGCGGCAGCGCGATATTCGCCCCAACGGTCATCGAGCCGATCAGCGCCCCGCCCTGGAAGGACAGGCCGATTCGCTTGCGGATCGCGTCCATTTGGCGAGCACCGGCCCTGGCGATGTCCACCCCCTTGATCCGCACCTCTCCCGAGGACGGCTTCTCGAGGCCTACCAGGGCCCTGAGCATGGTGCTCTTTCCCGAACCCGAACCACCCAGCACCACCATCGTCTCGCCTTGCAAGACGTCGAACGTAATGCCATGCAGGACCTCCCGGTCGCCATAGCGCACGCGCACATGGGACGCCGAGATGATCGGGGCAGCGGCGCCGGGAGCGGACATTTCCTACTGGCCCCCCCGAGCCAGATAGAACAAGGCGGTGAAGATCAGGTCGATCAGGATCACCAGAAGAATCGAAACCACGACGGCCGATGTAGTGGAGCGGCCTACCTCCTCGGCGCCTGCTCCGGTGGAGAAGCCCTCCTGGCAGCCCACCGCGGTGATCACGATCCCGAAGACCAGGCTCTTGACGACGCCCGAGGTGATGTCGCGCAAGAGCAGCGCATCGCGTGTGGCAAGCATGTAGCCGCCGAACGTGAAGCCACCCCCGAAAACTCCAAACAGGGCGCCGCCCAGAACCCCCATCAGGTCCGCCAGGATGGCGAGCGAAGGCAGCATCACGGCCATTGCCAGGAACTTGGGCACCACCAGAAATGCCACGGGGTCGAGGGCCATGGTCTTGAGGGCATCCAGTTCCTCAGTCACGCGCATGGTTCCGATCTCGGCCGCGAAGGCCGAACCGGACCTTCCAATCACCACGATCGCGGTCACCAGGGGCCCCAATTCCCGCGTGATGGAGATCGCGACCAGGCTCGGCACCAACTGCATGGCTCCCAATCTCTGCAATTCGTAGGCGCCCTGCAGCGCAATGATGACCCCAATAAAGAAGGTGATCAAGGAAGTAATGGGGATAGCGCCGACCCCGGCGGCCATCGCCTCATGGACCGCCCTCTGCAGCATGCGGCCGCGCTTGAGGGGCGAGAGGAAGAGCAGACTCAGCGATTTGGCGAAGATCTCCGCGAGCCCGCCGACGTATGCCACGGTTCGCCCAGTCGCGGCGCCCACCTCCGCCACCCACTCGGTCATGCCGCTCCTAAAGCTTCCTGTTCGTTCTGAAAGACCCGGAAAATCCGGATCACATGCGTGAGTTGAAAAACGTGCTGCACCGCGGGGCTCAGGCCGAACAGCACGAATTCCTTGTTCAGCCGCTGCGAATTCCGAAGCACCTCGATGAGGGTGGCGATTCCGGAGCTATCGATATAGCGGATCGCCTGCAGATTTAGAGCCACCCTGGTGGTGCGCGGCAGGGCGTCGAATAGGGTTCGCCGGAGATCCGTAGAGGTCCCCAGATCCACATCCCCCTCCACTTCCACGACTTTCGCATCCCCCACGTCACGAACCGAAATCTTCACGTTGTTTTCCTCAGTCTTTTTCTTGCCACAAAGCGATTTCCGCCGGGCGATACTTCGTAGGAGACATCGTCCATCACGTCTTTGATGATGTGAGTTCCGAGTCCTCCCGGCTGATCGCAGCCAATCTGTCGTGCACATATTTTAGACCTGTCTGGGGCATCGCCCTGGTCCATTAGCGTGATTTCCAGCCCGTCCGCGCACTCCCGGCATTCCAATTCAATCAGCCCGTCGGGGCGGTTGTGGTAGGCGTGGCGGATGACATTCGCGAGGGCCTCGTCGAGCGCCAGGGTGATCGCCCGGCAGTCGGTTTCGTCCCAGCCAACCGCCGCCGCCAGAGGGCCGATGGCGCCGCGCACCACGGGCAGGTATCGGGGGTCGCTCGGCATGGCGAACTTCATTTGCAGACCGTGCGGAGTGTCAGCCATATTCACCCCCGGTCCGTGCGGCGTGTGAGCGCCACCACGGTTTCGTCATCCGTCGCGGGGCGGCTCCCGCGAAACTGTGCTACCGCCGCGAGCAGCCCTTTGCCGGCGGCCGCGGCAGATTCGGTGGGCAAATTCCGGGCGATGGAGAGCAAACGTTCCAGCCCGAGTTGCGTGCCCGATTCGTCATAGGCCTCGCTGATGCCATCGGTGTAGAGAAGCAGCAGATCGCCGGGCTCGATCTGTACCGCCGTCTGGCAATACGCGGTCCCCGCGATCAACCCCAGGGGGAGATCGACAATCTCCTTATTGAGTGGCGTCGATTCGTACAAAAAGCTCCACTCCCGTGTAGCCGTACGATACCACAGCGGAGGCACGTGGCCCGCGTTGGTGAAGAGCAATTCCCCGGAATCGGAGTAGAAGCTGGCCAGGAAGGCGGTGGCGAACCGGGCCTTCCGTGCGTCCTTCAGGAAGGTATCGCCGAGCTCCCGGATCAAGGTCGATTGGTCCCACTCGTCCACATGCTTGCGGAGTGCGTCGTGCAGTTGAACGGCCGCGGCGCTGACGCCCGCCCCATGTCCGGCTACGTCCGCAAGCGCCACTCGGGCAATCGCGCCCTTACTGCAAGAGGACAAGTAATACAGATCCCCGCCGCGGGGAGACGGGCGCAGAGGACGGCACGAGACCCATCCCAACAATCCCGGCAGTTCCACGGAATACACGGCCGAATGATTCCCGCCCCGCAGTTCCAGACAGGCAAGCCGGTGGACCTGGGCGGCCTCTTCCATCAACATAGAACTCACTCTGACATTTGGAGGATCGAGGAACGCGGAGCGATTCAAGAAAAATGTGGGACGGGAAGGGGATGGCCCGTCCTAGGTCTGCACCTACCCCGTCGCCATTAACCAATCCCCAGCCCGCTCTGCCGCGCCAGCTTGAGCGCCTCAATGGCCGCCCCGCGCGCCCCGGCGGTGTCGCCGTTGGGCATTACGTAGATGGGGATGTCCGCCTGCTCCCGCCGCTGGGTGGGCATACCCGCGCGGGTTTCCGCGATGAACCATCGCTGGAATTCCTCTTTGGTTTCCAATGCGCCCCCGCCGATGATTAACGCGTCGGGGTCGAACGTGTTGACCATCTCGTCGAAGAACAGCCCCATCGCGTGGGCCTGCACCCGGAAGATCTCCGTGCACATCGGGTCGCCGCTCTCCGCCAGACCCCGCACCAGCTTGGACGCCTTGTGGAGATCTCCGAGCCTCCCCAACCCGTGGTCAGGATACCGCGGCAGGAAATAAGGCAGCAGCGATTTCTCGATCGCGGTGAGGGAGCACAGCGCCTCCAGGTCTCCCGTGCGCCCACAGTTGCACTCCGGCTTCAGTCCTTCGATGCCCGTGATCGCCTGGTAGGGAATTAGCACATGGCCGAGCTCCCCGCCAAATCCCATTCTGCCCTTCAGGACATTGCCATCTATGATGACCCCGCCGCCCAGCCCTGTCCCAATCACAACGGAAATGGAGGTGGCCCGGCTGCTGGCGCCGAAGATCGTGAAGTGCCCCCAGAGTGCTCCGGCGTTCCCATCGTTCAGATAGTTCACCGGCTTACCCAGCTTCTTCTCCAGGTTTCCGGGGATGTCGAATCCCGCCCAGTCGGGATGTACAAAGTTGGTAGAACCCCGCGCACTGAGCACCCCCGTCGCGCTCGCCGGGCCAGGCGTGTCGAGGCCCACCGCCACCACGTCCGACAACGGAATGCCCGCCTTCTCGACCGCGATCCTCAGGCCGTCTTCGATCTGTTGCAGACAGACGTCCGGTCCGTGCTTCGATAGGGCGGGATGTTCGCACAGTCCCTCAATCAGAAATTGTTCCTGCCCGTTGACTAGGGTATAGTTGATGGCGGTTCCGCCAAGATCCACTCCGGCCACTACTTTCACGCTTCGCCTCGTTTCCGTTTGCTGTTCCGTCCCAGATTAGCAGGACTGAGGTACATCGGATGGAAGGGAGATCGACCCCTAACCCCGACCCCCCGCCTTGGACGGCCGCAACAGACGCGCCGGCAGCTTGGAAAGGTACGTCAACCGCTCCACCATCGGCAGCAACCTCCGCACCGTGCGACCGTGCAGGATCAGACTGCCCGTTACCAGCGCGGGATGTGGGATCGTGGTGCAGCAGCGCGAACAGATATCCACTTCTCCGCCGCGGCCGGACGCGTGCAAACGGCGCATCTCCTGCATCGTCTCCGCATTCCAGATGTTCACCAGGGGCTCAGTTTCGATGTTGCCCAGCGGCGCGCCGTCCAGCATGTAACTCTGGCAGCAAGGATACACATCGCCGTTCTGTTTGACGTACATCGGACCCCGCCAGAGATAGTGGCACGGGTGCTTCCAGTCCGCGGCGGCATGCCCCGCATCCGGGTGCATCAGGTTGGTTTCGTCAGCTTTGATGCGGACCTGGTCCACCCCAGGGATGGCGCTCCAGAACGCCAGGAAGTCGTCCACCTCCGACGCATTCCCGTCCATCTTCACCATCTGCACCACTACCTGCAGACGGGAGCGCCGCTCGTGCTTCATCCGCGCGAAACGAACGAAATTGTCGCGCACCTTTTCGAACTTCGCGCCTTTCCGGTAGAACTCGAACGTCTCCTTCTTCGCGCCGTCGAAACTCAGGGTCAGTTGTTCCAGCGGAGAATCCAGCACGCGGCCCGCGACGCGCTCATCCAGAAACGTGCCGTTCGTCGAAAGCAGCGACGAGATACTGTGCCGATGGCAGAACTCGATGCGCTCGAAGATCTGCGGGTCCATGAAGGGCTCCCCCAGTCCGATCAGCATCATGTGCTCAGCGGTATTCGCGGACTGGCGGACAAGACCTTCGAACACTTCGTCCGTCATATCGGCTTTGGGCTGTTTATGAGTCTCCCGCGGACACATCGGGCAGTAGAGGTTGCACTTGGCGGTCGTCTCGACGATGTACTCCACCGGCAGCGCCGCCAGTTTGGCCCGGCCCGTCAGGTATCCCCACAGAAGTTTTGCCCGGTTCCAGGCCCTCATCGTTACATTCATTGTACCTGTCGGGCACTCACGTGAATCTCATGGGTGGTACCCTGCACAAGCACCGCACCGGCGCCCGCGATCCGGTGTATACCCGAGAGCGGTTTGAGAGCGCCGCAACGTGCGATGATTTATGGAACGCCGCCCAACAGGCAAGGAACGGAACACGTGAAGATTACTATTTCGGGGGCATCGGGACTGATCGGACGCCGGCTGATGAAGTCGCTGGCGGCTGACGGCCATTCGTTGAGCGTACTCAGCCGCCACGCCGGCACCAACATGCCAGGCGGCGTCAAGCTATTTGTGTGGGATCCAGCCAGAGGGGAGCCCACGCCGGACAGTCTGCGCGACTCCGACGCCGTGATCAACCTGGCGGGTGAGCCCGTGGGCCAACGCTGGTCGGCCGACGTGAAACAGCGGATCCGCGACAGCCGGGTGCTCGGGACCCGCAACCTGGTGCAGGCGATGGCCAAACTCCCGCGCCCTCCGGCGACCTTGATCTGCGGGTCGGCCGTAGGCTACTACGGATCGCGCGGCGATGAGACCCTGGTGGAATCCTCGACGCAGGGCACCGGTTATCTGGCGGAGCTCTGTGTCGCCTGGGAAAAAGAGGCGATGGCAGCCGAGGAACTCGGAGTGCGAGTAGTACGGCTGAGGACCGGACTGGTGCTGGACGCGCGCGGTGGCGCGTTACAGCGGATGCTTCCCCCGTTTCGCATGGCCCTTGGAGGAAAGCTAGGCAGCGGCAAGCAGTGGATGCCGTGGATTCACATTCAGGATTTGGTAGGGCTCATCCAGTTCGCCCTGGTTCAACCCTTGAAAGGCCCCTTGAACGGTGTCGCGCCCTATCCGGTAGTCAATGCCGATTTCACCAAGGCGCTGGCCGCCGCCCTGAAGCGCCCCGCGATCTTCCCGGTACCGGGATTCGCGCTGCGCCTGCTGTTCGGCGAGATGTCCGAAATCCTGCTAGCCAGCCAGCGGGCCGTGCCCAAGGCGGCCGAGGCTGAGGGATTCTCCTTCCGCTATACCCAACTGGCGCAGGCGCTGGCGGATCTGCTGAAGTAGGGGCGGGTACTTTCCCCTTTGGGCTCCTGGTGTCGAGCGCTGGAACGCCGCGTGGTTCGAGCCTTGCGTGGCGCAAGCACTCGTGCTTGCCGCGCCGAGACTCGTCTCGGTGCTTGGCGGATCGCGATGCCGCTTGGCAGGAGGGGGAGGACCTCCCCCGAAAAACTATGCAGCTCAGGCTGTCCGCGGTTTTCCGGCCCAGAAAACGGAACTACAGTTCCGGACGTCTTTGTTGCAAACAGGATGGTTAGCTTCTGTTTCGGTGGAATTCCGGAACTGTAGTTCCGTTCTCTCGAGTCACCCCAACAGCCGGCCATAGAAACCCACCAGCGCCTGCGCGGTGTGGACCTCGCTGTACCCAGCCGCCGTCTTGAAAGCACGTTCGCGCATGGCAGCGAGTTCCTCAGAACGGATCGCATACTCGTCGATCAATTCGAAGAGGCACTCCACCAGCGGATAGAGATGGTGGTTGGGAAAAACATATGCGTTGTGTCCGTCCCGCAGAAAGTCCTGCCCCCCATACGCCTCGTAACAAACCGGGATGCACCCCGCCGCCATGGCTTCCGGCACGGTCGCATTGAAAGACTCCTGGCAATTCACGTTCACGTGGAACGCCGACTGCTGCATTACCGCAGCTACCTGCCGATGGCTCAGTCCTCGCAACTCCACCAGGCGCCAATCCTTGCGGCTCGCGAGGCCCCTCCTCAGCAGCCACTCCAGGTTGGCTTGATCCTCGCTCATAGGCTTGGGATAGAGCGCGATCTGCAACTCGCGCGCTGGCGCCATGGGGCCGTCGAAGAAGTACGGCGCGATGCACGGTGGGATCACCGTCACCGGCAGGTCGAAGTGCCGCTCCAGGATCCGGCCGACATGCGGCATCACCGCGATCGCCCGCTCATACCCTAGGCCCGCGTATCCCGCATGCTCGCGCAGGCCGGGAATGATCAGCGAACTTCCCTGCACGAACACGATGCGGCGGCAGCGGAGATCGCGCACTACCTGCCTCGTCACCACCACTTCCGGGACCACCAGAACATCGTCGGTCGACAAGTGAAAGTCCGGATCGTCGAGAGCCTCTCGCGGAACTTCCGTATCGAACCACTCCAGATGGAACGCGGACGCCCGATGTAGCACGCGCGCATCGAAGCCGTTCTCCACCAGCAGGCGCACGTGCGTGTAGAGCATGCCGATGCCCCAACTGGGCTGGTTGGTGTCCGGCGTATAGTACAGAATGCGCGGCCTAGACGGCACGCGGGTCCCTTCCAATGCAGTGGCACCGGAAATCCTGATCGTATTGCGCGGTCCACTTACTGCGGAAGTACACGCGATCCTGCTTCATGATGGCCTCCTGCCGGGGCGTATCGAGAAGCGGCCCGAGCGTGCGGCTCCCAAAATGGTGGGCGATCGAGCGATGCACGCAGACCGGCGGATGTCCGGCGGCAATCAGGCGGTTGCGGTAGTCCACGTCGGAACAGAGCAGCGTCATGTTCTCATCGATGTACCCGATCTTCTCGATGCACTCCTGGGAAACCCAGAAACAGAAGCCGCAGAAGCCGTCCGTCTCGTGGGTACCCTCAAAGCTCGTGATCGGTTCGAAGCGGCCGTCCTTGAAATAGTTGTCGCCGCGCGCGTGCTGTTTCCGCCGCTGGACCTGGTGAAACGCGGCCTTCAAATCGCCTGCCGCCGCCAGTCCGGCGCGCTCGTAGAAGTCCAGCGGCAGGATGTTGTTCTCGGTGTAGCAGAAGGGCATGGCGCACCAGGCGCCATCGTCCAGCGCCTCGACACATCGCGAGATCAGGCCGTTGCCCACGATGACATCGGAATTAAGCAGGCATACGGCGTCCGACCCGTGCTGTTCGAAGCCCATGCGGATGCCGGCATTCCATGGCCCCGACACGGCCTCATTCTTAGAATTCCGAATCACCGTGAACTCCAGCCGGTCGAGGCTATCGAGAAAGTCGCGGCCCACCGGCCTGCGGGAGGCATTATCGATCAGCACCACGCGCACGCGGAACCCAGGCTCGGCCACCGCTGCCAGCGACTTCAGGCATCTCTTCAAATAGCGCACCTGGTCGCGATACGGAATGACGATGGTGACACTCCTGCGCGCATCTATTGTGGGGCGGACCCCCTGGNNCGCGGGTCCCCCCGGACCCGCGGTCGCCCTTTGAATCAACATTCGGCCCGAGGCCAGGAAGGCCGATGGGGCCGTCGGCCGCGGACCGGGGGGTCCGCCCCACAGTTGAAGTAAGTGACATTTCCGCTCACAGGCTTTCGAGGACCGCCGTGACTTCCTTCAGTTTCGCATGAACATGTTCGACGGCAGAAGCCGGCAGTTCCGGCAACTCCAGCGCGCGCAGCAGGACGTTGCGGTGCCGTCCCACACGCGTGCGGCGCTGCTCCACGGTCATAGGCATCCCCGGAATCGCGCGCCCGATTCGCGTGTTGTCCTCGATGCGCCGGATGATCGCCAGCACCTGCGGGCAGATCACGATCTCGCACGAATAGTACAGCCTCACCTCCAGGTCCCAATCCTCATTCACCGTCCGCGAGTCGTCGAAACGAGGGAGCGTCAGCCTCTGAAGCGCGCTGCGCCGGATGGTCATGCAGCAGGTGCTCACCAGGCTGGAGTGCACCCACAGGGGCGGATCGTGCAGCAGGTAGCCGGGCCCGCCCGACGCGCTGCGAACCCCCGCATTGGTGAATCGCGACGGCAGAACCAGCTTGCCGTTCAGCCAATGCTCGCTATCGGAGAACACCGCGCCGGCCTCCGGGACCTGGTCGAGCAGCGCCATCTCGACGCGCAGCTTTTGAGGCAGCCACAAGTCGTCGGAATCCAGGAAAGCGATCACCGAGCCGCGGACCATTTCGAGCCCGCGATTCCGAGCCGCGCCGGCGCCCTGGTTGGGCTGCCAGGCATACTCCACCTTCGAACCATAGGAGGCGATCAACTCTCCGGTGTGGTCCGTCGAACCATCGTCCACCACGATCACCTGGATCGCCGGCCATTCCTGCCGGAAGATGCTGTCCAGGGCCTCCGGCAGGAGGGCGGCCCGGTTGAAGGTCGGAATGATGACGGAGACCAGTTCGTGCATCGTCCTACTGTTTCTTCGTGTCGTGCGGAACCGTCTTCGTGAACATATCCGTCATGTCCGTTACGCGGTTCTCCTGGCTGTTGGGCTTGTGGGCGCCCCCCGCCGGAGGCATCACGTTGGTACACGCAGGCAGGATCGTCGCGAGATCCAGAGTTCCGACTCCGCCGGTGTTTCCGTTCGTATTCGAGACAGCACACGCCGTAGTCACGCCTGCCTTCATCGCGAACCACCAGGCGCCATTCGTGGAACTGCCGGATGGGCCAGTCATCGGATCGCCATGATTCAGCGGAATGGTCGCGATCTTGGTGCCCGTGCAGGTGTTGCCCGAGCGCGTCCCGGGCGAATAGACATCCACACTGTCGGCAAACTTCCCGGTGGTCGGATTCACGGTATTGAATCCGTACACGGTGCCGCCCGTCTGTTTGGCGGTCATGGTAACGGCATCCATGCCGGCCTCAGAGACGCGGAACACGCCCAGAATGCCGCTCCGAATCCCAATCGCGGTGTGCGAGCGGTACAGGTAATCGCCCGGCACGGCGTTGTCGCCCCCCGCGCTCTTGATCACGGCGTCGAAGTGATTCCGCGGCCCATGACCCATCCGCGCGCCTTGATACTCGGACGCGGGATTGTCGCCGATATTGTTGGAACTGTTCTGATAGGGCTCTTCCTGCCAGGTGTGCCCGTGGATTTCGAACACATGATCGTTGGTGCCGCCCGGATCGAGCACCCGGAAGCGCACCTTCGACCCCGCGCTCGCGGTGTAAATCGGCGTCCCCATGTCGCCCACCACGGGATTGGGCTGCANNGATAAGTGACACCGCCGATTTGCAAATTCGTCTTGTTGGTGGCGTTCATTTCGTTGGATAGCGCGCAGGAGAGCTCGATGTTGTTGAACTGCCGCGCCGGGAGGTTGTTTGTGGAATTTCCTCCGCCTTGTGGCAGGCCCATTCGCAACCACCATGGCTCTGTTCCGTAATTGACCGCGGAAAGTCCGTTGTACGGGACCGGCGAAGCGCCCTGTGTGACGGTCAGAAGTTGATTGATGTTGTCCGAAGTGAGGACCACAAACTCACGGAATGCTTCGAAACTGGCGCCCGGTCCCGGACGCACGTTGGCGGACACACGCGTGTTGGTGTCGGGTTCCACGATAGCGCCTTGCGGCTCGATAATCAGCGAGCCCTGCAGCCCTTGGAACAACTGCTGGATCGGGTCGGAAGCGAACAGGTTGCTCGCGCCGTACTCCACCGGATGCGGCGAGTACTGCCCGGTCTCGGCATCGAACAATGCGCCGGCATACCAAGTGTAAGTCTTCGAGCTTCCTGCCGTGCCGTCGGTAGTTTCGGCGGGATTCATGCCCAGATTCCCGCCCATGTCGGTAGTCACGTCGAACGAGACCAACTGCGGCGCCAGCCCGACCTCTTTCGACGCAGCCAGTTTGATGTTGTACGGGGGATTTCCCAGGATGTCGAGCGTCGGCACCGGGATTGTGAACACGTCTTGCGTTTTCGGCTGCCCGAGCGTGAATTGGTTCACCACCGTCACCTTGAGACAATCGCCGGCATTCGCCCGAATGACCAGCGGTTCGGGCAGCCTCTTGCCAGTCAGGATGTCCTGGTACTCGGGCAACTGCTGACCGTCCTGCTCCTTGAGCAGGTAGAGCATGCCGCGCTTATTGTAGATGTTCTCGCGGACATTCATCATCTCTTTTTTGGGGCCGCCGGCGGCCACCTGCAGTTGATCCGAGGTAATCGCGGTTACGGTATAGGTCCTGGGTGGCGCGTTTGACGGGCACGACCCGGTTGCGTTGGAAGGCGCGGTCCCCGTTGTGTTGTTAGGCAGAAACGGCAATCCAGGCTGCTTCCCGCTCTTTCCGTCGTAGGCGCGGAGCAGTCCCCAGACGCCGTTCTGCACACCGTACTGGCTGCTGTCGGCCAGATATTGGTAATCGGCGTTTCCATTGGCCGGAGGCAGCGTGAACAGGAACTCGAAATGCTCCGAGATGCCCATCGACTGGTTGTTGCGGTATCCCGAGTTATGCTCCGAAGGCTCGAAGAACCACTTCAGGCCGGGCATGCTGAAATCGTGCGTCAGCAGGTGCGAACCCACGATGATGCGCACCTCCACCTTATCGTTTTGATACGCTCGCAGCAGCGGCGTGTAGGGGTCGACGCCCAGGACTCCGGCATTCTGGGCAGCCTGCAGAGGCGCGGGGTACTTGAAAGGGCTGGTCTGACTGTCGGTCCCGCAAACCCCGTTGGCCTGGAACATGCTGAGCGTGGTGGGGGCCACGGGCTGATTGTTGAGGCAGACGTCCTTCCGTGTGATCGATGAGTAGAGGAATGACAGGCTTCCCGCCATGCCCGCCGGCTGTGTATTCGAGACAGGATCCCACGCCCGGAACGGCGTCGGCTCGTTGCGGTAATTGATCGAGTAAGTGCCCGTATCGAATCCCTCCGAGACAATCTGCGGCGGAGCAAAAGCCGGGCGGGGGTCAAGGTTTGGAAGTGGCGGCAGATTGACCACGGTGGTGGGCTTGGAGTACCAGCCATAATTACACAGGTTGGCGGACCCTGTCGCAGTACAATTGCCGGCCGCTGCCGTTGCCGTAGTCACTCCCTCCGGAGTGGGCCCCACTTTGCTCTTGCTGGTGGGCAGGTAGGCCAGTTGCATGTCCTGGAAAGCCAGCATGAACTCACGGAAACTGTCGGCTGCCGGCGTGGTCTTGATGGAAGCTTGCCAACTGGTCGGTCCGCCATCGGGGAAGGTCGTGCCTTCGGCCGTAAGTTGCCGGTTGCCCATTTGCAGCTCACCATCCGGGTTGATCGGATCGGGGGTGAACCATTGGGAGCCTGTCGGTTCGATCACCAGCGCGGCGTAGAGCCCCGTCTGTTGGTGCGTGGAAGGCCCGAAATGGTCGTGCGTGAAGACCGTTCGCATGGTCCGGTCCTTGCCTTGCGTTGGCGTCGGGCCGTTGGTCAACGGGTCCGCCCACCACCGCTGAATCGTCGTCCGCGCGCCCACCCACTTGCCAGTACCCGTCTTACAGTAATCGTTGTAGTAAGCCGCCGAAGGGTTGTCGCAGAAGTAGAACGGCCGCACCGCGGTCAGCGTTTTGGGAGGGCCTGAGGATTGGGCCAGCCCACCGGCCGCATTGATGGCGTGGACTCGCTCCTGTACCTCTTCTGGCGAAAACGTTCCGTCTTCGTAGTTGAAGCCGTTGGCCGCGCCGTCCGACGACGTCACGTCGAACTTCACCAGGTGAATGTGCTGCCCCAGGATGTCGGTCGGCGTGCGCACCTGGAAGTTGTCCAATTCGTAATACTTCGGAATCAGGTTGGTCTGCCAGTACTCGATGCAGTCGCCGCTGTTGGCGCGGAAGAAGAAAGGCTCCGGGGCCTTCTGCGCGGCCGTCATGGCGTCGTTGCCGAACAGCGTAGGCACCACGTCGCCCCACAGCGTGAGGATCCGCTCTTGCGGGAAGTGCCAGCCCTTCTTATTGAGAATCACATCCAGCTCGATATTGGCGGCTTTGTAGTGAATCACGGGATCGGGCGTGCCCGGCGGCAGGAGCGGATTCTGCCCGCAGGGATCCGCATACGGAGCGCCTTGCTTGGGGCCCAATCCGTTGGTCTTGAAGTTGCCCTGCTGGCCCTCGGGAGTGATGGAGGGATGATTGCCCGCCTGGCTAAACGCCATCGCCACTTTCTCGACGTGCGTGCCATCCTCGGGCAATTCGACCGCCTTCAGCGTCTCCACATCCTTGCTGAAGTTGTAAGCCGTCTGCCACTGAACCACCGTTCCTGTCTCGGTGAGGTGGCGCGGCAGCCCGCCATCCAACAACGGTCTCGATTGCGGATTGATCGGATCCGTTATCGCGGGATCGAACGCCGGATTC
>PMTT01000526.1 GCA_003167275.1 Bryobacterales bacterium | reverse complement strand
GTCTACCGGGCCTTGGGACAACCGGTGGTCGGTCACCTGGACCCCTTTTTCTTCCAGGTGACGGAAGACGTGCGCGAGCTGCTGGGGTATGCCTACTCCACGGCCAACCACTTCAACCTCGCGATGTCGGGAACCGGAAGCGCGGGCATGGAAGCGGCGGTGGCCAGCTTCGCCGAGCCCGGCGTGAAGTTCGGCCTCTTGACCAACGGATTTTTCGGGGATCGCATCGGCGAGATGGCGCGCCGCCAGGGCGCCGACGTGGTTCGCCTGACACGGCCGTGGGGTGAGCCGTTCGATCCGCAGGAAGCCCGCGATTTCATCCGCCGCGAGCAGCCGCGCATGGTCGCGTTCGTGCAAGCCGAGACTTCCACCGGGATGTTCAACCAGGCCAAGCCGATCTGCGAGGCAGCCCATGAAGTGGACGCGCTGGTCATCGCCGACTGCGTCACCTCGCTCGGCGGGATGCCCGTGCTGGTGGATGAAAACGGCATCGACATCGCCTACAGTTGCACGCAGAAAGGGCTCGGCTGCCCTCCCGGCCTGGCGCCCATGACGCTATCGCCGCGTGCGCTGGAGCGGCTGCGGGCGCGCACCAGTATCGTGCACTCCTGGTATCTCGATCTTCTGCTGCTCGACACGTTCTACTCCGGCCATCGATATCACCACACCGCATCGGCGACCATGTTCTACGCGCTGCGCGAAGGCCTTGCGATGGTGGCGGAGGAGGGCCGCGAGAATCGCTGGGAGCGCCACCGCCGGAACCACCTTGCGTTCGTCGCCGGAATCGAAGCCATGGGCCTCGGGATGCTCGTCCCCAACTCATCGGACCGTCTATGGACGCTGAACACGCCGCGCGTCCCCAAAGGTGTGGACGACGCCAAAGTGCGGCAGTACCTGCTTGAAGAGCGCAACATTGAGATCGCCGGCGGCTTCGGCCCGCTGGCGGGACAGGTCTTCCGCATCGGTCTGATGGGCTACGGCTCCACTGCCGAAAACGTTCTGCTCATTCTGGAGGAACTGGAAGGCGCGTTGAAGCAGCAAGGCTACACGCCATCTGGCGACGCTCGCGCCGCCGCCGAAAAGTCCCTGGCCGCCACGGTATAGTTTTCTGGTGGGGCGGACCCCCTGGTCCGCGGCCGACGCCCCCGTCGGCCGGTTGGAATAGCGCCGGAATTTGATTCAACGGGCGACAGTCCGCTACGGACGCGGACCAGGGGGTCCGCCCCACAAAACACCGCTGATCAAGGATGTGCATCCTCCCCCGCCGCCGGCTTGGTATGATGAACACTGCAATTATGCCCGATCTACGCACGGAACTCGCTCCACTGTCCGAAGCCGTTACCCACAATATCCGCGTCGAGGTGCTGTCGCGATACTCACCTGAGAACTCGCGTACCCTTCAGAACGCATGGGTATTCGGATACACGGTGCGTATCACCAATCAAGGATCCGAAACGGTCCAACTTCTCAGCCGCCATTGGATCATCACCGATGCGCTGGATCACATCGAAGAAGTCAGGGGGCCGGGAGTAATCGGCCAGCAGCCGGTTCTGGCGCCGGGAGAGTCATTCAAATACTCATCGTGGTGCCCGCTCAAGACTCCCACGGGAATGATGCGAGGCACCTATCAGATGGCCCGCGAGGGCGGAAGCCAGTTCGACATCGAGATCGCGCCCTTCGCCTTGCGGGCCCCTTACACGGTTCATTGACTAGTCTGCATTGATAGGGTGGACGCTGCCTGGTGACTAACACCGGCGAGTGCAACACTGACCCGGGCACCTTCCGTTCGGCTTGTCTTCGGCAAGAATTCGCAGACGGGACCCGAAAGCGCACGCAGGACTTCGTCAAGCAAGTTTTCACGCCGTGTGCTATTCGTGAGGGGAATGAAACTCCCGGCCCTCATCCTTGCATTCTCCGTTTCCGTCGCCGCCGCCACTTTCGACGTCAAGAGCTTTGGCGCGAAGGGCGACGGCAGCACGCTCGACACGGCCGCCATCCAGCATGCCATCGACGCCGCGGCGAAGGCGCGCGGCACAGTGGTGGTCCCGCCCGGCACCTATCGGACCGGCGCCATCTTTCTCAAGAGCGGTATCGAATTCCGCGTGGACAAAGGCGCCACACTGCTCGGCTCGCAGGATATTGCGGACTACCCGATGATGCCTACCCGCGTGGCCGGCATCGAGATGACCTGGCCTTCGGCGCTGGTCAACGTGTACGAGCAGTCGAATGTCAAGATCACCGGCCAGGGCACCATCGATGGCGACGGCAAGAAGTGGTACGACCTCTATTGGAAGATGCGGCGCGAGGAGTACGAGCCGAAGGGCGTGCGCTGGGCGGTGGATTACGATTGCCGCCGCCCGCGGCTCATCCAGATCTACAAGTCCAGCGACGTCACTCTGCAGGGCCTGAGCCTCCGCCGTCCCGGCTTCTGGACCGTCCACCTCTGCTACTCGCGCCATGTCACGGTGGACGGCCTTGGTATTCGCAACAACACCGACGGCCGCGGTCCCAGCACCGACGGCATCGATATCGACTCCTCCGAAGACGTCGCCGTCACGCACTGCTCGGTGGAGTGCAACGACGACGCGATTTGTCTCAAGGCCGGGCGCGATGCCGACGGTCTGCGCGTGAACCGCCCCACCCGCAATGTCACCATCCGCGACAACATCGTCGTGGCCGGCGCCGCCGGTGTGACCATCGGGAGCGAGACCTCAGGCGGCATCCGCGACATCGTCGTGGACGGACTGAAGGTGCTGGCCGGCGCGCCCGCCGGCATCCTCTTCAAGAGCGCCAGCACGCGCGGCGGCACCGTCGAGAACATCACCATCCGGAATGTGGAGATGAACGGCGTCGCCACACCGGTGAGCGTGAGCCTCAACTGGAACCCGGCGTACAGCTACGCCAAGATCCCCGATGGCATGACGGGCTATCCCGACTACTGGAAGGTCCTCACCGCTCCTGTGCCGCCCGAGAAAGGCATACCGCACTTTCGCGACGTCACGATCTCCGGGATCAAGGCCACGGGTGCGCAACGTGCCTTCCAGGTGGCTTCTCACCCGGACTCCCCGCTGCTGCGCTTCCGCTTTCAGAACCTCGATATCGAAACCAAGAGCGCCGGATCTATCGCGGAGGCGGAAGACTGGATCTTCACCGGCGTGAACCTCAAGATCGCCGACGGCAGCCGTGTGGAGCTCAAAGACAGCCACAACGTCCAAGGTCTCCCGCGCTAGGGCGCACTTCACGGTTCCAGCGGTCATTGCTCCCTGACGGTCGCGGCTCGGNNAGCGGTGTTGACTGGTGAGGAAATCCCCAAAATAGTTAAGCAGGTGCCCGCCTGAGCCCCACACATGGCAATGTTGTATGATCGAACCGTGGACGTGCAGGAGACCATCGAACGGACGGCAGCGCCGGCTCAGCCGCTTACCGCCCTTAGCGAAGAGGAACGATTCTTCCAAACCACAGTGCGCAAATTCGCGCGGGAGCAGATCCGCCCATACGTGCGGGAGATGGACGAGGCCTGCGTCTTTCGCAAGGATATCATCCGGCAGTTCTTCGAAATGGGTCTCATGGGCATTGAGATCCCCGAAGAGTACGGCGGGCAAGGCGGCAGCTTCTTCCAGGCAGTTCTGGCGGTGGAGGAGCTATCCGCGGTGGATCCTTCCGCCGGCGTGATCGTCGACGTACAAAACACCATCTGCAACAACGCCCTCATGCGCTGGGCGTCTCCCGAACAAAAGGCCAAATACCTGCCCCGGCTGGCGGAAAACACGGTGGCGTCCTATGCGCTTTCCGAAGCCGGCTCGGGCTCCGACGCTTTCGCCATGGCCACGCGCGCCGAGGACCATGGCGACCATTTCCTGCTCACCGGCCGCAAACTGTGGATCACCAATGCCGCCGAGGCGGGCTTCTTCCTGCTGTTCGCCAATGCCCGGCCGGAAGCCGGATATAAGGGCGTGACGGCCTTCCTGATCGAGCGCGAGTTTCCGGGCTTCCAGGTTGGCAAGAAGGAAGATAAGCTCGGGCTGCGGGCCTCTTCCACCTGCGAGCTGATCCTCGACAACTGCCGGGTTCCTCGGGAAAACGTGATGGGCGAGGTAGGCAAGGGCTACAAGGTTGCCATCGAGACGCTCAACGAGGGCCGCATCGCCATCGGCGCGCAGATGATCGGCTTGGCCCGCGCCGCCCTGGAGCACTCCGTGGCCTACGCCAAGGAACGCAAGCAGTTCGGCAAGACCATCGGTGAGTTCCAGGGAGTACAATTCGAATTAGCCAGGATGGCGACCGAAATCGAGGCCGCGCGCCTGCTGGTCTACAACGCGGCGCGGCTGCGCGATGCCAGGATGCCGTTCCTGGCCGAGGCCGCCATGGCCAAGTACTACAGCTCGGAAATCGCGGAAAGAGCGGCTTCCAAGGCGATCGAGGTGCACGGCGGCGTGGGAATTACCAAGGACTATCCGGTGGAAAAGCTCTATCGGGACGCCAAAATCGGCCGTATTTACGAGGGCACCAGCAATATTCAACTGATGACCATCGCGAAGAAACTGTTGGGCAAGTGAGCTACGTCTCACAATAGAGGGGAACATGCGTGGAATCGTTCTTTCGGCCGCGATAGCGGCGGTCTGTCTGCCGCTGTGCGCGGGTGATGACAAGAAAGACAGCGTCAATCCGCAGGAAATTATCCAGAAGTTTGCCGCCAAGGAAGCCGAATTCCGGGAGGCGCGCAATAACTATACCTATCGCCAAAGCGTGAAGCTGGAAGAGTTGGACGGCGGCGGAAATCCCACCGGCGGGAAGTGGGAACTGATCGAGGACGTCATCTTCACGCCCGAAGGCAAGCGTATGGAGAAGGTGGTCTATGCCCCGGTGCAGAACCTGCACCAGATCATCCTGACGCCCTCCGACGAGCAGGACCTCCGCGACGTGCAGCCGTTCGTGCTCACCACCGCGGACATCGGGGATTACAACATCGACTATATTGGGCGCGAGAAAGTGGACGAGGTCGGCTGCTACACCTTCTCGGTAAAGCCCAAGAAACTGGCCCAGGGGAAACGCTACTTCGAAGGTCAGATTTGGGTTGACGACCGGGACTTGCAGATCGTGAAGACCTATGGCAAAGGCGTAGGCCGGAGGCAAGGCGATGACCAGTATCCCCGGTTCGAAACCTATCGGGAGCAAGTCGATGGCAAGTACTGGTTCCCGACCTACACCCACGCCGACGACACCTTACACTTTAAAAACCAGTCGGTGCGGATCCGCGAGACCGTGAAGTACCAGGATTACAAGCATTACGAAGGCAAGTCCACGATCCGTTACGGCGAGGTCGTAGAAGACAAGAAGGATACAACACCTCCGCCGAAGAAAAAGTAGTCAATGGTTTCGAGCCGTGGTGGGGCGG
>PMTT01000957.1 GCA_003167275.1 Bryobacterales bacterium | reverse complement strand
ATGGCCGCCATCCATATCCTGCCGAAGTCGGATACGCCCAGGGACACATTTCGGCTGATCTTCACGGTGGCTTACTTTGGCGCGGCACTGACCCTGCTCTGGCTGATCAACCAGCCGCGCGCCGCTTACATGAAGCGCATCTACGAGCTGAAGTACGCCGAGGGCGGACCGGCCCTGGGGCAGACCTGGCGCATGTACCTCTCGGCCCTGAACCGGTTCTGCAGCATCGTGAGTTATCTGCTGCTGGCCTTCGTGGGGGCGAATGCGATCAACATCCTCTCCAAGTGGATGCCGGTGTTCGGCGTGCTCGATTCGGTCGCCACGGTGGTCTGGTGGGGCTCGCTGGCGGGGATCGTGCTGTTCCCGAAGTGGGGGCGCGGTTATCTGGCGGATGTGATGACGAAGCGCAGGATGTTGCAGGAAAGCCTGGAAACCGGGGACTTCCAGCCACGCAGCCTGGCGTCGCTCGAAGCCGAAGAGGCCCAGGCGAGCCTTCCCGACCGGCCGGCGGTGGAAGCCGCGGGCGAACTTGCGTTTATGGCAGGCGGCTTCAAGTGGTCCTGGAAGGACTTTTACAAGAACTGCATCATATTCGGAATGACCGGCACGGGCAAGACAGTCTGCGTACTCAACGCGTTGTTGGATGGCCTTCTGCTCTCGACCGCACATACCACCAAGCCGTGCGCGGGGCTGATTCTGGATCCCAAAGGGGGCTTCAAGGAAAAGATCGCCACCCTGTGCAAGAAGTACGGGCGCGCAGACGATCTCATTTTCATCAATCCGGAGACGCCCAGGGCTTTCCGGTGGAACCCGTTGGATTCCGACGACGATGAACTGGAAGTTGCGTCGCGATTCGCGGCCGCCCTGGAAGCCAACGGAATGAAGGCCGGCGGCGGCGACACCTTTTGGATCGATTCCGCCGAGAAATTCATCCGCCATGCCATCAGCCTGCTGAGGATCACGAATCCCAAGGGCGACCCGCCCACCTTCGCGCAGATTGGCATGCTGGCTTCCAGCATGGCGCGGCTATCGGAGGCCGCCGACAAGGTTGCCGACGACGACCCGCGAGGCGACCTGTGCCTGCCGTTCTTCGCCGATGAATGGATCGTGCTGGCCGATAACACCCGCTCTTCCATCCAGGCCTTCATCACCAACATGATCGACCCGTTCCTGATGGAGCCCTATGCGACGATGTTCTCGGGCCGCTCCACGAAGCGAGTTTCGGAAATGATCGACGACGGGAAGATCCTGTACGTTTACATGCCGGTTTCCGAGAAGGAAAAAATGTCGAAGGTGATCTGCGCCTTCGTGAAGCTGGAATACTATCGCGAAATCCTGAACCGGAGGAACAAGCCGCGGACCAGTTTCTTCCTGTGCGACGAGTTTCAGGTGTATTTCACCCCGATGCCCGGCAAGGGCGACGCGGATTTCTTCGAGCGGTCGCGGGAGAGCAATCACGCCAACATCATCGCCACTCAGAACTATCCGGCGCTGATCAAGGTGGCGGGGGATAAGGAATCGGTGGTGACCAATCTTCTGGGGAATTGCGGTACCAAGATCTTCCTGCGGAATACCGACGAAAAGACCAACGACTATGGCTCGAAGCTGTTCGGCCAGGCGTTGGTGGCGATGGCGGCTTCCAACCTGAGCGCGGGCGCCAAAGGTATGGGGAGTGCGGGCGCATCCGCCAACCGCCAGTACGATCAGAAAGTGCGGCCGGAGGAATTTGTGGGGCTCGCGGTGCCGGCGGATGGGGTGAAGTACGCAGAGACCGTCATCCACATGGGGGCGCGTTCGGTGGTGACGAAGGAGAAGCTGCGCTGGCGGGTGCATCCGTTGGAAGACTAGGGACTAGCACTAGCGTTGGGACATGTTCAAGTTTTTGATCAAGTGGGGCCTGATCATCGTAGTAGCTCTGGTGGTCTGGCAGACCGTCACAGGGACGTTTGCACAGATTTATAAGTGGATGTTTCCGTGAGGAGGGGTGTGGCGTGGAACAGAGAATTCAGGACATCGACGTTCGCGTGTACCGCTTGGATCGATGGAATGCCGGATACCAACGAGGCGAGCGAAACCTGACGATTCCGGTGGAGGCGTCGGCGGATGGAACCACCCTCTCGGTTTATTTGAGCGACGTTGCGAATTGGGACGCGCCGGATGAGGACGTGAGCCTCACCGCCGAAGACCGCGAGGAGATCCGCGGTCGTTTCACGGAGGAATATCGCCGGCGGGGCGTCACGGTGGATTTCGACCCCGCGCAGTGACAAGGATACGGCCTAGGTTGTGGGGGCAGGAGGGGCAATGAGTAACGAACATCAATCTTTCTCGCTTGGGGCGGCGAAATCCGACCAAGGCATCATTTCAGGCCAGTTTGAAACTTCCGGCAGTCACCCTGGAACGGTCTCATCGGGAAAATTGGGCCACGGCAGGAAAGATCCCGGCGGACCCTCCTATGGCGTGTATCAATTCACCAGCCAGACGATCGATCGGAAGGGCGTGGTGCACGTTGGGGGGACCGTGAACGCGTTCCTCCATAGCGAGGACGGCCGGCAGTGGGCCAACCAGTTTCAGGATCACAACGGCCATCCCTTAACCCCCGGCACAAAGGAGTTTTCCGACCGTTGGAAAGAGGTGGCCCAGAACCAGCCGGAAGTATTCGCGGCGGCGCAGCATGCCTACGCAGGCAAGCATTTCTACACTCCGCAGGCAGACCGGATCCAGCGCAAGACCGGTATCGACCTCGACCATCGCTCCACAACTTTGCAGAACGTGGTCTGGTCGACCGCGATCCAACACGGACCGAACACCAGGCTGATCGGGCGTGCCTTGAACCAGGAGGCGGCTCGGCTGCATAAGACGCCGGCGGAACTTACGGACGAACAATCCATCCATGCGATCTACAGCGCCCGGTCGTCCAGCAACCCCACCACGCGGCAACGCTACCAGACGGAGGAGCGTTACGCGCAAGACATGCTGCACTCCGAGCGAGACGCGGCTCGGGCGGCGGAGGCCTTGCCGGACGAGCCGGAGGCGGCGCCGCCGGTTCCAACCGCCTCCGAGTCGATTCCCCCGGCGCCACAGGTTGCCGCGCCGACGGCTCCCGAGCCGGCGGCTGCTGGGACGGCCGCTGCTGAGACGCCCGCACCACCGGTACAGCACCGCATATTCTACGAACCGCTGAATCAATTCAACAGAGCGGTGGAAAGCGTGCCGGGCGGGAGCGAGGGGCTGCAAAAAGGTGCGGCGTTCGCCGTCGAGATGGATGAGCAGACCAAGCGCGAGTGGGATTTGACGCGAAGTCCGGACCAGGGCGTCAAGATCATGGCTAACGTGATTTCCAGCCAAGGCATACCGGGGCTGCACGTGGGGGGCGGCGCTGTAAGCTCCGTGGCCTCCAATGTTCACAACGCGCAAAAGCTGGAACAGGAGGCCCAAAAATTCCACTATCTGACGCCACGGCCGATTCCCCAGGCTCTGCCCGGCATGAACTATAAGAATGCGGCGGCGAAAGGGCGGCGCGACTTTTGGAAGGTTAACCTAAAGCATTTCGGCGAACAGGCTCAGCACTGGACCAAGGAACTGTCCGCCAAGGACCACCACATTGCGCGCGATGTCATGAATCAGAACATGTCTCCGCTGCAGTCCCGCGTGGGTGAGCGTCCGACGCTCCTTTTCATACCAGCCGGAAAAGACATCGGTAAGACGGTTAACTACAATATCATCGGCGAAGAAAGCTACCGGAATGCCGAGGCGGCCGCCAAAGCGGCGAATCAGCCATTCGAGCCGTGGAAACAGGTACTCGAAGAGCAAAAGCAGTACCATACCGAACACAAATTTGCCGACAATTTCCTGATCGAGAGGGAAGAGGCGAGATTACTCAAGGAGAATCCGGGCATGGATCCGGGGCTCGCCGCGATCCAGGCGGGCATGCAGGCGCGGTGGAAGATGGAGGGAATCCCGGGCCAGGGCGCTGAAGAGTATGGAATGCAAGCGCTGCGGCCCGACGAGTTCAAGCAGTGGGCCCGCGACATGCAGCGCGAAAAGGAGTCGTTTCTTTCGAACCTCGAAAAGCAGATCGACAACCTGGCTGCGCGGCAGGATCTCACGCATCCCGACCCTGCCCTGAGAGTGGAGGATCGCGCGGCTCAGGAACAGATCGCGCGCGGTATCGAGGAAGCCCGTGCGCGCGGTTATCTGGATGTATCCACGGCGAAGAATGGAGCGGTTTTTTACGATAACGGCCGTACCACGCTCGACCGCCCCGATCCGGCCCATCCGGACCGGCGGATGGTGCTCCGCAACGGAGAGCGCGCGGAGGGTTTCTGCGGCAGGCCCGGCAACGAGCATTGCCGAACGCTCGAAATGACGAGCGGCGGCGGGTGGTTGGCGCGGCAGCGTCTCTACGATAATGTTCTGCCGGAGCACCATGCCGACCAGGTGTGGGGTAGCCTGTCGCGCGATTTCGCGAAGCACGCATCGGGCGACGTGCATGCCTTCGTGCAAAAGGAGTCGGCGCCGCACCGGGTGTTCCACGCCGTGGAGCATGCCGAGTTACGTAACAACCCCAACGTGTACGCGGTTTACTACCACCACCGCGAGGCTGGCCTGGTAGTTACCAATCGCGAGCACTTGCATCACGATCCAAACCGGCCCGAACCGGATGCCGGACGAGATCAAAAGAGAAGGGGCGACCCGAAGGTTCCCGAGGGGCAGGGCGCCCTCCACTTAGCCACTCACCCGGATAAGGCGGGCGGCGATTGGGGAAGCCAACTCAAACATAAGGCCGGGGAGATCCTGCAGGCTACCAATAAGTTCATGGAGCCCGTCCATGAGCAGTTGCAGGCGATGAAGGGGGGATCCAATGTGGCGGCGCACGCGATCGCGGATCCTTTGAAGGCCGCGATCGGTGCTACTGCGCAGGGAGCGAACGATGCCCTGAAACCCCTGCCGATGAAGGAATGGGAGAAGGGTGCCAAGGAAGAGGGGGCGAAGTGGGCGCGTTTCGCCAAGGAGAGCGGCCTGGAGGATACCGCCAACGCCGTCCAGATGGCGGAAGGCGGCGTGGGGCTGTGGAAGAACGGGGTGGGCCTCTGGAAGAACGGGGTCAAGATGGTGGAGACCGTCAAGAATCCCGAGACCTACCAGGCGTTCTCCAACATGATCAAACACCCGCCGGATGCTTCGCAGACCTTCAAGGCGATGACCGACCGGATGTCCGGCCTTCGAACGGCGTTGGAGGAACGGAACGCGGTGAAGACCGCGGGGACGCTGCCTCTGCATCATCCCGAGCCTGTGCCCGCGGTGCACAATCCAACGGCGGCGATGCACAATCCGGCGCCCGCGGCGCCGCATGGGGCGGACGGGGTGACGACTAAGCTGGGGCACAGTGAGCCGGTACCGCAGCCGGTGGCCTCGTCCGCCGCTGCCGGGCATGCTTCTCATAGCGGGCATGCTCCTCATACGACGACTGGAACGATCGAGCTCCCCACGGCGCCGCACGCGGCGGGAGGTGGGCATGGCACTCCTCCGGGCGGTCCGCGGCATCCCGCAGGTCCTTCGGGCGAGCCCCCTTCCGGCGGTAATCCCTTCGGTCACGGCCCGGGTCCGATGGGAGGCAAGGCGTTCGGAATGCGGCCTCACGACATCGAAGTCCTGTCGGATGCGGCTCAAAAGGAGCAGCGCTGGATTCTGGTCCGGGAGACCAATGCGGAGTCGCTTCCGCATGTCGGCAAGTCCGGTTATACGCCCAAGGCGATCGATTGCAAGGCCAAGACCGCGGATATGGTTGGGCATCCCCAGGCGGGCCTGGTAGTGAATCCGCACCTGCATCCCGAGGCATTCAGCAGTGAAAAGAAGCTGACGGATGCGAAGAAGTACTGGGACGAGATGCTCGTTACGAAGAACGGGAAGAAGGTCCTGCCGGACGGCTACACCTTGGACGAAAACAAGTTATCCAAGCGATACGGCTGCCTGCAGCATAACGGTAAATACGTCCACGCGGACTACGACATCTACGACATCATCGACCCCAAGCGGCCAGGCTCGAATCTGGCGCCGGTGAACGTGCTGGAGGGTCAGACGCATATCAAGACGTTGAAGACCGACGCGATCGCGAACTATGTGAACGGGCGCCTGGGCACGCCGATGATCCGGCACGGCGGCGATTTTCAGTTCCACGGCCATACCGATCAGACGGTGCTGGTGCTGGGTCCCAATGGCGAGCGGTTCGTGGTGAAGGGCGAGCAGGAACTGCGGGAACTCTACGAGCAGAGGTTCGCGGGCCGCCAGGGTTTCAACCACGAGCCGGCGATTAAAGGGTCCACGCCGCCGGAGCCGCCTCCGGGAGCGCCGGGCGCTGTGCGTGTGCCGTCGGAACCTCCGCAGCCGCCGGGGATGGGCGCGGCGCAGCATCCGGGGGCCAGACCGCAGGAGACAACTGGGTCCACGCAGGGTTCTCAGGCGGCGGAAGCGCATGGGGTGACGCCGCCCGCTCCGGGACTGCGGGTGGCCGACGATCGAGCGCACGTAACGGGGCAGACCGCCAACGCGGCACAGGAGGAGAAACGAACGGCCCAGACGATGTCCCATAGCGATACTGCCAGCAAGCTGGAAACGGCAAAGAAGTTCCAGCAGGATCCCCCCGGAGGGGTCTTTACGGGCCCCGACGCAGGGAGGAAGGCGTTTGAGGACTATGCTCGCCGTCACGAGATCGCGGAATTACAGGCGCGCGTGAAGCGAGAGGAGGAGGAGGAGAAAGTCCGAAAGGCCAAGGAACAGGAAGCTCAGGGGGCGAAGGTCGAGAAGAAGCAGGAGACGAAGCACGACGAGAAGCAACACGACGCGGAGCAGGCCGAGAAGGTAAAGAAGAAAGAAGAAGCAGAGCACGAGAAGCACGAGCAGAAGTTACAGCACGAGCAGGAGGGGGAGAAGAAGACCAAAGAGGCGGCGGAAAAGACCGAAAAAGCGAAGGCTGAGGAGCAGGCGCAGAATCCGCAGCACGATCAGTCGAAGCAGGAGCAGGGGGCGCAGCAGGGCGGACCGCAGCAGGGC
>PMTT01000510.1 GCA_003167275.1 Bryobacterales bacterium | reverse complement strand
CAGCGTCAGGACCGGCGTGATCACCACGCCGCCTCCCAGGCCTGTCAGGGAGCCAAGGAAACCCGCTACGGCGGACACCAGATACACCACCAAGGAGAATTGCAGAACGTTCATGGGTAACTAATTCAAGTGTATGTGGTTTCGGTTCGCGATTCATTCAGTGGTGGGGCGGACCCGCTGTCGCCCTCGATCAAATTTCCGGCGCGATGCCAACAGGCCGACGAGGGCGTCGGCCGCGGACCAGGGGGTCCGCCCCACCAGGGGTGTTTCAAGGGTGCCCGCGCCACATCACTTGAGTTCGTTCGGCTTGAATTCTCCGCCATTCAACAGAATGCCGAGCAACTCCTTCGACCTCGCATCCCAGTTCTGTTCCTTCTGTGGCGTCAGGTTGTTGTGCTCTGACTCAATCATCGGTAAAGGCTCTTTGGCGACCGGGATTTGATTCAGCGCCGTCCAGACGCCGGCGGGCGGCGAAACGGTATCGATGAAGCCCATCGCAGCGAGCACCGGCGCCTTGATCCGCGAAGCGAAGTTGATCGGATCGAAATAGAGCGCGGTCTTCATGACATCCGGATTGTCCGATGGCCAGTTTGGGTAACCGGCTTTGCGGCCGTGGAGATCGCCGTTGGCATCTGTGCCGGCGGGAACGCAGACCAGGACGGCCGTAATCTTCTGAGGGCGCAATCCCGCAAGGACGAGGCTTTGTTGACCGCCCATGCTGGTTCCCATCAAGACGATCGTCTTGCCGTCCCAGTCGGGCCGCGTCATCAGATAATCCAAAGCCCGCGAATCGCGCAGGTACATGTTCAGGAAATAAGACTTCTCGCGATCGGTGTTGCCTACTGCCGCGTAGTTCCGGGGCGCATTCCCGGAAGGATCGGACGGCAGCTTGTCATGCGAGTCAACATCCATCACAAGCCAGCCTTCGGCGGCGCGCGACGCGACGGAATGGGCGTTCAAAGCGTACACGCCCGCATACTGCAACAGGATGAGTGCCGGATACTTGCCTTCCTTCATGGGCCTGGCAAGGTAGCCCTGCGCTTTGGATCCAAGCGCGTCGAGCACGAAGGTGTTCATCTCGACGCCCGGAGTATCCGCCTGTACTGGCGTCAGAACGGAGTTGATCGGAACCTTCGCCTGTGCGGCGAGTTTTTCAGTCCAGAATGAGTCGAAGTCGGCCGGACGTGGCGTCGCAAGCCCGATCTTCGTAGGCGCGACTGCGGCGCCGACGGCGTATAGTCCGTTGTTGCGGCCGGTGTTGCCTCCCACATAACCCGTGGGGTTGCCACGGCCTGGAGCGGCGGGCGTTCCGGCCGTGGCTTCGGGTGCGGGGCTATCTCCGGCGAACTTCGCAACTGGTTCAATTGCCACATAGATCATCTCCGGCTCGTCGCCCTTGATTTCGATCTTGTCTTTGCCCGACGAGAGATCTAACTTGCCCTCTTTCAGAACCACGGCATTGTTCCTGCGAACCGTCCATTTGTAGGCGTAGGCGGGCGCAACCGGGCCCGGCGTGACGGTCCAGCCAACCGTTTCTCCGATGTCGTAGATGCCGGTGGCGTGGTAAGGGGTGAAAGCCAACTGTTGGGGAATCGGTGCGCCCCGCTGGGCTGAGGAAAGAGCCGCGGCGACCAAAACCGCGATTGCCAGGCGCGTAAAGGATCGAGTCATCAGAATTCTCCGAACGAAGACTCATGCTACAACAAGGCAGGGCGAGTTGTGGAGCTAAGGGGGGCCTGATCCGGATCCGCACTGGAGACCTATCGATGCTATGCTGATCGGGTTAGACCGCGCCGGGCATCCACATGGCCTTCGACAGGCGGCTCATCTCCGAGCGGTTTCCCCGCTCATCGAAGTACCACCCCGACTGGGTCCTCGCCAGCGCCAGCGGCGCGGCCAACTCGCTGTGGATGGCCGAGTGGCTCGCTGCGGCGCTCGACTTGCGGCCCGGCATGCGGGTGCTGGACCTCGGTTGCGGACGGGCGTCGTCATCGATCTTCCTACGCCGCGAATTCGGGGTGCAGGTTTGGGCAACCGACCTGTGGTTCAACGTTTCGGAAAACCTCCAGCGCATCCGCGATGCCGGCGTCGAGGACGGTGTTTTTCCGATCCACGCCGACGCACGCTTGTTGCCGTTCGCGGCGGAGTTCTTCGACGCCATCGTGTCCATCGATTCCTTCATTTATTACGGGACGGACGACCTGTACCTGAACTACCTGGCCCGATTTGTGAAGCCGGGAGGCCCAGTGGGGATCGCGGGCACCGGCCTGCTGCGCGAAATCGGAGATTGCCTTCCGGATCATCTTGCCGAGTGGTGGACCCAGGACCTCTGGTGCCTGCATTCGGCGGCCTGGTGGCGCAGGCATTGGGAACGGACCGGCATCATGGACATTGACGTGGCCGACTCCATGCCGGATGGCTGGCAGTTTTGGCGGGACTGGCTGAGGGAGGTGGCTCCTGACAATCAGGCGGAGATCAGCGTGATCGAGGCCGATCGCGGCGACTATCTCGGCTACGTTCGCCTCGTGGGGCGCCGGCGTAGGCAGGCGATTCTGGCCGATCACATCGTTTCTTTGCCTGCGAATTACACGCATAAGAATTTGCTCCGGGGGGATGAGTAGATCTGGGGTCCGCGAGGGTCCTGTCTAACGTGCGGATGTGTGGCGGCCCCAGATGCGCCGAGAAGACTGTCCGCGGCACATTTTCCGGGGCAAGCTAAAGCATACCGTACGGTTACCGTTAACGGCTCCGCACTTCTACTAATACGTTTTCCTGTACGGCATCCGTGGGGTTTGAGATCACCAGGGTGCCGGCGGACAGGCCCGATGTCACTTCTACTTCCGAACCTAAATCCAGGCCGATCGTAATGTTCTTGAAGTGCACGATGTGGTCGGCGCCGACGGTCGCTACCCGGGGGCCGGCGGTGCCCAGGATTACGGCATCGCCGGGGATCCGCAGGATCGGTTTGACGTTCGCTCCCGAAAAACGCACCTGCGCGTACATCCCGGGATAGAGGCTCGCGTCCGAATTCGGGGTTTTCAGAATCGCCAGCATGGAGCGCGAAGCGGCGTCGAGAGAGGTGGAAATCGAGCCAACACGCGCGGGGAATACCTGGCCGGGGCGCTCCTGGACACGCAACTCCGCCAGTTGGCCGGCGTGGATCTGCGCCACGTACGTCTGGGGAACATTCACGAAGATGCGCAGCGGCTGGATCTGCGCCACGTGGAACATCTCCTTGCTGACGCCGCCGTTGCCCGCATTGATGAGGACGCCCACATCCACCAGACGCGCCGTGACCAGGCCATCGAACGGAGCTGTGACGCGGGCGAACGCCTTCATCTGCTCCAGGCGGGCGAGGTTGGCCTGATTGGCGTGGATCGTGTCCTGGGCGGTGCTCAGGGTGGCCTCGGCCTTGGCCACCTGCGCCTCTTTCACCGCCAGGTCCGCCTGCTTCTCATCGCCATCCTGGCGGGAGACCACTCCCTTTTGGAGCAGGTTCTGCCACCGGTCGCGGGTCAACTTGGAAAGGTCGCGGTTGGCCCGGGCGAGGTCAAGATCCGCCTGCATTTCCTTGATGGTGGATTGGGATTGCGCCAGGGTGGCGCGTGCCTGGGTGATCTGCTGGTCCAGCTCCGGGGTTTCGAGTTACGCCATCACCTGTCCGGCCTTTACGTGGTCGCCCAAT
>PMTT01000290.1 GCA_003167275.1 Bryobacterales bacterium | reverse complement strand
ACGCGGAGGAAGAACGCGGAGAACACAAAGAAGGAGAATGAGATGGGGTTGAGTGGGCGAGCTAAGTTTCGTTGCGGGGGTGGATCTGAGGGGCGCGATTCTCTCTTAGTCTTCTCCGCGTTTTCCTCCGCGTCCCCGCGTCTCCGCGTCCAAATGTCTTTCTCCCCAGCCTCACTTTTGATGGGGGGCCTCTAGATGTTCATCGTTGCCTCATTCCTGATTTTCTCCGTCGCTCTGTTCGCCGCGGGGTACTATGTTTGGACAGTCCCCCAGCAGGAGGCGGAGCAGATGCTCGGCGGGCGCCTCCGGGAACTCCGGGCCAACATGCGCAGCCGGTCGAAGGGGGCCTCGGAACTGGTGCGCCGGGAACACCGCGGGTCGTTCGCGTTCCTGGGGGACCTGGTGTCCTGGGTGGGGATTCTGCGCCGTCTGCAGGAAACCATCGAGCAGGCCAACCTGAAATATCGCGCGGCCGACGTGTTTGGGCTCAGCGTGCTGCTGGCCGCCACGGGTTTTGTAGTATTCGGAGTCGTGGGAGGATGGGACCTGCTGCTCGTGCAGTTGCTGGTGGCGACGGCATTGGGCATGGCTCCGGTGTTTTACATCCGGCGGGTGCGGGCGCGCCGCCTGCGCAAGTTCGAAGAACAACTGCCGGATGCGATCGATCTCTTCACCCGCACCATGCGGGCCGGCCACAACATTCATAGCGGGTTGGAGACCATCGCCACGGAAACAGCCGACCCGGTCCGCATGGAGTTTAAGAAGCTGGTGGAAGAGCTCGCGCTGGGTTCGCAGGTGGAGCCCGCCCTGCACGGGCTGGGCAAGCGGGTTCCGCTCATCGACCTGAAGTTTTTTATCATCAGCCTGATTCTGCAGCGCCAGACCGGCGCCAACATGGTGAGCGTCCTGGAGAATCTCTCGATGCTGGTCCGCGAACGTCTGAATATGGCGGCCAAGCTCAAGGCGCATACCGCGCAACAGCGTTTTTCCGCCGGGTTGCTGTGCGTCCTGCCGATCGTAGTGGGGCTGGGCTTCTGGATTCTGAAGCCCGAATATATGCGGCTGCTGTGGACCGACCCGGTGGGCAAAAAGTTTTTCACCTACGCCATTATTTCCGAGATCGTGGGCATTCTGGTGATCCGGAAGATCGCGAATATCCGGGTATGAGGACGGCATGCTGACCAATCTGCTTTTCTTCCTGCTGACCGGTACCACCCTCACGGTCCTGCTGTGGACTGGGGTCGAGCTCTTCCGCACCCAGGAGGACCCGCTCGGAGACCGGCTGGAGGAACTGCAATCGCAAGCCCTGGTGGTGGCCCAACGGTCGGCACGCCGCAAGACCACGGGCCGCGGCCTGGACCGCGTTCTGGTGCTGGTGGGCCAGGTGCCCGGCGGCGATGGCTGGTTGCACGACACCGAAAGGTTGCTGAGCCGGGCCGGCATCCGGCGCAAGTACGCGCTGGCGGTCTACGTGATTCTGACCCTGGTGTTTGTGCTGATTCTCCTGTCGGTAATGGTTTGGCTGGAGCGCGGCAATCCCCCGGTCTCGGTGCTGATCGGCGTGGTGGTGGCTCTTCTGCTGGGGTTCCTGCTGCCCAAGATGGTGCTGCAGCGCTTCGTGAAGCGCTACCGGCGGAGGTTGCAGGAGGCGCTGCCGGACACGGTCGACCTGCTGGGCATCGTGCTGGGCACGGGGCTGGCACTGGATCAGGCGATGATGCGGGTGAGCGAGGAGATGGAGTACATCTACCCCGAACTGGCCGGCGAATTCGCGACGGTCGTGATGCAGGTGCGCGCGGGACAGGACCGCACCACCGCATTCAGCCAGTTCGTGCGACGCACCGGGATTGAAGATCTCAAATCGCTGGCGGCGATGATCGTGCAGAGCGAGAAGTTCGGAACGAGCCTGGCGCAGGCGCTGAAGGTCTATGCGGACGCCTTGCGTATGCGGCGGCGTTTGCGGGCGGAAGCGGCCGTGGGAAAGGCGGGGATCAAGATGCTGTTCCCGATCGTGATCTTCATTCTCCCGGTGCTGTTCGTGATCACCCTGGTGCCCGGACTGTTGAGCGTGTTGAAGGACCTGAAGACGCTGGGCAGCGGGCGGTAGGGGGAAGATTCCGTGGTATCCCGGCACGTTTCCTGACGAGTGGTTGGCGCCAACGTAAGGTCAGAAACGGTGACGTTCAGCGATACGGCCGTGAAATGCTAAAGATTCTGTCGCGAACAACCGCGAGTAATCCTGGCCATTCCCCTCATACTTCACGAACTCAACGACGGGCAGGTACTGTCCAACCCGGGACCAGCGACTCTCGGTCGCACGGCTTCGGGACGCAACTCACATTGCCGGGTCTTGAGGGCTTAAATTGTGGGGATTATTCTCGTATCCTGGCCTTTCGCGGGCCGCGCTGCTGCCATTCCATTTTTCCTTTTGCCTATGCCTCTGATTGGGCCGCCACTTCCGAACTGCTGAACACCCAACTCGGCAACCCTAGTTTTCGACCGGCGTCTTCTCCGCGTGGTCAATAACCAGAACTTCAACGGGACGCCGCTTTTGCTGCAACTCGAGTCCGATATCTTTGAGCGCCCTACTAATGGCGCTGCCCCAATCCGCCCTGCCCCCGTCGGCACGCATTGGAGGATACGACTCCTGGTACTTGAAAAGATCGACCGTAAAGTCGTAGCCGCCATCCAGTCCGGTCTCATCCACTATGAGCTGCGGTAGGAATTGCGTCATGGTTTCCGTCAGACGCGCGATCGGAGCCCTTTGGAACTCCAGCGTGGACCCACGATTGCCCAAGACCTCCTCCTGCTTTTCGGAATTGTGGAATTTTGGCCCATCCTTGGCGATCCGAAGCACATATACATCCATGACTCTAGTTTCCCGATGCAGCGTCACTTTCAATCTTTCCGACAATAATCTACCAAGCATCGACCTAAGCTCCGTAACCGAAACCGGCTGACCCGCTTTGGCGAGAATGTCGTATCGTACGCAGTTGGGGCCGGGCTCGATCCAATCGGGTCCAACAGTCTCATAGGGTTGATACATCTGCAAACCGTAGGCCCACCGAATGCAGAACCCCAAGGGGGCCCCACGCAGGGTAAGGCTATCTGGCGTAGTCTTCAGGTCGAAGCGAGACGGACCAGCAAGCCGCCTCACCGACGCCACGTCAAATGACACCGGAGCGATTGACTGAGCATTTGCTCCCCAGAGCGTGAGGAGAAGAATCCCGGCGGAGCCCGCACGCAACGCCTGTCTTGATCGAGGGTGAATATTGTGAATCATGTGGATCATCTTTACTGAAGACGCATCGAAGCAGCCCAACGTGCATGAAATCTGAGTTGTCCAAATGCCAGCCCGTGAAGCCGAGGTTTGTGAACAACTCCAGCGTGCGAACTCGCGCACAGCGAATCCGACCGGGCAATCGGCCTGACAATCGATGCCAACTCATTCCCTACTCTTTCCTGTCCCCACTGACTCTTAGCGGTGGGACAAAGGAAGACCCCTTCGCGCAACGACGGAGTACGCGACCAGACCGACCCAACGGGCCAGCCATCTCAACACACCCACATTTGCCGTGGCCGGTAGGCGACTTTCGGCGTGAGACGTAGCGGGCACTTCGCCTGCCGGAACGAGAGCCCCACTTCGGGACGCCAGACCTGCGCAAAAGGCACGGGCCGCCAAACCAACTTCGCGAGCCTCAGCCACAGCGAAAGGCTGATTCCGGGTTATCGATTCCGCCGCGGCCCGCGTCTCAGTGGTCCAGCGGCAAGGCTAGGCATCGGGCTCCACTGATCGCTTGCCGCTATTCGAAACACCGACTTAGCTAAAACCGACCGTATTCTAAGCGAAGCCGCTCTGAAGCCTGCACTCCTTCGGCATCAATCGGCTTGCTTGCAGATGTTGTTTGCGTCGCATGCACAACCGGCAACGTTAAAGTTGTTCCAGTTGTAGTTGCGCTGCCGGACACGGTGGACTTGCTGGGCATCGTGCTGGGCACCGGGCTCGCGCTCGACCAGGCGATGATGCGGGTAAGCGAGGAGATGGAGTACATCTACCCCGAGTTGGCCGGCGAATTCGCGACGGTGGTGATGCAGGTGCGCGCGGGACAGGACCGCACTACCGCATTCAACCAGTTCGTGCGACGGACGGGGATCGAAGATCTCAAATCGCTGGCGGCGATGATCGTGCAGAGCGAGAAGTTCGGAACGAGCCTGGCGCAGGCGCTGAAGGTCTATGCGGACGCCTTGCGCATGCGGCGCCGTTTGCGGGCGGAGGCGGCGGTGGGAAAGGCGGGGATCAAGATGCTGTTCCCGATCGTGATCTTCATTCTCCCAGTGCTGTTCGTGATCACGCTGGTGCCCGGACTGTTGAGCGTGCTGAAGGATCTGAAGACTCTGGGCGGCGGGAGGTAGCGGCTTACATTTGACGTTTGTTACCCCCCCGACACCGAGACCGATTTTTGGTCCCGATTTCATTTCCGATTTCGAGGCTACCCCTGCCGATTGCATAGTAAAATGTGGAGTGACAGCATTGATCCTTCACGGCGATGGGAACTATCGAACAGGAGAAGGCTGAACGTTTGGCGCGTATCGAGCGCGCAACGGCCTCGGTGCGACTGGAAGGCCTTGAGCCAACCGACGCCGCGAAGTTGATTTTCGAACGATACGTGTCTGGTGAACTGACGCTTGAGCAAATGGGTACGGAGATTCGTGCGCTGAATGCCCGAGAGTTTGGACCCGTACACGTATCCGGGGACTGACGTCCTTCGGAATAATTCCAGACATTCGCGATCCGCAGCTCCTGGCCGGTTTCGAGGCGAACGCCACGATAGCCCGCCTTGTGGCGCTCGATGCGCTTACTTCGAGCTAACTCAGGTTGTCCCACTCGTCGGAACTGATGTGGGCTTGGCTGAGTATGCTGCGCAATGTGCCGACAGGGATCTCGTGTTTCTTGGGCACAATAGCCGTGTCGACGGTTTCGTCCGCGCGTCGCACGAATTTGACGTGGCTTCCCATCTGACTGGCTTCAGCGAAACCGGCCGCCTCAAGCCGGCGCTTGACCTCGCGGAACGGTAGGGGCTTAAGCCACCCCAACCTCGACCTCGATCATACGAACATCGGGCCGTCGTGTGGCTTGCGGCGACTCGAAGTGAAGCTCAAGGGCTTCCCTCAAGTTGGTCAGAGCCTCTTCCTCGGACTCGCCCTGGCTGGCTACGTCGAGTTCCAGGCATTGTGAGACGTACCACTCTCCCTCGCGCCAAACGGTTGCAGCGAACGGACGCTTCATGAAGCCATTCTTTCACAGCCAGAAGCGCTTCGCACGTCCACTGCGTCACGAAGGATGCAACGGCTCGCGTCCGTTTAGAGTTGTGTACTGCCGGGGATAAGCCAAAATTTGCGCCATGGTTGGTGAGGTTCACGAGTGCGCCCGTGAAATGCTCAGGGTCCTTGTCGCCAGAGCGAAGTCAGTTTTCCGTGGGCTTCTGCTCCACGTGATCGATGACCAGGACGGGCATCGAGTGTTTTTGCAACTCCAGCTTGAGTCCGAGCTTTTCAATTGCCTCTAACATCGTGAGGCCGCTATTGGGGTCCGCCGCCGCGGGCGCATCAGCGGGCGCGACAGCCAGTGGCTGGGCGGTGGCCGGAATTCGTCCCGCGTCTCCATTCCTGCCACCGCCGCCGAGCCGTGCCGAGATGAGCGGCGACCAGCTCAGAACGAAATCCCAGGCGCCTGCGAGTCCGGTGGAATCGATCACCGGGTGGCTGATCTCGCCTATCGATATGTCGCTCAGGTCTTCGGCGAGTTTCGCCATGGTCGTGTTCTGGCACGTGTAGGTAAAAGTGGGGCCGGAACTGCCGGCAGTACCGGGCGGAGTGACGGTAGTCTTGCAACCGGCGCGACTGGAGGGGTCGGCCGGCTTGAGTTTCGACTTCTTCACCGTGAGGGCATACACCGTCACGGGCCGGTCTTCCATATGCGTGGTAAGCCTGAACCGGTCCTTCAGCATCGCCTGCACCATCGGACGAAGCGAACCGAGATCGATTATCGTGCCGGCCTGGCGCCCCGAGGAAGGCGGCGTAGACAACGCCTCGTTGGCGGGCGCCTTGGCGATCACATCGAACCGGTCGGTATCGAGCCATTTGGGAGCGCCCGCGAGCAGGTCGTCGCTGGAGATGTTCCAGGCCATGGTGATCAGGCTCTTCACGGTGGTGCCGCGCATTTCGATCCGGCCGCCAGGTTGAAATCTTCTTCCGCCACGCTGAGGTGCGTTCGGATCGCTCGGCTTGATATCCACGACTTCAAACTCGGTGGGGAGTTCCGGCAGGCTTTGCGACACGCCCGGTAAATTGTCGGTCGGCTTTTGGTTCACACTGTCGACGACGATGACGGGCATCGAAACCTTCTGTGGTTCGAGCTTGAGCCCGAGTTGTTTATCGACGGCATCGAAGAACGAGATGCCCTCACCCGCGGACGTGAGCAGCCCCCGTCCGGTCCATTTGATGGTGAAATTCCACGACCCTTTGAGGCTGGTCATGTCGATCACCGGTTTGTCGACGTAGGCCGGCGCCATGCCGCCCATCCGNNTTTGCGGCTCGCAACCGGTGTCGCCGGAGCCGTCGGCCTCCTTGAGCTGGGGGCGCTTACCCACGGTCAAGGCATACACCGGCATGGGCCGCCTGTCTTCATGGACCACGAGCTTGAAACGGTCCTTCAGGAGGGCGCGAAGCATGAGGATCATGGCTTCGGGCGAGGTATTGGGCGGGGCCTTGGCGATCACGTCAAACCGATCCGTATCCAGCCAGGACGGGCCCCCAATGACCTTGTCGGCATCCACTCCATAGGCGCTCCCGATCAGATCCAGCATGCTTGCGGTTCGCAGCTCATATCGGCCACCGCGCATGACGCCGCCTCGCATGTACTGATTCGTGCCATGGGGACTCACATGGACATCCGCGATCTCAAACACAGGCACGGTTTCGGCGGACTGGCTGAGTGCCAAGCCTGACAGAAGGGCGACCAGGCAGATACACGCGAATACTCGAATCATCATCCAGCTTCGTTGACGGAAAAGGAATGGCATAGGCGCTCGGACTCCTTGCGGTTCGACGCTATTGCCCCCGAGAAGGGGCGAAGTTCCTTTTTCGAATGGGCAGGGGGGACAGTGGCGGGCTGTTAGACTTCGTCCGGCGGCGGGCCGGCCGCCTGGGCTTGGGCTTCCAGGTCCTCTTCGGAAATGCGCGAGTCGAGGATCGCGCGTGCCTCCGCCGCAAACGAGGCCGGGACCAGAAGGCGGTAACCGCCGAGGAGGTTGGAGAGGAGCCAATCGACATCCAGTGTACGTTCGTTGTCGAGGTAGCAGGGAATGTTCTCGCCTTCCANNGGCAGAGTTCAAGATGCCTCCAAGGGTCTCGATGTGACCTCATCATACACTGCGACGGGAGCTTGTCGAAAACTAGGAACCACCCCAGCGGCGGCCTCTGCGACCGTACGTCGCCGTGTGATATGCGGCCGCGGCAACCAACCCGACTAGAATCACGATAGCGATGGTGCTCATGTTATCTGCTTGGCCATTACTCATTTTATGCCGAAAGCTCGACCGTTTCGTGAGGGCCAAAAGACTTTCGGGACTAATCAGCCCGTTCTTTCGGCTTGTTTTTGGAGTTTAGGAGGGGCGCGTTGAGGAATTCTAGGAAAGGAGCCATCGCACGGAAGCGCTTTCGTATCTCCACGTACAATTCGGGGGTCGTGGCCAGATCCACAGGAAGTTCGGAGTAGAGCAGGAACTGTTTGAAGCGAAGAAGATTTTCCGCCGGGTGGTCCTTGGCGAAGCCTTTGGGTACGCGAGAAAGCTGCTCGCCATGCATTTCGCCGAACAAGGTCCGCACGGGGCGGGCTTGGAGGATCTTGTGGAATTCGCCGACATGCTCCGCGATGTGGTTCCGAATGGCGAGCAGGGTTTGCGGCTGCGTCATGTACACCCCGCCGCCGATCCCGACGTTTTTGTGCGAAACGGCGAAGTAATAGACTGCGGCCCCCTCGCACGTCAGTCCACGGCGCGGAAAACTGGCGGCGATGTGATCCTTGTAGGGCGACTTGTCTTTGCTGAAGCGGGTGTCGCGGTAGAAGCGGTAAATGGCTTTGGCCGGATCGGTCATGTAGTCGGGGGCGAACTCCTTCATGGCGGTGTTCACGGCTTCCACCAGTTCCCACATGGGGCGTTTGACCTTTTCTTCGAAGAGGGGCTTGCGCGGAAGAAACCACTCCCGATTGTTGTTGCGGGCCAAACCACGTAGGAACGTAATCCCTTCGCTCGGAAAGCCGGGAAATCCGGTGCTCATCAGATGTCTCCCCTTATAATTGAGAAAGAATGGCGTCGATTGAAGAGGCGCATGCGCGCCTCGCCGAAATTCCTAATTTAACCGTTTTCACGGGGGCTCCGCTCTCCCGGTACACCCGATTCGGCATCGGGGGACCAGCCGACCTGTACGCCGAGACGTCGAGCGCGGAGGCTTTCGTTGCTGCATTAGCGGCGGCTCGGGCCACTGGCATCCAGACCATGGTGATTGGGGGCGGCACGAATCTGATTGTCTCGGATCGCGGCTTCCGTGGGATCGTGCTGCGCTTTCGCGCCGATCGCCTGATGGCCGCCAACGGCCGCGTCATCGCTGACGCGGGAGCGGTTCTGCAGGATCTGGTCGATTTTGCGATCGGGCACGGGCTGAAGGGGCTGGAGACGCTTTCCGGCATTCCCGGGTCGGTGGGCGCGGCGGTCTACGGCAATGCGGGGGCGTATGGCCACTCGATCTCCGAGCGGGTTCGGCAGGTGCGGTTCTACGATGGTTCCGCGGTTCGCGTCTTCGACAACGAAGAGTGCCAATTCCATTACCGCGAAAGCATTTTCAAGCGGCACAAAGAGTGGGTGATTTTCTCGACTGAGTTGCTGCTGGAGCTTGGGGATGGCGCGGCCCTCCGGCGGGCCGCGGACGACATTCTGAGGGTGCGCAACGAGAAGTTTCCGGTCACGATGAAGTGCGCCGGAAGCATTTTCAAGAACCTGCTGCTGCGCGACCTGCCAACGGCGGTGGCCGCGGAGATCCCCGATTCGGCGGTGCGGGAGGGAAAGGTGCCGGCCGGCTGGTTTCTGGAGCAGGTGGGCGCCAAGGGACTGGATCGCGGGGACATCCACGTCGCCACGTACCACGCCAATCTGATCTACAATGCGGGCGAAGGGACCGCGGCTGATCTCTGCGCCATGATTCAGGAACTCAAAGCTCGCGTGGTGGCGCGGTTCGGCATCGAGCTGGAGGAAGAGGTGCAATACGTGGGTTGATGGTCGAAAATGTGGGGCGGACGCCCTCGTC
>PMTT01000625.1 GCA_003167275.1 Bryobacterales bacterium | reverse complement strand
ATCCGCGGCACGAGCCGGGGTGAGAGGGCTGAAAAGCAGCGGCGCGCTCGCCAGCAGAGCTCGCCGGGATATAAAACCGGATTCTATTGGTTCCATCGGAGTTCGGCGTTTCCCACGCCGCTTTCTATCTTACTGTAACGCTAAAACGTGGGTTATGCTTTACCTGCGCTACATGCCCACTCTGGCGAACGAACGGCTGCCGTTGTGGACGTATTCGGTCTGTCCGTTCGGCCCGGCGACCATCACGATTTCCGCGGCGCCCCGGCCTTCCAAGGCGTAGCGGGCCTCGCTGTGCTTCACCAGCGTCGCTGCGGAGCTGAGCCCCTGTTTCAGCAACAGCCGGTCGCCCTCCGCCACAATCTCCAGCCTCTGATCGCCGTTCCGGTACACGCCCGCGTGGCGACGGAGATCTTCGACCGAAATCGGCAGCGTCGCTTTGGGTTGCGGCGCGGGCTTGGGTTCTAAGGGCAGGAGCAGCTCCGACGCCTTCTCCACCGTCGCCGGGAGTTCGGCGCCGGTCCGATTCGTCAGCACGATGATGGCGATGTGTTGTTCCGGCGCCATGCGAATGAACGAGCCGTAGCCCATCCGGGAGCCGGCGTGTTCCACAATGTGCACACCCCGAACATCGTGGATGGTGAGCCCGTACCCGTAGGAGTCCGCCGAATCCGGATAGCGCGCGTGGGGCGATGAGAGGATCGCGAACACCTTCGGATCGATGGCCTGCGCGCCGTCGATCTTTCCGTCGTTCAGGAACGCCGTCACAAAGCGCGCGAGGTCCCCGGTGCTCGAAAAGACCGAGCCGGCAGGCCATGACGCCGCATTGTCCGCGGCCGGACGCGCCACGGCGACCTTGCCGCCGGCTTCCTGGTGGCCCTGCGACAGTGGCCACGTCATCGCGGTGGTTGGACGCAACGTGGTTCGAGACATGGAACAGGGGCGGAACACGCGCTCCTCCATGGCGTCGGCGTAGGGTTTTCCGCTCAGCGTTTCCACCAGGTAGCCGGCCAGCCAGTAGCCCGGATTCGAATACGAGAAGATCTTGCCGGGCGCGGTGAAAAGCCAGTCGTCGGTCCACGACCGGATTCCGTTGCCGAGCGCCGAATCGTCGTGCGCCCCGTACATCGGCGCCTCGTCGTGAATCCCCGCGGTGTGGGTCAGCAACTGGTTGGCGGTGATTCGCGAGAGCTTCGGCGGCAGTCCGCTGATGTATTTGCCGATGGGCGCGTTCAGGTCCAACTTGCCTTCCACGGCGAGCCCCACCAGCGCGGTCGCGGTGAGCATCTTGGTAGTCGAGCCGAGCCGGAAGAGCATCTCGGGCCGCACGGGCTCGCCGGTTTCCACGTTGGCCGTGCCGAATCCCTTGGAGAAGATCACCTGGCTGTCGCGCACGATGGCGATGGAAGCGCCGGGCACATTGAGCCTGGCGAGTTCCGCGCGCGCCGACTGTTCGAGGGCGCCGAAGTCGGGTGTGGGCTGGGCCAGCAGGGGAAGGGAAATCAGAAAGGCGAGTGCGCGAATCATAGGAGAATCCGCCGAAGCGTGCGTGGGCGTGATCCCTATTGTACCGGCTTCGAGAAGGGGGACAGCCTGAACGTGGCACAGGCATTCCTGCCTGTGTTGGTGTCTCTTGCCGAAAAACCAAAACAGGCAAGGATGCCCGTGCCACGCTCAGGCTGTCCCCCCTTGTTACGGGTGCGAGCAGGCGGCCGGAGTCGTGTATCCGCGCGGGACGAGGCTCGTCGGAATGCGGGCCAGGGCGATATTCCAGACGTCGTCTTCCAGGCTCCGCTCGGCCACCACTTCGCCGGTCCCGCGATCTACCTCGACCAGCCGGATCCCGGTCCAGCCGTTCGTAAGACTGATGCCGTAGAGCCGTTCGCCGTCCGCGCTGACGGCCAGACGCCCGAAATACTGGGAGGGGGCGAGATGCGACACCACGGCGCCCGTCGATGCTTCAATCTCGAAGACCCCTCCCTGCGCCTTCGTGCCGCAATCGTCCCGTGGGTCCAGTTTGCCGCCAAACAGGTCGTAGAGAAACAGGTGGCCGCCACCCACGGCCAGGCTCTTCGGCTGGCAGTCGGCGGGGACATCGGGAAGCGCCACCTTCACCGCGGCCCCGAGCGTCGTGCTCTGGGGAGTCAACGTCCAGAGGGCGCCCTCGTGGCCGTCCAGACCGTAAAGCAGAAAGCGGCTCCCGTCCCAGGCGCCACTGGACGATTCATGGGGCACCTCGATGTGCCGCACCTGGGAGTTAGACGCCAGGTCGAAGATGTCCACTGCCGGCCCCTTCCAGTTCGTGGTGCCCATCAGCCAGCGGCCGTCCGGTGAGGGGTGAAGGGCGTAGACTCCTGGAGCCGTGATCGTGGGCAGGCGGGCGAAGGTCCTGGCGTCGAATACTTCGATCCCGACATTTCCGCGTTGGAAGAACAGCTTCTGTCCATCGCGAGACGGCGTGGCCTTCATGGAGGGCTCACGGAGAAAGCACATCTCCTTGGTCGCCAGGTTCAGTGCGAACAGCGCGCAGCAGCTATTCCGCACGGATTGCATCTGCTGCGCAATGAACAGGGTGCGCCCGTCCGGGCTGGTCGCGATGCTCTCCGCCAGTCGGTCGACGCCGATGGTTCCGAGCGGCTGCAAAGTACCGGCATCGAAGATTTCCACGCGCCCCGCACGGCGAGTTGCCAGGATGACATTCTGCCCGTCGTCGGCCGCGGATGCGGAAAAAGCCAGGAAGGCAAACACCCAGAGGAGCCTCATGCTGTTACTATGACACTCCCGAAGGCAAAAAGAAGAACGTTAAGCCACCGATGAACACCGATAAAACAAACTGAGGAAAGACGTTTGTCTTTGCCGTTGTTTATCTGTGTTCATCCGTGTTCATCGGTGGCTAAATTCTTTGTTTTCTAACATAGCGCGGCCATCAACGCTCCGCGGGCGGTGGAATTCAGGGCGTCGGTCGATAGACGAACTTCGGACAGCTTGACGGGGAAATCCGCGGCTCGCAGCGTCTGTCCAAAATGCTCCAGGAAGCCCTTGGGCATCACTGTGCCACCGCTCAGAACCAGAGGGATGGACTGATCCAGTCTCGGCAGACGCTGGGCGGAGGAGATGTGGCTCCGCAAGGTCTCCACCAGGTTCTCGATCATCTCGCCGTAATACACCGTCAGCGCGTTCTGCACCCGGTCGCCAGTCATGCCATTAAGGTGGAATGCCTGCTCCTTTTGCACGCGCGTCCGGGTGGCCACCTCTCCCGTCACCAGTGCGGCCTGGCTATCGATGAAATCACCCGCCTTGGGTACGCTGAAGCTGATCACCGGAACCGAGAGCACCGCCAGGCAGACGTTGCACAGACCGCTCCCGCAGGAGATCCCGATGCCCGTGTAATTGGACTCGCCCAACTCACCGAAAACCACCGCCAAGCCTTCTTCGATGGGCGTGCCATCATAGCCTAACTCCTTCAGAATCTGCCGAATAGAAGCCTCATGAAAAGCGGTTCCGCCTTTCTCGTTGGGCACCGGGGCAGGCACGCTGAAGTACACCTTCTGACCGGCGAACGCGGCCTTTCCGAGAAGCTTGCCAATGATCGCCTGGAGCACGGCCAGGCTGTGGGGCTCGTCCGGATTCAGCACGCCGTGGAGCATCGGCCGACGCGTCTCCGCGTGAAAGACTTCCGCAAACCTCTGGGCGTCGTTGCCCGCTACCACGATCTGGGAGCCCTTCACCTCATGGAAAACATTCTCCCGCTGCAGCAGAGTCGCGGCGAGTTTGGTATATGGCAGGGTCAGGAACGCATTGAGCTGCGTATCATATGTATAGTTGCCTTCCGCGCTGCGCGCTACGACGATGCGGCTCGTACCTACATCCAGCCCGATCGGTTGAGTATACTCTTCGGCTTTGTTCATCAGTCTTCCTCGTCCCGCGGCGCAGCGGCCTGCAGCCTCGGTATCACCTAGGTAGTATGTCCCCGGCCGGGATTCTCTCAAGGAAAAAAGTGGAAAAAAGATGAGAAGGACCTCTTTGTGCGAAAACTACTCAATGACCCGAAAGTTTTTGGTGGTATCCGCCGATGTATACGTCAGCTATGGAATCGCAGCAACGGCCAAGGCTCAACTTCCGGCCCTGGGTCGCGTGGCGCGCCGGACGGATCGAGGATCCCGTCGGTAGGTTGCGCTATCTCCAGTCCATGGCTCCGCGGGTCGCGCCGGCCAGGCGAAGGAGCCGGCTGGGGTTTCGTCTGCCTACGCTCCTGTTGATGTTGACGACGGTCTCCTTCTTCGCGGTGCGGGCCAGGGTAAGGGTCGAGCCCCTTCCTACATACGTCAGGAAGATCCAGGCGCCCGTATTCCGGGCGGAGACCTTTCCGGACGTCTGGCAGGTGGATGCGTCCAAAGACTCCGAGACGTACAGCAACGGCCTCCGCGTCGACAATCGGTACGCGGTCGCCAACCACCGCCGATCCTACCGCGTATTTCCATTGGACCGTCCGCAGGAGACCGTCGAGCCGAGACACACCCAACCGGTGGGGATCGTCTTCCACACCACCGAGAGCCAGCAGGAGCCGTTTGAACCCGGCCACAATCGTGTGCTGAAGCAGGTGGCGGAATCGCTGGTGGAATTCGTTCAGCGCCATCGCGCCTACAATTTCCTGATCGACCGTTTCGGCCGCGTCTTCCGAATCGTCAACGAGAGCGACGCGGCGCAACATGCCGGCTACTCGGTCTGGTCCGACGAACAGTGGCTGTACGTCGACCTGAACGAGAGCTTCCTGGGCGTTTCTTTCGAGGCCCGCACCGAGCCGGGGCAGGAGGAGCCGAGCATCAGTCCGGGCCAGGTACGCGCGGCGGCCATGTTGATCGAGATGCTGCGCAGCCGATATGGCATCTCCGTCGCGAACTGCGTGACGCACGCGCAAGTTTCCGTGAACCCATCCAACATGCGTATCGGTTTCCACACCGACTGGGCTTCCAGCTTCCCGTTCGAGGAGTTGGGATTGCCAAACAACTACGCCCAGCCGCTTCCGGCCCTGGTGGTCTTTGGATTTGAGGCCGATGACGAGTATCGAAGGGTTGGCGGATCCCGTTTGGTCGCGGCAGTTGGACTGGCCGAGGAACGGCTTCGCGAGCGNNTTCGCGAGCGCGCCGAGGAACGGGGCCTGTCGGTCGCGGTCTACCGTCGCGGCTTGCAGCGGCTCTACCATGAGCGTTTCCACCACCTTGGCAGCGATGATGGCAGTGCCAGGCCGGTGCTGGACGTGCCCACGGAAGGTGACGCATCGTCAGATCCTGCGCCGGATCCGCCGCGCACCGGCAGCTAACGTTGACACTCCCAGAGCCTACCCCATATACTCCATAGAGAATGAGGCAATTGCCGTGACGAGCCGCTTTCTTTTCGCCGTACTGCTGGCCGCAGCACCCCCGGTGATGGGACAATCGCTGGCCGGCCTGTGGGACGCCACAGTCAACGTGAACGACGTCGACATACCGTTTCGAATCGAGTTTTCAGGCTCCGGAGCGGGCATCAAGGCCTCGTTCTTCAATGGCGACGAGAAGGTCACCTCAAGCACTGGACGGTTCGAGAACGGGTCGCTGGTGGCCAGTTTCGATTACTACAACTCCAGACTGGAAGCGGTGTGGAAGGATGACGTCCTGCAAGGTGCCTACCTGAGGGACGGAAAGACTTATCCGTTTCGCGCCAGACGATTCTCGCCCTCTCCTCTGACCGAAGCGGACGTCCCAGCGATCTCCGGCCTCTGGGAGGTAGGAGTCCAGAGTTCCAAGGGCGAATCGGCTTGGCGGATGATTGTGCGGCAGTCCGGCCCGGAAGTCTCAGCAGCCATCCTCCGGGTGGACGGCGACACCGGCATGCTGACCGGCACCTGGCGGGACGGCAAGTTCACGCTCAGCCACTTCTCGGGAGCGCGTCCTTCGCTTTTCGAAGTCACTCCGCAAAAGGACGGGACCCTGGAAGTCCTACAGAACGGCAAGAACAAGATGACCGCCGTGCGATCTGCCGCTGCCCGCGCCAAAGGCTTGCCGGAGCCGACGGATCCCTCTCGCCACACTAGCGTCCGCGATCCCACCGAGCGCTTCCACTTTCGTTTTCCCGACTTGAATGGCCGCAT
>PMTT01000250.1 GCA_003167275.1 Bryobacterales bacterium | reverse complement strand
TCGACCTGGCGGATCTGGAGTCGGCCTACGATTACAAGCTGATGTGTCCGAACAATCCGATCGGCAGCGTGGATGTTTACCAGGTGAGCATTCATGGCCAGGACAAAGGCGTTTCGCCGGTGCTGGCGCAGGCCCTTCACGCGCGGGTCGCGCTGATGGGAAACGGTCCGCGGAAGGGTGGCGCTCCGCAGACGTGGGCCACGCTGCGAGGCGCTCCAGGAATGGAGGACATCTGGCAGGTGCACTACTCGCTGGCAGGCGGGAAGGAGCATAATCCCCCGGAAGATTTCATCGCCAATCCGGACGGCGCCGACGAAGCGCATTGGATCAAGCTATCGGCATCGAGCGACGGAAGCTTCTCGGTGACTAACAGCCGCAACGGATTCAGCAAGAGTTACAAACACCCGTAGGGTATGCGTTAGCTTGCCCATGCGTGGAGGTGGAAACGTGGCTGCTAGAACATTCGACCTGGCTTCATACGATCAACTGCTAATCGCGATCCATCCACGAGTTCCACGGACCGAAAAGGAGAACGAGCGGCTGATTAGTCTTCTTGAGAAGCTCGACGACAAAGAACAGACGACGCCCGAAGAGGATGAACTAGTCAAGCTTCTGGTTGTGCTGATTGAAGACTTCGAAGAGACTCATTATGCCACCCGCAAGGCACAGCCCTTCGAGGTTCTGAGAGAGTTGATGCGCGTGCACGATGTCAAACCGAAGGATCTGTACGAAACGTTCGGATCGAAGGGAACTACTTCCGAGGTCCTGAGAGGAAAGCGGGCAATCAGCAAAGGGGCGGCCAAGAAGCTGGCGAAGCGTTTCCATGCGTCCGTTGAAATGTTCTTGTGACGGTCTCACGCGAGGCTTCTCGGTCACTAAGAGCCGGAACGGGTTCAACAAGACTTACCAACATCAATAACGATCTGCCTGGCCGTGCGACATCGGCACGTGAGCCGGCTGGCCAATGTACTCCAGTATGGCCATGAAACCGAAATCCATGTGCGGTTGCATGTGGCAGTGAAAGAGCGACGGGCCGGGGTTGTCGGCTGTCAGATCGACCTCCACCTTCGTGCGGGGCATGACATCCACCACGTCCTTGATGACTCCGCGGGTCGGCTTTCCAGCCACCTTCACTAATTCGAAAGAGTGCGGGTGTAAGCGCACGGGGTGCATGTCGTCGCTCTGGTTGTCGAAGAGGCCATGCCAGTGGACCAACTCCGGCGAGGCAGTGTCGTTGATCACATCCACTGTCACGGCACGGCCCCCAGGGAAGCGCAGCATCGGGCCCGGGAACGAACCGTTATAGCCGGTGGTGGGGATGGTGCGCTTGGGTCCGATAGCGACTTCAACGGCGCCGATTGTGAGCGTGAGATCGGCTGGGGTTTGCGGGTCGAGGAAGAAGGCGGCGGTGGTGGAGAGGAAATCCCTGCGGGTCGGATTCATAAGGTTACTGTGGGGTATGCTTTAGCTTGCCCTGGAATCACAACGGCAAGCTAAAGCATACCCCACGAAGAGGTCAAATTCTTACAATACGCGAACCGGGCGATTCGGCGAGAATGCGGGAAGGAGAGGAAAATCCATGACAACAGATACCGAAACGGCCCCGCCCAAGAGCGAGCCCGCCGTCATCATTCCATGCCTGCGCTACCGGAATGCGCCTGCGGCGATCGAATGGCTGTGCAAGGCCTTTGGGTTCGAGAAAAACGTGGTGTTCCCGGGCGAAAACGGAACCATCGCGCACGCGCAACTCACATTCGGCAACGGCATGATCATGTTGGGCTCGGTCCACGACAACGATTGGGGCCGCAACATCAAACAGCCGGACGAAATTGGCCGCGCATCAACCCAGACATCGTACGTGATTGTCCCGGATGCCGACGCTCACTACGCACGCGCCAAAGCCGCCGGCGCCGAGATTGTGATCGACATCAAGACCGAGGACTACGGAGGCCGGGGTTACACCTGCCGCGATCTGGAAGACCATATCTGGAGCTTCGGCACCTACGATCCCTGGCACGGGTAGGCGTCGGAGCCGCCTGCAAGCGGCGCCACTGGGCAGGCGGCGACTTCCTGCCCCACCGCTGTCGCCCTGGAATCAAAATCCGGCGCGATGNNGGGGGTCCGCCCCACCAAGGGTGTTTTCAAGGGCGTAATGGTGTTGGTACCGGAATGACGCGACGGGCGTTACGAATGTTGGGCCGAGATTTCCGTAAATTCCTGGCACACCTCTGCGACACGTTCCCCCGAAGAGGCTGCCAGCCGAAGAGGCCGAATGGCGTATCAATTTGACAGTGCGTCCGGCCGTCTGGTGTAATAGAAGGACCACATTGCTCCTCAGTAGCTCAATGGTAGANNTTCGAGTCCTACCTGAGGAGCCAGAATAACTCCTTTATTTCCAATACGCCGCGGAAGAACGAAAGCGTCCGATGAAACCCTCTTTCCAAGTGGAGGGAGAGGACAGCGCCCTCACACCGGCCCTGAGACCCCTCATCTACTTCTCGATCACGCCGGCGAGTTCGGGGACTTCCGAAATTTCGTGCCACTCGTGGGGAATCCCACGCATCAGCAGGGCGCAGTCGAAGTGAATCCGGTCTGGCGGGAAACGTTTGCCATCCTGATAAAAGGCGGAATACAGACCGGCAACCCGAAGAGCACTCATTTGCCATCTGAGTGTTTTGAGCTGCATCCCGTCCAGCCGGTCCGCCCGAAGGGAACACGAGAAACCACAATCGCCTTTGCGGAAAAAATCGGCTGCGTCATCGAAACGGGGAAAGATCGAGTCCGGCGCCCAGCCGGTCGCAGACGAGGCTTCAAAACGGACGTCAGCCGTTCCATCTTCCGTTCTCACGTCCATGGAAAGGCCGTCACCAGCCTCGTCTATAGCGAACTTTGCATGCTGCTGAACGCCTGGAAACAACCTTCCGCCGAGAAGGCTGACGAGGCACTGGTCGGTTTCCCGCCTCCAGATGAAAACGCCGTCGTGCATGCCATGACCGGTCGGATAGCGAATCGCAACCCGGTGGGCCATGTTTTCCGAGGATAGCCCAAACGCGCCTGGAAGTCCCTTGGGACGCAGTTGCTCCATCCCAATCAGACAGATGCCCACAATCGCGAAACCATTATAGGGGAGCACTTCCAGGGGAGCCGGCAATAGAGGTGCAACTACAGTCGGGTCGGCGCGAAAGTTCAGCAGGATCCGTCTCCGGATGACACCTTCTAAGATCGGCAACATGTGACGAGCATAGCAGCGATCTCCCGGAGGTGCGGCAAGAAAAACCAACACAGGCAAGAATGCCAGGCAAGAATGCCCGTGTTACGCGGGAGGCACTTCGACGGTAAGTTGCCGCCGCGCCTTGTGTCCCCTCTTTCCGGTGACGGTCAGGGTGTAGGTGGTGGTCCTCTCAGGGGCGACGTAGAAACGGCCGTTGGGAGCGCCGTGAAGCGTGGGAAACACCGGCGGGTCGATGTCCACGGTCACGGGGTTGCGCGTGCCGAAGCTGATCAGGAAGACCTGCCGTCCGCGATAGTCCGGCTTGTGATCCTCGATACGGAACGATGTGACTCCCGGCAGCGACTCAACGTCCGGCGTCACGGGCAGGACAAACGACGCCGATATGGTGTGCCCATCAGTGCCTTCCGCGGTGAGCGTGTAGCGAGTGTCGCGCTCGGGCGCCACTTCCACACAGCGATTGGGAGAAACCGACACGCCTTCGACGGGGGGCTCGATCCTGACGGACTTTGCGTTCAGCACTCCGTAGCAGATCACCGACGGGGTGCCTTCCGTGAGGCTGGCCTCGCGCGCGTAGAATTGCAGGATCTTGACCGCCGTTCCGCCGTAGATGCTTTCGAACTCGGCGGCCCGGGCCGTCTGGTCCGGGTGCAGGCCACGTTGCCAGCGGCGGTCCAAAAGGTAGCGGGGAAGAAAAATCCAACCCGCATACACCGCCGCCACTACCACCGCGATCCACAGAAAACGCCCGACTCTCGACAGTGCTTCCATCGGATTCTGGTCCTGCCCCGATTGGCCGGGAGGCTCGAACGGCACAGTCCCCGTTAACACCTCTCCATTACCAATGGTATCTTGTTCGGCTATCGGTGGGGATGGTAGTGTATGCCCAACGTTCCTTTCTGCTAACGTGGGGCCTGCCCATCGGCGACAACCGGGCGGGCCTCCCTCCTAGCGTCGGTGCCAGACCGCCGGGGCCGGCTGAAAGCCGGCTGCAGGGAAGATTGCCTGCCCCACCCAGCCCGCTTTGCTTATTCTCGCGTTTTCTCTTAATCTCGAAAGGTGTCGTCTTTTGCCACCGCTCCACGCACCCGCTTTCGCAGCCAGAGAACCGTGAACTTCACCGAATCGGTGATTCGCGAGATGACTCGCCTGGCCATGCGCCATGGCGCCATCAACCTGGCGCAAGGCTTTCCCGATTTCCCGGCACCCGAGGCGCTGAAGAATGCCGCCGCGGACGCCATCGCGGCCGACATTAACCAGTACGCCATCACCTGGGGCGCCAAGCCCTTCCGCGACGCCATCGCGGCCAAATACAAGCGGTGCTACGGGCTGGAATTCGACCCCGAGCGGGAAATCACGGTCTGCTGCGGTGCGACCGAAGGCATGATTGCCACCTTCCTGGCCATTCTGGATCCGGGCGACGAGGTGGTTTTGTTTGAGCCCTTCTACGAAAACTACAACCCCGATACGCAGCTCTGCGGCGCGGCGGTACGCTATGTCACGCTGCACGCTCCGGACTGGCATTTCGACCCCGACGAACTGCGCCGCGCCTTCACACCCCGCACCAAGGCCATCATTCTCAACAGCCCTAACAACCCCACCGGCAAGGTCTTCACGCGCGAAGAGTTGACCTTCATCGGGGGGCTCTGCCAGGAATTCGACGCTCTGGCGATCACCGACGAGATTTACGAGCACATCCTCTACGATGGCGCGGTGCACGTCCCGATCCTGTCCTTGCCGGGCATGCGGGAACGCTCCGTGCTGGTCAACAGCATGAGCAAGACGTATTCGGTCACCGGTTGGCGGGTGGGCTGGGTGCTGGCGCCTCCGGACCTTACCGACTCCATCCGCAAGGTGCATGATTTTCTCACGGTGGGGGCCGCCGCGCCGCTCCAGCAGGCCGGTGTGATGGCCCTGGGGTGGGGAGCCGACTACTACGGGACGCTGGCCTCCCACTACGCCACCCGGCGCGACCACATCCTGCAGACCCTGGAAAGTGCGGGTTTAAGGTGTTTTATTCCACAAGGTGCATATTATGTCATGACCGACATTTCCGGCCTGGGTTTCGACAACGATGTCGCCTTTGTCCGCTATCTGATTGAAGAATTGGGGGTTGCGGCGGTTCCGGGATCCAGTTTCTACGCTCACGAGGGGGGCGGTTCGCAACAGGTGCGCTTTTGTTTTTGCAAAAAATATGAGACTCTGGAGTCAGCCCGACACCAACTTCTTAAGCTAAAATAGGCCCACGGACGTAGGCTGGGCGGGGAAGACCGATGCTTCCACAGTTCTTATTAACGGAGACCACCGTTCGCGAAGCCGGAACGGGACCAGATCTCAACCTTGGCGATCAGCAGGGTGGAACGCTAATTCTCACTCTTGGCATCACTCGCATCATCGAACAGGAGAGCATCGACATCTCGATTTGGGGCTCCGCCGACGGAGCCGATTGGGGAACGAAGGCCCTGATCTCCTTCCCGCAGAAGTTCTACTGCGGCACGTACCAGATCCTGCTCGACCTTTCCGAAACGCCCCAAGTGAAGCACCTGCGCGCCAAGTGGCAGATGAACCGTTGGGGTAAGGGTGATCCCAAGCCGCTATTCTCGATTTACCTGTTCGTGCAAGCGATGCAGCACATGGCCGCGGCGGGGTAAAACCGCCCACTCCGAGCAGGCCGACCGGGGGGGCGGCCGCAGACCAGGGATCCGCCCCACTAACAGGTGGCGCAGGTCGGTGACCTCCCCACGTGCGTTACACCGATTTTATGCGTCTCTCGACGTCCGACCGCAGGCGGTCCACGAAACCCAGGATGTAATCGACAACCGAGAGGGCGGGGTCACTGACCAGCGGGGTCAGGTCCATGGCGAAGTTGAGGGCGCTTTCCTCGTCAGTTCCGTGCGATGCGTAGTAGGTGGCGTGGGCCAGGCGGCGGCCGGCGGTGGCCAGATCGTAGCGCTTGCCGCCGGTCACCTGGGAATCGAAGACGCCTACCAGTGACGCGGCGATATTGGAGCGCGCCGAGACCGGCAACACCTGCTTATCGGTGTCGGACAGCCAGTCCAGGTCGCGCCAGACCTCGCAGCCGTAGACGCGCTTGGGCATGGTCTCATGGCGCACGGCACGCAAGGCCGCGATGGAACGCATCGCCACGGCCACATGAGTGTCGTGTTTGTCCGCCAGGTTGTGCAGGTAGACCACCTCCGGACGGGTGGCGCGCAGGATCTGTTCGAGATCTGCCGTCACGGTTGTGGCGTTGGGATCCTTCACTTCGGAACTGCCAAAGCCCAGTTGGAGTTGGCAGGCGTACTCGCCGACGTAGGCCGCCTTGCGCTGCTCCAGCAGGCGCACCTTCTGCATCTCCTGGTCGGTGTAATCGCCGTAGATTCCGGACCGGGGGCTGCCCGCGCCGTTGGTCACCACGACGCCGGTGAACCACTTCTCCTTTCGGCCGAAGCACTCGGCGATGCCATGGTAGGCCATGATTTCGATATCGTCCTGGTGCGCCGAGATGCACAGGTGCGTGGTGCGGGCGAGAGCCGCTTCGGGCTCCACGCCGTCCGGGACAAACAGGTCCGCGCTGGAATGATGAAAATGCATGATCTTCTCCTGAAATTTAGAAGCAAGCAGACCGCTCCCCCACGGTCGCGGCTCGGTTTTGGGTACCGGCCCCGGCTCGATTGTGGGCAGGCTTGCGGCGGCGATGGCCTGTCCGTGGCGCTTTTCCTTCTCGTCGGGGATGTGAAAACGGATGCGCTCGGCGACTTCGGGGAACTCCGCCCGCAGGACCTGGGTGGCCACCGTGAGAATCAGGTCACCACCAATGCCCGATAAGACCCGTCCCAATACCAAGAGGTTGCGGACGTCGTAGAAATCGGCGTAGGTCGCGATGTTGTAGCCGAAGAACACGCCGATGGTTTCGTAAATCCGGCGGGCGCGCACATCGCCGTCAGCGACCAGCTTTTGGACGTGCTCCAACTTTACGGGCAGGGGCATTTCGCGCGGCAGGTGGATGCCGGCAGGCTCCAGCAGGCGGCCGACGGCCTGCTGCGAGAAGTACTGCGCGCCTACGCCGGCGTCGCCCGACCACTCGTCGACCGGTGCATTTTCGCGGTAATCCACGGGCACGAAGGCCAGCTCGTTCAGCCAGGAGGTGATGGTGCCTTGCGGAGCGACGAAGCCGGCCGCCAGGCTGCTGCCCATGGCGATGCCCAGCACCGAGTTGTCGTTGAGCGCCAGGGACCCGGCCAGGGCGGTCACTTCGCCATCGTTCACGACGTCGAAGGGAATGCCGCCCCAGGCTGCTTGCAAGTCGAAGAACAGGCGGCGGATATGGCGATCGAACTGTTCCTGCGGAACGGAGCGGTAGAGCGAACCCACGCGAACCTCGTTCGCCACGTAGACTCCGGCCGCGCTGCCGCCGATGGCGTCGACGCGAGGCAGGTGGCGGGCGGCCCGCTGCAGCGAGTCGTGGATGCCATCGAAGTGGTATTGCGGGTCGGATTGCGCGCTGGGATTCCAGGCCACTTCTTCGCTGAAGACCACCTGGCCTTCGGCGACGGCGGCGCATTTGCGGTCGCTGGCGCCGAGGTCGAAGCCGATCCGATAACCATCCAGGTGCCGCCCGAGCGGCGCGGCCGTCTCCTTTTCCACGGGGGTAGCATCGAAGGCAGCGCTTTCGATGACCATCGGCTGGCCGTAGACGCGCTCGCCCATGAAGCGGTGGTCGAAGCCGCGGGCTCCGTCGGGAGCGTAGACGGTACGGAGATAGTCGGCGATCCGCGGTTCGCCGGCGACGGTGACGCGGTAGCCGCCCTTCTGCCAGAGGAGAAACTTCAGCAGCCGCTCGGCGTAGCGGTGGTTGAGCTCGACGTTGGGGCCTTCGTGGGGAAGGATGGCGGTGCGGAAGACGGACACCGACCCATCGCTCCGCTCGAGAGCGATGGCGAAATCCTGGCCTCCGCCCGCGGTTTGGACACGGCAGCGATAGGCCCGGTTCCAAAGCGAGGCCGGGATGAACTCGGGGTCCAGAACGGGACGGAATTGGGGCGAGATGGGAAGGAGGGCAGACATATTCCGAACTTCCATGGTGTCCCTTTTGAGAGCCGCCTGTCCAGTTCGCAACAGGTTGTGGAACGGTTCGTTACGGGATCGAAC
>PMTT01000952.1 GCA_003167275.1 Bryobacterales bacterium | reverse complement strand
ATGAAACAGCCGCAGCCACGGCCGCGACGTGTAGGGATAGTACAGCCTCGATACCTGGCTCGCCGCCGCGCCGCCGATCACGTCGGAATAGTCCGGCTGCCAGCGCCCGTTATCGCCCTTGCACACGAACGCCGTCCAGATCGAGTACCACACCCGCGACTTGAAGCTCCCTGTGCCCTTGTAAAAATACCGCGGGTCCTGGTGAAAGACCGCCTGCAGAATCACATGGTGAATCATCACGCCGCTGAGGTGGTTGGTATATCGCGCCCCGAACCGCTTCGCGTAGCCTTCCACCCCCTGCCCGAACTCCGGGTATTTGTTCTGCGCCTGCTGGATTCCCGCGTCGATCCCCGTGCCCAGCAGCGTCACCGGATCCACCAGGGTCTTGAACCCGAGGTGAAACTTTTGCCCCGCCGTCAGCGGCGCAGCGTTCGGGTCGTACGTCACCAGAAAGTGCGGAAACACGCCCAGCACCCGTTGCTTCTCTTCCGACTTCAGTTGCTCCGCCGCCAGCTCCTTCGGCGGCAGCGTCACCTCGATCGTCGACGTCACCGGCGCCACGTGCAGCACCGCCGCCACCGGCGCCTCATTCAATACTCCCGCCGTCACGTTCGCCGTCCACAGCGCGAACCCGCCCGCCGCGACCGTGACGTTATAACTCCCCGCCGCCACGTCGCCGAAGTGGAAAGCCCCCGCNNTGGTCCGTTGCCGTCGTGCGCTGCCCCGCGCCGGCCGCCGTTTCCAGCGTGACGATCGCCCCCGTCACCGACAGCCCCGCGCCGTCCTTCACCGTCCCGTCGACGGCCACCGCCGCCGCCGTCTGTGCCGGAGCCCATCCCGCCACCAGCGCCGTCAAAACCGCAGCCCAGACAAGTAAGCGCATCGTCACCACCTCATTATCCGCGATCAAGTGTATTCTAAACCCTTTCACGAAGGTCCGCGACCGACCCTTGAAGTGGGGTTATCGGAGAGTGGCCAAACGTTCTGGGAAGCGTCTGGCCGCCTCTTTCCGGATAGTCGGCACTCGGAANNCGGCCCCACGAAGAGCCAAGACTCAACAACCCCAGATCCCTGTGCCACAATCAAAGCAGTGCGCTATTTTCTGAGCCGCCGCATCCCGGAACCCACGTCCATTCTGCTCGTCGAGAGCGGCTCGCGCGCTATCCTCGAAGGCTTGATCCCCAACCTCCGCGCGACCTGGACCGACGACATCTTCATCGACCTCGTCACCTGCTACGCCAAGCCTCCCGAAGGCTTTCGTCCCGAGAACGCCCGCATCTACCGGGTCACCGACTACCGCGGCCGCGAGTCTCGCCGCCGGCTCTATCGCGAACTGGCCCAAAATCGCTACTCGCTGGTGGGGATCGTCTGCTCCGGTGAACCCCTGATGACCAAGTGGAAGTGGGTGCTGGCTCTTAGGCTCCGCGCGAAGATCTTCATCATCAACGAAAACGGCGATTATTTCTGGCTGGACCATGGGCACCTCGCGATCCTCCGGGAACTTGTACTATTACGCTCGGGCCTGGGGGGCGCGGGCGCCGTCCGGACGCTGGCGCGCGTTTTTTCCTTTCCGTTCACGTTTGCGTATCTGTTACTCTATGCAACGATCGTCCATACGCGAAGGGCCCTTCGCAGAGGCTAACCCATGAAATCGATTCTAGTCAAAGAACCCGGCGGCCCGGAGAAGATGGAGTTGGTGGAAGTTCCCACGCCATCGCCAGGTCCCAAACAAGCTCTGGTGCGGATCGCCGCGTCGGGAGTGAACTTCATCGACATCTATTTCCGGATCGGTCTGTATAAGGCCGACCTCCCGATCACGCTGGGCAACGAGGCTGCCGGCACGGTGGAAGCCGTGGGATCGGAAGTCACCGAAGTCGCCCCCGGGGACCGCGTGGCCTACGCCATGGCGCGCGGCTCTTACGCGGAATACGCCGCCGTCCCCGCAGCGCAGTTGGTGAAGATTCCCGATCACGTGGACTTCCAGACCGCCGCGGCGGCCATGCTCCAGGGCATGACCGCCCACTATCTGACACACTCTACCTGGCCGCTCAAGAGCGGCGACACCTGCCTGGTACATGCGGCTGCCGGTGGGGCGGGCGGGCTGATCGTCCAGATGGCCAAGATGCTCGGCGCACGCGTGTTCGGAACCGTCTCCACCCCGGAGAAGGCCGCGATTGCGCGCGAGCACGGAGTGGATGAGGCGATCCTCTATACGCAGCAGGACTTCGAGGTGGAGGTGAAGCGCCTCACGGGTGGCCGTGGGGTGGATGTGGTCTACGATTCGGTGGGCAAGACCACCTTCGATAAGAGCTTAAGCTCGCTGCGTCCACGCGGCCTGGTGGCGCTGTTCGGACAATCCAGCGGCCCGGTTCCGCCCTTCGACCCTTCCATCCTGAACGCCAAAGGTTCGCTGTTTCTCACCCGTCCCAGCCTGGGCCATTATGTGGTGACGCGCGAGGAACTGCTGTGGCGGGCGGGAGACGTGCTCAACTGGCTCGACTCCGGAAAGCTCAAACTGCGCATCGACCGGACCTACCCGCTGGCGGATGTGGCGATGGCCCATCGCGACCTGGAGAGCCGCAAGACCGCCGGAAAACTGCTGCTCACCGTGACATAACGCCTCATGAACCTACAGACCAAGCTGACCCTGTGGTATGTACTGCTGGTCGCGGTTCTGCTGGGTTCGATTTCCGCGGTGGACCTCATCAACAACATGCAGCAGCGGTTCGACGCTACCCTGGCGCAGGCCGAGACCTACAAGGTAGTGGCCGGTAAGTACGTCACCAAGACGTTGAACTCGCAGCTTTCCACGCCGCTCCCCAAGGCATTGAGCGATCCCGTGCTGGCCAACGACCTCAGCGATCTGCTGAGAACCAATGCCATTATCGAAATCGCGGTGACCGATCCCAAGACCTACGAGACCCTCGCCGATAGCAGCCCCGATCGCGTGGGCGTCAGGGCCGAGCACTATCCGGACTTCCGAAGGCTCGTCATCGACGACCCCTGGTGGGAGAAATGGAGGGTTCTGAGGGGGAGCGACCGGCGTTTCTATCAGCTCGAATACCAACTCGGAGAGCCTCCCGACCACATCCTCGTGTCGGTGCTGGTGATCATCGCCCCGGCGCTCATCAAGAACGAGATCAACCCGATCATGAACCACGACGCCTGGGTGGCGGTCCTGTTCCTGAGCGGCGCGATTTGCATTACCTTCCTGTTTTCGGCGGTGGCCATTCGGCCGCTGGGCCGTCTGCGGCGACAGCTTGACCTGATCGCCCGCGGGGAGTACGAACCGGAAGGGCCGGGAACGGCCAAGCCCGCCACCGACGACCTCTCGGTGATGGCGTCCAAGGTGAGCCTGTTGGGTCAACGGCTGCGCGGCGCCCAATATGAAGTTTCCGATCTGCGCGGCAATATCGATCGCCTGTTACAGGACCTGGAAGACGCCGTCTTCATCTTCAACCGCGAGCGCCGCCTCGTGTTTGCATCGGGCTTCGTCGAGAAGTTTCTGAGCAAGGATCGCGGTGAATTGCCCGACCAGACCATCGCCGACGTCTTCCCGCCCTCCACCACGCTGGGGCTTCTGATTGCGCAGACTTCGCAAACCGGCAGGCCCATCCGGAACCGGCGCGTCCCTTTGAGGGCGCAAGGGGAGGCCGAATCCGGTCCGGCGGTCGTGCTGCTCTCGGTGGACGTCTTGGAAACCCTGCCGGGTGGCGTTCACGCCGGTTCCGGCCTGCTGGTGCGGTTGCGCGATCCCGAAGCGCAGCGCAAACTTGGCCGCGAACTGCAAACCGCGGACCGCATGGCCGCGATCAATCGCGTTTCGGCCGGCGTGGCGCACGAGGTCAAGAACCCGCTCAACGCCATCTTGCTGCATGTGGAGGTCGCCAAAGCCAAGTTGGAGCGCGGCGACACCGACGTGGCGCCGCAGATGGAGATCATCTCGCGCGAAATCCTGCGGCTCGATCGCGTGGTGAAGACCTTCCTGGATTTCAACCGGCCGGTGGAGCTGAACTTGGCCGATGTCCCTTTACAGGAGTTGGTCGCGGAGATCGTGGATCTCGCCAGGCCGCAGGCCGAGGCGGGCGGAATTACCGTCCATGTGGACCAGCAGGCCGAAGGGGTGGAAGTACGCGTGGATCGCGACCTGCTGAAGCAGGCGGTGCTCAACGTAGCGGTCAACGCCATGCAGGCCATGCCGGATGGCGGCGAGCTTCGTTTTGAGTCCTTCGCCACCGAGGATACCGCCGGGATCCGCATCTCCGATACGGGGGTGGGAATACCGGAGGAACTGCGCGAGAAGATCTTCCGTCTATATTTCACGACCCGCCAGGAGGGTTCGGGTATTGGCTTGGCTATGACTTTTCGGATCGTGCAGTTGCACGATGGTACAATCGATTTCACCAGCGAGCCGGGGAAGGGTACGTCCTTCTTCATCCGTCTGCCGATTGCGGTCTGACTAAGGCACTTAGAATGAGACGCGTGGAAGCAATCCTGGCCGTCGCGATGGCGATCTCTTTGAGCGGCTGCGTGGTGGGCGGCAAGCCCAAGGTCGCGAGCGCCACGCCCACACCGCCTAAACCTGTATCAATCCCCACACCTGCGCCGCCTCCCGAGCCGCTCTCGGTTCCGCAGACCCGGGTGGAGTTACCGCCGCCGCAGCCTCTGAGCGCGGATGCCGTGTTGAGCACCCAGCCGCCCGATGAGACGCCCAATCCGACCGGGACGAACAGCACCCCGGCGAAGCCGGTAAGGTCCAGGCCGAGCCAGTCGGGCGCTTCCCAACGAACCGAGATCATAGGCCCGCCAGCGCCACCCGCCACGACGCCGCAGCCGACCGATTCCGGGCGTCTGCCGATTCAGGAAATCGTGCCTGCGGCTGAGTTGAGCCGTCTTCAGACCGAGGCTGCCAGAAACAGGGAGGAAATCCGCCAGAGGCTGCAACAACTGGGGAGACGCCGCCTGAGCCCGAAGGAGCAGGATCTGAAAGACCGGGCACTCTCGTATGTAAAGCTTTCCGACCAGGCCCAACGTCAGGGCGATATGCTTAAGGCGCACGACCTGGCTGTGAAGGGCCTGGTGTTGGCGAAATCGCTATTCGATGGCAGATAACCCTGCGCATCGATTCGCAAAGAATTCGGAGCGTGACTATTGACTGTTAACGAGTTCGAATCGCGCCGCCAGACCGTCGCGGACGGTCTTGCCGAGCGCGAGTTGGATGCCCTGCTGGTATCCTTCAGCCCCAATCTGCGATACCTTACCGGGTTCACCGGCAGCAGCGGCAACCTTCTCGTGATGCCGGAAAAGTGCATCCTGTTCACCGATCCGCGCTACCAGATTCAGGTGGCGCAGGAGACCACCTGCCAGGCGAGAATCGCCAAGGGCGCACTATCTGTGGCCGTGTTGGCCGCCATCAAGAGGCTTCGTCTGAAGCGCATCGGCTACGAGCCGGCCCGCATGACGTGCGATTATTTCGAGTCGCTGAAATCGCATCTGCCCATGAGGGCCACGCTCAAGCCCGTGGCGGGTTGGATCGAAGAGCTGCGCATGGTGAAGTCGCCCGATGAGGTCGCGCGCATCCGCCGCTCGGTGGAAACCAACTCACGGGCGTTCGAGCTAGCTGTGGTTGGCATCCGTGTGGGCTTGAAGGAACAGGACCTGGCGGCCGAGTTGGAATACCACATGCGCCGCCTGGGAGCCGAAAAGCCGTCGTTCGAGACCATCGTGGCCGGAGGCGCCCGGTCCGCGCTGCCGCACGCGCAGCCCACCGCTGCGCCGTTGAAAGCCGGCGACCTGGTGGTGGTCGACATGGGCGCCATCCAGGACGGTTATTGCAGCGACATGACCCGCATGCTGTTCCTCGGCCGGCCGACCCCCAAAGTGAAGCGCGCCTACCGTGCCGTATTGGAGGCGCAACTGGCGGCCATCGACGCTGTCCACGCGGGCGCATCCACGGCGCGCGTCGACGGCGCCGCCCGTGAGGTATTGAAGGGTTACGACCTGGACAAGGCCTTCGTGCACTCTACGGGCCACGGCCTGGGTTTGGAAATCCACGAGCCGCCGCGGATCGGCAAGCGCGACAAACGGAAGCTCCAGACCGGGATGGCGATTACCATCGAGCCCGGTGTCTACGTGGAAGGCTTCGGGGGCATCCGGATTGAGGACACCGTGATTGTCACCGAGAAGGGCTGCGAAGTGCTGACGCAGACATCCAAGGACCTTCGCGTGATTGCATAGTGCTTGGTATAGCTCTTGGCCGACCTCTGGGGCGGACCCCCTGGTCCGCGGCCGACCCCCCGGTCGGCCTGTCGGAACGAACGAAGAGCCGGACTAGGGGGGCCGGTGCGGACGGGGACGTCCGCGCCACTTTGGCCCCTGC
>PMTT01000801.1 GCA_003167275.1 Bryobacterales bacterium | reverse complement strand
ACACGGCCCACCTGTTCCGCGACGGCATCCCAGCGCCGATCCTCTACTCCGCGGCGCAACAGATCAACGTGCAGGTACCGTTCGAGATCGCGGGCCAGTCCACTGTGCAGATGAAGGTGATCGACCAACAGACCACGCTTCCCGTGTCGGAGACACTCACGCTGGGAGTAGTCCAACGGCAGCCGACCGCCTTTCTCACACCCGCCGCCTCGGCAAGCCTTTTTCCCGGGTATACCTTCGTCACCCTTCCGGTTGATATATCCCGCTTTAATCGGCGGCTCCGGGAAGCATTGGTGCACGACGGTGGCATAGAACGGGACACCATCGAACTCCTCCGATTTCGGGAACTCAAGCTCGGGGTGGACGAAAACCAGAAAGCGGTCATCTGCCGTGTTGGCCCTCAGTCGCCTAGTTCCGGACATTTGAGTCTTTTTATGAAGCATGCCCGTAAAAGGACGCGACCGAGGAGTTTGCCGTTACATTGATCGTAGGGCATCTCGCTGAGCCCCACCTTGCGCGACGCGTCGAGAGAAGCTTCAGCCTACGGATTCAAATAGTTGGGATAGAGAGACGCCCAAGGCCCGAGCCAGCCTGAAGAGGTTCTTGAAGGAAGGATTTCGGCGGGCGGTTTCGATGCCACCCAAATACGTCCTGTGCATGGACGCCAGCTCCGCCAGCCGCTCTTGAGAGTAGCCGCGCTCGGCGCGGAGCTCCCGGAGCCGCGCCGCCAGGAGTTTCCCCGCTTTCTGTTCGGCAGTCAAACCTCCAGCGTGTTTTGTTGTAGACTATTGGTCTACAGAATATTGGTAACAATCGAGATGCAGGATCGGTACGCTGGCGACGTTGGGGATTTCGGGAAATTCGGATTACTGCGTCACCTGTGTGGCACAACGGCGACCGACACCGAGCCCTATCTGAAGCCAGGCGTCATCTGGTACAAGACGACCCCTGGGCCGGCCGAGCAAACCAAACCGGACGGGGAATTCGCCCAATACCTCCAAACCGCATCCAAAAAGCCTCGACTCTACAACGAGTGTGATGCGCTCCTCTTCAAGGCCCTCGCGGACATCAGGATCAGGGATCGGACAATGGTGGGATGTGCATTAAAATGCGGCGGCGGATCCACCCAAATGACATCGAAGTCTCCGTCCCCCGAGCTTGCCTGGACGGCCAGCGCATTTTCGAGGTCCGTCGGGTCCATCTGGTCACAGGGCCGCATTGTTAGCCGCGACCAGCGTAGCCTAGCCTGAACTCCGTGATCTCTCCTGTGTAGTACCTTGCACGGCTTGCCCGCGTTTAGGTTCCTCACCCCGATATTGCATTGGGGTGAGGCGGCTTTCGGCCAAGGTGAACGGCTCTTCTGGAGTGGCTCAGAGACCGGGTTGTCTGGCGGCTCTGTTGAGGATGTCGGACGGCTCCTGTGAGGATATCCTGAACCGCGAGCGACTTCATTTGTCATTTAAGGGCGGAGACGGTAGGACCGGCCGTCTCGAGGAGAGCGGCACCAACGGTAGTGCCGCGACTGCCGTGACAAACTGGTCCAGGCTGGAGCCTCCAGCCCGATCAATTGCTGCCGTCGAGAGGGACCTGCGCGGTACTCGCCGCCGTCAAATCGCGGAGTTGCCTCGGTACATACCGGTTTGAGTGAATCGCACTTTGCGCGTGGCGCGCTGGGATCCTCTTGGTCCGGTGAGCATCCAGACCATCCTTCCCGTTCGTTTCAACGGCGAACACCTCGTGGCCGCCGGCCTCCGCCTGGTGATGACGCGCGACTGATTGGGAGTTGGGAAGTAACGCGCACCGAGGATGGCATCAACCTCCGCGCCGACGCGCGAGATCCGCACTCCTTGCCGCGCGATCCTGCGGACCAACATTAGATGCTGTCGGCCCACGCGCCGGTGGTAGGCTTTCTATTCTTCAGAGGAACAACTCGCCGCGAACACATACCTGGCGCGAAATCTCTTTCGCACCTCGCACAGTTGATTGCTCGAACGGCCGGTCTCACTCGTGAGTTAGTGTAAAGCCCTGCCAGCTTCTGTCTACGTTCCCCGCTACCTGCGCTATGATAACTCCGATGCTGCGCCGCTCATTTCTCGCTCTTTCCGCCGTCGCGCCCTTTTCCGCCGCCGTCGCGCAGTCCCGCTTCGCTCTGGCACGCACCGTCGCCGAGTGGCCCTTCACCGCCTCTCGCCCGCACGCCTCGCCCGACGAACTCGAACTGGACGTCGTTTTCAGAGGTTCCCTCGGGTGAGCATCGCGTCCCCGCCTACTGGGCAGGCGGAAGCGAGTGGCGCGTGCGCTTCGCCGCACCACTCTCCTAATGCAAATTCTGCACGCGCACTACCGCCAGCGACCTTCTACAAATACGTATCCATCGCGCCGGTGTTGGTATCGAGGAGCAATCCAAACGGCATGCTCGCGAGGTGGAACCTCCCAGCGTCCCGGAGTCCAGACGTATGCGTTTCCTTCATAGCGATGATACCCGGAGATCCAGACGTGCCGCGGGCCCGGCCTGTACGTCCGGTGCTCGTGTATGCTGATCGGCGGTCGGAGCCTAATTACTATCTCTGCCGCTTGGGCAGAACCGATTCCCATCGCCACTCCGAAGAGCGCTGTGATAAGCAATTTCCGCATTTTTTCATCCTCCTGCCGATATGAAGGGCATGCGCATGGCCGTTTGGGCGGCGTGGTTTATTTGCGGGATTCCGGTTCCCCGCGAACGTAGAGATTCGGTCACGCTCCTGTGGCTCGCATGCCAGAGCAATAGGGAGCGCCGGTGATGAACCAGTTGCTTCTACAGGTGCAAATCTGTGGGCCGGACCGCAGCGAAGGCGCCGCCGCCTTCTCAGTGATGCAAGCCAGCCTCTCGAAAAACCCAGGGAGCCCATCATATAGGGAAATCTCTGACCCTAACTCGTGTAGCCTCGAGTTGTTCAGCCCTTCAAATGTACCGGTGCGAGTGAATGCCAAGACGCGTTCCAGGTAACCTACATCCGGGGAAGTCCCCTGCGCCTCTTTGCGGGTTGCGGATCCCAACGACCGGCCAACGCCACTCCAGAAATCTGCCTCATCAACTCCGAATCTGCTGAACAGCGGCTGGAGCGGGTTCGAAGTGAGTGTCCGGTCGAAGCTCCAAATAACCGCGATCGTCTGACCCCTGGATGGGATTTGTGCCATAAGTGCTCCAAATTGACGAAGCTGGGCCTCAGTCCCTAAACTCTTAGCTACAACCGCTCGTCCCGCCGCAATTGCCGCACTTATTGCAGCTCCCATTGCGCGTCATGATCGAGCCGCACTCGGCGCACAACGGCGCGTCCGTCACCATCGGCGCGAAAGGCAACTGCTGCTGCGGATCGGGTTCGGTAGCGCGCAAGGTCGATGTCTCGCCCGCTTCTGTCACCGCATACTCCGGCCCGAGGAACTTCGCGCCCAGCCAGCGGAATATGTAGTCCATAATCGACTTGGCGTACGGGATCTGCTGATTGCCGGTCCACCCGCTGGGCTCGAACCGCACGTGCGCGAACTTGTCCACCAGGAACTTGATCGGCACGCCGTACTGCAAATTGAAGCTCACGGCCGTGGCGAAGGCGTCCATCAGCCCTGAAATCGTCGACCTTTCCTTCGCCATCGTGATGAAGATCTCGCCCGGCAACCCATCGTCGTACATCCCCACAGTGATGTAGCCTTCATGGCCGCCGATCGACTGGGGATTTGGTGGCGTCGGTGCAAGCAATGCGCTGAAGGTGGGGCAGGCGGTGCCGCCTGGCGGTGCCGCCTACCGTTCCCCGGATTCTAAAGGTTCCTCAGATCCGGCACGGTCCGGATTCGCGCGCCTGGAATAACGCCCTGACCTCGTCTGCGGAGAGCGCCCGGTTATAGAACATCACTTCATCGAGCCACCCGTGGAAAGCCGCGCCACCGCCGCCCCGCGCCCCCAGGATCAAAGGAGTTGCCAACGCTACCGCGGCCGTGCGCTGCCCCCTAAACTTGAGCGCGTCTTCCAGAATCCCGTCAATGTAGATGACGAGTCCATCGTCGTTCTTGGTCACGACGATCTGATACCACTTCCCTGCATTTAGGGTAGTGCTGGTCTTTATGGAGAACGGCTGCCGGTCTGACTCCGGCATCTGAAAGACGAGTCGGTCGTCCGCAATCTTGCGGAGGATCATGCCAGCG
>PMTT01000343.1 GCA_003167275.1 Bryobacterales bacterium | reverse complement strand
CGCGTGGGCATGGGCACGGAGAGGATGCGCTGGTCGATTGCATCGAGATCGATCTTGACGTCCGGGGTGCCTGGTCTGGATCTCGCCGGCGCGGGCGGCTTGGCGTCACCCGCCGGACCCTCGCCCGGTGTGGTTTCGGGTTTGGCTGCGTCCGCTGGCTTCTTGTCGTCAGCCCCCTTCTCCTCATCGCTCTCGGGCGCGAAAGGGGATGGCTGCGTCTTGTCGAGAACCGCGAGATAGATGGAACTGGTGGACGTGCGTCCCGTCGCATGAATGTCCAGCCCCAGGCTTTCACCGGAGTTGGTGCTCGCCGTGAAGTACAGATACTTGCCATCTCGGTCGAACACCGGATTGGTGGCGTCACTCAATCCGTCAGTCACTTGCGTCGATTTTCCGGCGGCTAGCGAATAAAGATGAATGGCGCTCAACTCATTCGGCAACACCTTCGAATAAGCCAGCCATTTGCTGTCCGGAGACCATGCGCCTGCAATGTCCCCGCTGCGCATCTGATAGGTGTCCTGGTCCACCTCAACCTGCTTCGCCGTTTCCAGATCCACGTAGGAAATCCGCGAAAACGTATCCACGAGTGCGATCTTCTTGCTGTCCGGAGAAAATCGCGGCGCATGGTAGAAGCCGGGTTTCAAGGCGAGTTTCTTCACCTGGTCTACGCCGCTCTGGGGGCGCAGATGGATCGCGTACTCGCCCGATTCATCCGATAGGTACGCGATCGTCTTGCCGTCCGGCGACCACTGCGGATCGCGTTCCATCACTCCCGGCGTATTCGTCAGATTGCGTGCTTCGCCCTTGTCCGCCGGTATCGTGATGATATCGCCGCGAGCTGCAAACACCGCGCGCGCGCCGTTCGGCGAGACGGCTGGCGAGCCCAGGCGCTTGCCCACGTCCACCCACTTGGTTCGCAGCGCCGGAAGGTCGCCCTGCACACGAATCGTAACCGGTTTCGTCTTACCGGACTTCAGGTCATAAAGGAGGATGCCGCCGAACTGCTCGAAGACAATCGCGTCCGGTCCGAGTGAGGCGGACTTCAGGTCGAGGCCTTGGTTCGGAATCGCCTCCTTCACCGCCTTGGTCTTCACGTCGTAGTAGAAGAGCGTCATCGGCCCGTTGCGGTCCGAGAGGAAATAGACGCGGTCGCCTGACCACATGGGGTTGAAGTCGTTGGAATTTGTGCGCGGTACCTTGGTAACGGTGCTGTCGGAGAGGCGGGCGAGCCAGATCCGCGTGGTCTGACCGCCGCGATATCGCTTCCACATCGTGAACGCCTTTCCGATAGGCTCGTACGCGATCGACTCCCCGTCGGGCGACATGGATGCCTGGTACCCGGTAGGCAGCGGCAGTTTCTCTTCGACGCCTCCGTCGGCCGGGACTGTAAACATCTCCTCGAAGCGCGAGTACGCGGTCCGCGAGGAGCTGAAGATGATCCGCTTGCCGTCGGGCGTCCAGCCCAGGACCCGGTCGGGCGCCGGATGCCACGTGAGCCTCTTGGGCACACCACCCGATGCGGGGATCACGAAAACGTCCACGTTGCCGTCGTACTCGCCGGTAAAGGCGATGCGTGTACCGTCGGGCGAAAAGGCCGGGTCGGTTTCCGTCCCCGCGCCGCTGGTGAGGCGGGTGGCGTCGCCGCCGTCACGCGGCACGCTCCAAAGGTCGTCCGCGTAGACAAACACGATATGGGTCTTGCTCAGTGTCGGCTTCTGAAGCAGCAGTGGCTCGTCTGCCGCCAACCCCATGGCGGCGAGAGCGCAGAGCGCGAAGATGAGGCGCATCGATCCTCCTAATGGGGACAGTCACCGCAATCCCCGAATTCAAGGATACCTTAGGAATCGTTAATGTGCGGCGCAGCGAGTCTTTTCGGAGAATGCCGGGTTTTTCATCGTGAGAATTCGGAAAGGCCCAACTGGGAGGGGCTCAAGAAATGGGTTGCAGACTGTGTTTCGGTATCATCATGCTCGGTGCGCTGCTGGCGGCGCAGGACGAACCTGGCGTTCCACAGTATCCGGTCGCACATGCCGAATGCATACGGTTCGGTCCCCAGTATCAGCGGTACATCCCGAATGCGCACCGGGCCGCTGTGACGGCGATGACCAACCTGGTGACGTCGCAACTGCCGCCGTCTACCAGCCGGCTCACCGCTAAACTCCAGCCTGCGGCTCAGGCCGGCGGAAATGATATTGACGCGTACATTTTCGCCGCCCTCCGGTCGGCGGGGGTCACTCCCGCCCCCGCCACCACGGACTACGAGTTCATCCGGCGCGTGACGCTCGACCTTACCGGCCGCATCCCCACGCCTGCACGCGTTCTCAGCTTCGTTGCCGATACCTCCTCCAGCAAGCGCGCGGCTCTGATCGACGAGTTGATCGCCGCCCCGGAGTGGATCGACAAGTGGACCATGTTCCTGGGCGATCTGTACCAGAACAACTCGCAGAATTCGCAGATCCGCCGCTACGCCGATGGGGTGAAGGCGTTCAACGACTACATCCGCGCGTCGCTCCAGGCCAACAAGCCCTA
>PMTT01000674.1 GCA_003167275.1 Bryobacterales bacterium | reverse complement strand
GGCTACGGGCTGGCGCAACTGGCGAGCAGCTATTTCCAGGATATGAAGATGCCCGATGCCGTGGTGGTGGCCGGTTCGGCGGTCCTGTTAATGGCCGCGGCGGTGATCGCCTCGGTGCTGCCGGCAGCTCGCGCGGCGCGGGTCGACGTCATGCAGGCGCTGCGATCGGATTGAGACGCGGTGAGCTCATAGCGTTTTCGAAACAACTCGTTGGCGGTGGAATTCAGTTTCAGGCCTTTATAGCCGTTATCACCCAGCCATTGATTCACGCGCGCCACGCCGCCCACCTTCGCGATCATCATGTCGGTGGCCGTGTTGTCGCTGGTGATGATCATTTCCGTGATAACGTCGCGAAGAGTCGGCGTCTGGCCGAGATCGTGGTACTTGAATATGCCGGTCCCGCCCCGGTAGTCCGATTTCCCGATTTCGACCCGATCGTCGAGATTCAGTTTCTTCTGATCCGCCATCTGGAAGGCGATCACCATCACCGGAAGCTTGATCACGCTGGCGCTGTTGAAGGCTTCGTCGGCGCGCACCCCGGCCTCTTCTCCGGACCGCAAGTGCTTGACGTAGAGTCCCGCCCTCGCGGGGAAGCGGCTCAATTCTGCTTCGAGAAGCTTCGTCAGGCCGGACTTGCCGCCGGTAGTCTGCGGCATCAACTGCATCTGGAAGGGGGCGCACAACGCGATCATGAACAAGCGTGACATTTCGTGATTATATAATCAGGTGGCCGCCGCTTCCGCCAGTGCGGGGCAAGGACCCCAGGCTGACGGCCAACGGCCTGCAAATTTTGCCGGCCAGGGGCTGACGAACCCCAGTGGACAATTCCAATCGGGTGTTGGGGTGACGGGGACTGGTGTTACTACCTGACTGGGCCACCGCCGGTGTGACCGTTTTGGTGCCCGGTTTTGTGGTAATCTCTCCTCGATCGGAGTTCTGTTGAGAAACTTTGCCGTTCCACGTCTGACCGTCCTCGCCGTGGCCATACTGGCCTCCATCGGGTTGTCTTCCCGGATGCCCGCTGCTGAGCCGTTCTATCTCGGCACCTGGAAGATCGACTCGGCGGTCGTCGCGCCCTGGGCCGATCCGGTGCGGAAGTTCGACACGGCGGAGATGAAATCACTGGTCGGCAAGATCGTGGTGTTTAAGCCGAATGAGATTAGCGGCCCGCGCCAAGTTGCCTGCAAAGGCCCGAAATATCAGGTCAAAGATTATCCCGCCGACATGTTGTTCCAGGGCGCCTTCGGCGAAATGCAGAGCCGGGACCACTCGGTGGATCCGGTGAAGATCGCGGCCAAACTGGGATTCCATGGATCGTCGTGGAAGACCGTCGAAACCGGCTGCGCCACCGAACTGGACTGGCATTACATAGACCCCACCACCACCACTTTTGGCCTCAACGATTACGTCTATATCTTAAAGAAACAGTAGGGTGCGAAGAATCTCCGCGCCCTTCAAGTTACAGTAGGACATGGCGCCGGCGACCGATCGCCTGCCCCGCACACGAGGAGCTGATGAGTCGAAAAGTCCGTTGGGCCGGCATCGCAGCGGTCGTGCTGCTGCTGGCTTTATTGAGCGCGCCGTTCTGGATCGATGCCAACCGGTTTCGACCGCTGCTGGAGGCCGATCTCACCAAGGCATTGGGCAGGGAGGTGAAGCTTGGCGTTTTGAATCTCGATGTGTTCTCCGGCACGGTCTCGGCGAATGACCTCGCGGTGGCGGACGATCCTATCTTCAACCGCACTCCGTTCGTGCGCGCGAACTCCATGAACCTGGAGATTGAGCTGTGGCCCTTGATTTTTTCCCACAAGCTGAACGTGACCGGCCTGACCATCGAACGGCCGGAAATCATGTTGGTGCAGGCTCCCTCGGGAGATTGGAACTTCTCCAAGCTGGGTGCGCCCCCGGCAGCCAACGGCGCGTCGAAAAGCGACGTGCCCAAAGGCGAGGCGGTGAAAGGCGAGCCTGCCACGCCTGCTCCCTCGAAAGGCGCAATCCAGCTTTCCGTGAAGCTGGTGAAGATCACGGGAGGCCGTATTTCGGTGGCCAGGACTGGCGGTAATCAGAGCCCTATAATCCTGGATGACGTGAATGCCGAGTTGCACGATTTCTCGAACACCTCGATCTTCCCCTTCCTGTTCTCCACGAAAGTCAGCGGCGGGGGAGACATCAAATTGAGCGGCCATGCCGGCCCCCTCGACCAATCTGACGTGTCGATGACGCCGGTCCAGGCCAGCCTCACCGTGGCTCACCTCGAGATGGCGGGCTCATCGCTGGGGGTGGCTGGACTGATCTCCTTCGAGGGCAGCGGCGAGTCCAAAGGCGGCATGGTCGAAGTGACTGGAAAGGTGAAGGCCGAAAAACTGAAACTGGCGAGGCAGGGGACGCCCACGGGCAGCACGGTAGAGCTGGATTTCGCCATTCAGCACGACCTGCGTAAGCAGTCTGGAACGGTGCGCCGCGGGGACATCCACATCGGCAAAGCTGTTGCGAGTTTGACCGGAAACTATTTCCGGGAAGGCGAGAGCACCGTCTTGAAGATGAACCTCTCCGGCCCGGGGATGCCCATCCCGGATCTCGCCGGGATGCTGCCCTCACTCGGCATCGTGCTCCCGGCGGGTTCCTCTTTGCAAGGAGGGACGGCCAACGTCCGATTCGACATGGAAGGTCCTGCCAATCGTCTGATTACGAGCGGGACACTGTCTTTTGATCACACGCGGCTCACGGGATTCGACCTGGGGAAGAAGATGGCGATGGTGGAGAAGCTGGCTGGCATCCAGGGAGGATCGGACACCGAGATCCAGACGCTGAGCGCCAGCCTGCGGATGGCTCCCGAGGGCACCACCGCGCAGAATCTGAAGCTGGTCGTACCGGCGGTGGGCGAGATGACGGGCGGCGGGACTATCAGTCCGTCCAACGCGCTGGCTTTCAAGATGGCCGCGGCGGTTCACACCAGTGGCATGATGGCCGCGGTCAACGATCAGCCGATTCCATTTATGGTGGAGGGCACGTGCTCCGACCCGGTGTTCCGGCCCGACTTGCGGGCCGTTGCCGCAGGGGAAGCGAAGAGACTGGGGGGCCAGGCGGCCGGCGATCTGCTCAAAGGATTGCTGGGGGGAAAGAAGAAGTGACGGGGACATGGAATTGATATTCGAGGTTCGCGACGCGGAGGAAAGTGGCTATTGCGCGCGTGCTCTTGGCCACGCCATTTTCACGGAAGCGGAGACCTGGGAGGAACTTCGGGCCAATGTCCTTGAGGCCACGTCGCTGCACTTCGAGGACGGCCCCGTTTACCCCCGCTTGGTGCAGTTGCACTATGTCAAAGACGAGTTGATCCCGGTCGAAGCCGCATGAAGTAATCGGGCTCTCCGCACTGACGGCGGCATTGATTCCGGCGTTCCGCGCGAGTTCGGTTTCGCCGATACAAGCGCTGCGGGCGGAGTGAGCTGACCCGACGTGGCGCGTGGCGGCGCAGGCTCAGCCTCCGTGGGCGGCTCCGCGGACTTCCAGAAGTCTGCCTTCACTTCGACGGTAGGTTTGCGTGCGCCGCCCAGGACGTTCCCTTCCAGGACGACGCTCTTCAACTCACCGGGGCCAGTCGACAGAAACGTGCCCGTTCCAGGGAAAGCGCGGCTGGCGCGCACGATGGCCCCGGGAGTGCGATCCAGGCGCACCACCGGGGACTCCTCATGGGGTAGCCGCGTCGAGACGTGGTCCAGTTCCAGGTCGCGGGAGTCCCGCACCAGAAAGGCGGGACCGCTCTCCGCGTTGATCTGCACATTGTGGAGCTCCAGGGCGGTGGTGTGAAACGCTTTCATGCCCGTTTGCGCGGAGGCCACCACGTCCGAGATCCGTAGTCCGGAAATCGGCATCTCCGGTAGTCCTTCGACGTTGATGACCACCCGCGCGCGGCGGATATTCATGTTGCTGATGGCGATGTCGCGAAACACGGGCGTGCGGTCCGAGACCGGTTCCGGGCCGTGGCGCCTCACCTCGCCCTCCATCAGGTAATAGTTGGTCACGTTGATCGCCTGGCCGACGTCGTCCATCACCCAATCATCGAAGCGCAGGTTCTCGACCCCGCCCCCACGACCGCGCCGGCTCTTGATGCGAACGCCCATCTGCGTACCGTTGCACGTCATGTTGCTGGCCACCAGGTTGCGAACCCAGCCCGAGGTCTCGCTGCCGATGGTGACGGCGCCATGCGCGCGGTGTACGGTGCAATTCGAGATCGAGATATTCTCACTCGGACGGTTGACCCGCAGGCCGTCGGCGTCCTTGCCGGATTTGATGACGATGCCGTCGTCGCCCGTATCGATGTAGCAGTTGGAGATGCGCACGTTGCGGCTGGAGTCCACGGCGATGCCGTCAGTGTGAACGCCCGGATACGTTTCGATGACGACGTCGCGCACCACTACGTTGTCGGAGTAGAGAAGGTGGATGGTCCACATCGGCGACCCCGAGAAGCGCACGCCTTCAATCAGGATATTCTTGCTGTCCATGGTGCGGACGAAGGAAGGGCGCAGCTCCGGCGCCGCCTGGAGGTAGGCCTCCGGCGGCGCGGGCGTCTTGACTTCGAGAAGCTGAAGCAGACGCTCCCAGTTGGGACCGTTGGCGCTACCGGGGTCGGCCCCCAGTCCTTTCTGGCGCGGCATCAACTTCATCCATTCGGCGTTGTCGCTCGCGAGCACGCCGCGGCCGGTGATGGCGACGTTCTCGAGATGGCGGCCGCCGATCAGCGGGACCGGCGTCAGCGCTTCGATGCTCTGCTGGCGGCCCTCGGTAAAAGGGAGCCGCGTTGCGGGGAATCGCACCGTCGCGCCGGCGTCGATGTGCAAGGTCAGGTTGCTCACCAGTTCGATGGGGCCGCTGATGTAGTTGCCCGCCGGAATGAACACGGTGCCGCCGCCCGCGGCTTTGGCCGCCTGAATCGCCGATCGGATGGCTTCCGTGGCGGGCGCCGAAGCGTCGTTGTGTGCCCCGTAGTCGAGGATATTGAAGAACGGGCCGGCGCACCAGGCGGGCGCGGCCAGCAAAAGGAGAAGCGGTAGCCGCTGCATTTCGCTCAATGTAACACGGGCATTCTTGCCTGTGTGGGTTTTCCGACACAAGGCCGTGGGTGAGAGGGCGCGGCTAGAAGACAACCAATTCTTCCCCCTGACAAACCAATTCTCCCCCTTGACTTCCGTTCTACTCGCGATATATGCTAACCCCACAAGCAGCTTGAATCGTTTCAAGCCAGCGAAATTCGCTGCGTTTGGGACTGCAAACCCGGTGCCCTCCGTGTCGCAGGCTCACCGCGGTAGACTGGATGACGACGCTGTTCGAGGGACGGGGAAAAGCCGGCACGATACTGAAGATTGCGAGGGTTTCAATGCGACGTGTACTCGCTATGGTCACGATCACGCTCGGTTGCGTGATCGGTTGGGGAGCGGATTGGCTGACGGATGGCGGCAACCCGCAACGGACCGCCTGGCAAAAAGACGAGAAGATCCTCGCCATAGACACCGTCAAGAATATCAAGCTCCTCTGGAAGCTGAAGCTCGACAATCAACCCCGCCAGATGCACTCGTTGTTCCCGCCCCTGATCGTCAGCAAGGTGAACACTCCCAACGGGCCCAGGGAGATCGCCATCGACGCCGGGGTGTCGGACAACATCTTTGCCATCGACGTCGAGAAGGGCGAGGTGATCTGGACCAAGCATTTTGAGAGCACCTTCACGCCGCCGGCTAACGGCGGACGCGGCGGCGGTATCCTCTGCCCCGGAGGACTCACCGCCACGCCCGTCATCGGACCCGCAGGTGCACCCGGCAAGTACACCATCTACGCCGCTTCCTGGGATGGCATGCTCCATCAGTTGAACGTGGCGGATGGCGAAGACGTGGTGGCGCCCTCCAAGTTCATGCCGCCCAATGGCAAGCCCTACGCCTTGAACCTCTTTAATAACGTGCTTTACACGCACACGGCCCAGGGATGCGGCGGCAATCCGAATATCGCGTACGCCTACGATCTGGCGACCAAGAAGGTCGGAAGCTGGGGGCCGGCCGGCGGCGGCATGTGGGGCCGCAC
>PMTT01000760.1 GCA_003167275.1 Bryobacterales bacterium | reverse complement strand
CTCTCCACGTTGAACGAAAACGCTATCGTTTCCGGCATTCAGGAGATGGCAAAGTTGAACTACGGCGGCTTCTTCATCGAGGCCGGCGGCCGGCCGCAACCCGGCCAGGGCGTCGCTTTCCTCAGCGACGACTACTTCCGCTTCTACAAGCTGGCCCTGGAAGAAGCCAAAAAGCAGGGACTCGAAGTCATCCTGTACGACGACTACGCCTTCCCCACCGGCACGGTAGGCGGACAGATGCTCTCCCAGTTCCCCCAATTTGTCGCCAAGAACCTGAACATGGCGGAGAAAGACGCCACCGGACCGGCGACCGTGGAACTGGCGATTCCCCAAGGTGCCTATGTTGGCGCCGTGATGATGAACCGGGACACCTTCGAACTGGTGGACGTCAGTGACCGCAAGCAGCAGGAACGCTTAGTCTGTCAGGTCCCCAAGGGCAACTGGAAGGTCATGGCCTTCTACCTGATCGAAGGCAAGGCGCGCGTAGTCGACTATCTGGATGAGACGGCGATGACACAATTCATCTCCATGACCTACCAGAAGTACCAGGACAACTTCGGCGCCTACTTCGGCAACCTCATCAAGCAGACCTTTTACGACGAGCCCTCCATGCATCACGCCGACCGCATGTGGACTCCCAACTTCAACACCTATTTCCAAAAGCAGTACGGCTATTCGCCCATGAAGTATTACCCGGCGCTCTGGTATGANNTGAATGACTGGTGCGCCGATCACCACCTGATCTTCGGCGGGCATCTCGACCAGGAGGAGCCCCTCAATCCAACGCCGCTCAATGGCGATCTGTTGAAGGTGTTCCAGTACCAGTCCGCTCCCACGGTGGATGATATCTGGTGGTACGGGCGGTCGAATCCATCCTACAAGATCGTGACCTCCGCCGCTTTCAACTATGACCACCCCATCGCGCGGGCAGAGACCTATGCCGCGTACCGCATCCTGGATGGAAAGATCGCCTTCCAGGTGGCCATGGATCAGTTCGCCATGGGGATCAACTACCAGATCCCGGCCCGCACTGCGCAGCCCAAGCGCCCCGAGCTGAACGATTATGTCGGCCGCCTCAGTTACTTGCTCCAGCACGGAAAGCACGTGGCGGATGTCGCGGTGCTCTATCCGATTGCCTCGCTGCACGCACAGTATCGCAATGTCGGCGGCGTGCAGTTCCCTCTGACCGAGGGCGAGCAGCCTCCCCAAATCATGGAAACGGCCTATGCGCGCGAAGGCGGCCCGGCATTTGGGATGGACTACCAGGATATCGGCGAATCCCTCTTCCGTGGTCTCCGCGTGGACTATACTTATCTGCACCCGGAAGTCCTGGTGGATCGCTGCACGGTCGAAGGAAAGAAGCTGATCCTGAACAATCGGGAGAACCGCGAGGAGTACAGCGTGCTGATCCTGCCGGCCGGCGACACGATTTCGGCGGCCGCGGCGGCCAAGATCAAGGAGTTCTACGACCAGGGAGGAATGGTCATCGCGACCGGCCTGCTCCCCACCCGCTCGGCGGAATTCGGCAAAGATAAGGAAGTGCAGCGCGCCATCGCCGACGTCTTCGGTGTCTCGCCGGACGAGCCGCTGAAAGCCGACGTGCGGCGCGCGCAGGACCGCCAGAATTTCTATGTCTTCTGGTATTACGTCAAGAAGAACCAAGCCGGTGGACAGGCGCTCTTTCTGCCCAGCACGCATCCGTGGTTGATGGACTTCGCCTTGAAGCAGGTGCTCCCTCTCCGCGACGTCGACATTCAGGAGCCCATGGGGGCCCTGAGGCGCGGCAATGAATACGAAGGCGCCCTAACCTACATCCACAAGGTCAAGGACGCCCGCGACATTTATTTCTTCGCCAACTCGTCCCCGAAAGCCATAGATACAAAGGTAGTCTTGCGAGGTAAGAAGACACTGAGAATCTGGAACCCCCACACCGGGGTCCAGGAGACAGCCGACTTCACTCAGTCAGATGCCAATGGCCAGCCCGTAACGACAGTTCACCTGGTGCTGCCCTCGGTAAATTCGCTATTCTTCATCCAGGATTAGAATGCCTGTGCCACTGGAGAACATCCATGAAAAGGTATACGAAGTTAGCCCTGCTGGTCCTATTAGCCGTCAGCCACCCATCCCAAGCCCTCACGCCCCAAGAGCGCCGCGAGTATCTGGCCAAGCTTCAGGAGATCCTCCCCGACGTCCCCTCCTTCCGCGAGTGGCTCCAAAAGACCGGCGAACTCCCGCCCGATTTCGATGCTCTTCCGCGCATCAACGGCCTGCCCGAACCCCTGCAGTTCCTGGACGGCAAGCCGGTCCGCACTCCCCGCGACTGGCCATCCCGCCGCGCCGAGATCCGCCGCCTCTTCGAGAAGTACGACATCGGCACATTCCCGCCCAAGCCAAAGCTGGATCGCGCCGTGGTGCTCGACGAGACTACCGGCAAAGGATACCGCGTCCGCAACCTGCGCCTGGAGTTTGGCCCCGGCAGCAAGGGAACCATGCGCGTGCAGGTGATGATCCCGGACGGCAAGGGGCCGTTCCCCGTGTTGATCAGCCCCAACCTGGCCGGTTGGTCGCCATCGCTCGTTCGCCGCGGCTACATCTCCTGCGGCTACGCGAGCAACGACGGCATGGACGACGCCGCGCCCCTCGCTCAACTCTACCCCGACTATGACTTCGCCTTGCTCCCACGCCGCGCCTGGGCCGCCAGCCTGGTGCTGGATTATCTCGAGACCGTGCACGAGGCCGACATGCAGCACGTCGGCATGTTCGGCTACTCCCGCGATGGTAAGATGGCCGCCATCGCCGCGGCCATGGACGAGCGCATCGCCGCCGTGATCGCCGGAAGCACCGGCGTGGGCGGCGTGCTGCCCTGGCGCTCGGCCGGCGAGCGCGGTTTCGGCGAGAGCATCGAGAGCACCACGCGCAGTTTCCCCACTTGGTTCGTGCCGCGCCTGCGCTTCTTCGCCGGCCGCGAGGACCGCCTCCCCATCGATGGCAACCTGCTGGTGGCGATGATCGCCCCGCGTGCTGCGTTGCTCGAATACGGCCTGAATGACGAGGTCTCCAATTCGTGGGGCGACGAACAGGCGTATTACTCCGCCCTGAAGGTCTACAAGCTGCTGGGGCAGCCAAATCGCCTGGGCATCCTGCGCGTGCCCGGCTTCCACGGCGCCAACGACCAGGAGGCTTGCCTGGACTGGCTCGACATTCAATTCGGCCGATCCACGCGGGTGTGGACCAACCAGTTTCTATTCCCCTGGGATTTCGATCAATGGCGCGCCAACAGCAAGGAGAGCGTAGATCTGAAGCGTTACCCGCGCGCCGTGAGCGACCTCCTCGCTGCGTCCAACGGCTCCGTCGGAGACACCGCGGCATGGGAGACCAAAGCCGCCGGAATCCGTCAATCGGTCGAATGGATGCTCGGCAACGAACCGCCCATGATGCCGCCCGGAGCAGGCCGCGGCGGACTCGGTGGCAGGGGCTTGCCGGGCCGAGCCGCTCCTGAGGCCGCCCCCGGAACTGCCCCCGGACGCGGAGCCGCCGCGTCCCCGACCGCCGCCCGAGGAGGCTTGTCGGGACCTGCGCGCGGCGGCGGGAATCCGGGCCAAACCACGCCCGACCTGGTGAATTGGGTCATCCAGCGCGGCGGCAATTCCTTCGGCTGGCTGGAGCCGCAGAAGAGCCAGACCGCCTCGCGCAGCCTGAGCTTCGGATTCAACGTCCGCGGCGACCTCTACTATCCCGCCGACACACCGGAAGGCACGAAGCTGCCCACGGTGATCTGGCTCCACGGCTACAGTTACCCGCTCGGCTACATGTGGGTCTACCACAACGACCTGCACCCGATCCTCGCCCTGGTCCGCGCCGGCTATGCCGTCCTGGCGTACGACCAGAGCGGCTTCGGCAGCCGCATGAGCGAGGC
>PMTT01000800.1 GCA_003167275.1 Bryobacterales bacterium | reverse complement strand
AGTGGCCCTGTCGAAGGTGCTTGCAAGAACCTGATCAAAGATCGCTTGGAACGCTCCGGTATGCGTTTGACCGAGCAGATGGCGGAGGCCATCGTACAACTGCGGGCCGTCTACCTCTCAGGAGACTTTGATCGCTACTGGCAATTCCACATCGATCAGGACCAGCGCCGGCTACACCCCTTCCGGACCGTGGTTCCAAAATAGCCACACCCAAGTGATTTCGAGAACCACGTCTGTCCGAGTCCAGTTAGTTGAATAATCGTAGTCGGCCTCCTCCCGTTGCTGGTACATCTCAACAAAAGTTTTTGCGACGAGATGCAGGTGCATGGCGGTAGTCAATTCGGGACCAGGGGATGGGTGCCTGTTGAAATAGGCCTGGAGAGCATCGCGCTTGTTTGTGCAGGCGGTTTTCATTACGCCGTGCTCGAACATTCGCGCAAACGCATAACGTTCCTGTGGCCGCTTCCAGTTCTGTATCGCTTCGGAGATCAGAAGGTGAAACAGTGCGTAGTATGCCGTGGACTTCGGCGCTCACCAGGAATGATCCATTTCGGCTCACGCCGCGCGAGGTGCAGTGTACGAGTTTGCCGCCCGGATGGGTAGGCGCGTGGCTCTGTGAAGCTGCTGTTTGACGAGAACCTCTCGCGCAAGCTCGTCGCCCGGCTCGCCGAATTGTACCCGGATTCGGCTCATGTTGCGGAGGCCGGCTTGCTTGAGCGCCCGGATCGTGAGATATGGGAATTTGCCCGGGCGCGGAACTTCGTCATTGTGAGCACCGACTCCGACTTTTACGAACTCGCCACTACGATTGGGCCCCCTCCAAAGGTTGTGTGGCTCCGGCGCTTGGAGGCACCCGACGCGGGACGCCGAGCAAGTGTTGCGTCCGTGAGGCCGTCCGGATCGCGGAATTCGCGTCCGATCCTGAACTCGCGGTCCTCGTTCTTGACCGCGACTGACGGGTTGACCGGACTACGGAATCGCCGGCCTCTCCCAATCGGCAATGACCGCCCGCGAAGCGCTCCGCGGGTTGAGGCCGCCAACTACTCCAGCGGCAGTCCCGACTCCTTCAGCGCCCGCCACCCGCCATCCAGCGAAATCGCATTCGTGTACCCCATCTTTTGGAGGTTATCCGCCACCAACGCCGAACGGAAACCGCCGCCGCAATAGAGCACCAGCTTCGTCTCTTTGTCCGCCACCTTGGTCTCGATGTCCCGCTCGATGATCCCCCTGCTCATATGCACCGCGCCAGCCACATGCCCGCTGTCCCACTCGCGATCCTCGCGGGTGTCTACCAGGATGTGCGGATCGCCCGCCGCTACCATCTTCTTATAGCCTTCGATATCGATTTCCTTCACCCGCGACTTGGCGTCGTTTACCAGGTTCAGGAATCCAGGATTGTGCTGCATCACGTCTCCTCAGTCCACCCGCTGGATCTTCGCTCCCACCTGCGCCAGCTTCGCCTCGATTCTCTCATAGCCGCGGTCGATATGGTACACCCGGTCGATCACCGTCTCGCCCCTCGCCACCAGCGCTCCCAGCACCAGAGAGGCGCTGGCCCGCAGGTCCGATGCGATCACCCCGGCGCCCGTCAGCTCGCGCGGTCCGGCGATGATCGCCTGCTTGCCATCCAGCCTGATGTTGGCGCCCATGCGCGCCAGTTCCTGGGCGTGCATGAAGCGGTTTTCGAAAATCGTCTCCACGATAATCGCGATCCCTTCGGCCTGCGTCATCAGGGCCATGTACTGTGCCTGAAGGTCGGTCGCGAAGCCGGGATACTCCTCGGTAGTCATGTCCACCGAGCGAATCTTGCCTCCCCCGCGCACGCGCAGGGTGGTTGCGTCCGGCTGTGTCACGTCCACCCCGGCCTGTTGCAGTTTGGACACAAGCGCGCCCAGGTGATCCGGCTCGCAGTCCGTAATGCTGAGGTCGCCGCCGGTGACCGCTCCCGCGATCAGGAAGGTCCCCGCTTCAATGCGGTCCGGAATAATGGTGTGCTCCGCGCCGCGCAGCCGCTCCACTCCTTGAATCCGGATGGTCGAGGTGCCGGCGCCCTCGATCTGCGCTCCCATCTGGGAGAGCAGGCCGGCCAAGTCAACCACCTCGGGCTCGCGCGCCGCATTGCGAAGCACGGTCTCGCCTTTGGCCANNGCCGCGCCGCGCAGTCCGTCGGGCGCTTCGGCTTCGATGTATCCGTGGGTCTGGTTGATGCGTGCACCCAGTTGCTCCAGGCCGAAGATGTGCAGGTTGATGGGTCGCGCCCCGATGGCGCAGCCTCCCGGCAGTGAGACCCTCGCGCGCCCGCAGCGCGCCACCAGCGGCCCCAGCACCAGGCTGGAGGCGCGCATCGTCTTGACCAGCTCATAGGGGGCCTCCGGACAGACGATCTTCTCGGTGTGGAGGCGAACCGTCTCGCCATCCACCTCGGCGTTCGACCCGATGTCCACCAGCAGCCGCTGCATGGTGCGGATGTCCCTCACGCGCGGGATCCGGTGCAGGATCACCGGCTCCTCGGTGAGCAGCGCCGCGGCCAGAGCAGGCAGCGCCGAATTCTTCGATCCGTTGGTAGGGATCTCTCCCTTGAGGGCGGAGCCGCCCGTAATCACGAACTTATCCATGTTAGTTTCACTCTTGAACAGCGAGCGCCTTCGATATCCTTCCGCCCGCCGCGGCCAAGCGCCGTTCCGCCGGCTCGCGGCCGATGCCAGTCTTACCCATGAGAATCGCCACGCGCACGTTGTTATCCGACTCGGTCAGCAACTCAGCCGCGCGTTCATAGGAAACTCCGGCCGCCTGAGTCACAATGCGCCGCGCGCGGTCCACCAGCTTCACGTTCTTCGGCTGGACATTCACCATCAGGTTGCCGTAAACATATCCCAACCGGATGAACGTCCCTGTAGAGAGCATGTTGAGTACCAGCTTCTGCGCCGTCCCTGCTTTCATCCGGGTGGAGCCGGCCACCACCTCCGGTCCCACCAACGGGCTAATCGCGATCGACACTTCCCGCGCCAGTTCCGAATCCGGCGAGCAACTAATCCCCACCGTAACCGCGCCGATCCGCTTGGCCTCGGCCACCGCTCCGAGCACGTAGGGCGTCCTTCCACTGGCGGTAATCCCCACGAGCACATCGCGCTCCGTGAATCCGCGCGCCAGCAGGTCTCGCACGCCGATGGCCGGATCGTCCTCAGTAGTTTCGGTGGCGTGGCTCAGGGCCGCTTCACCCCCTGCCATGATCCCTTGGACCATCTCCGGCGGCACGCTGAAAGTCGGTGGGCATTCCGAGGCATCCAGCACGCCCAGCCGCCCGCTAGTCCCTGCGCCCAGGTAGAAGAGCCGGCCGCCCCGCTCGATCGCCGCCACGGCCGCATCCACGGCACGCGCAATGGCAGGAATCTCGCGCTCCACGGCGTCCGCGATCTTCCGGTCTTCGCCATTGATGATGCGCAACGCATCCTCGGTCGGCAGGATGTCGATCGATGCCGAGGCGGGGTTCGCCTGTTCAGTAAGAAGTTTTTCCAGCATGCCTTTGTGGCGGCTCCCATCTGCGGACCGCTCCCTGACGGTCGCGGCTCGGTTTGGTGGGACAGGCTGTTCCGCCTGTCGCGCCGGCTTGCGTCGATTCTTTCGCGACCAACCGATCCGCGACCGTAAAGGGAGCGGTCCTTCCAGCCTACCAGACTGCCTCCAGCGGCCTCACTCCTCCACCTCCTGGTATGTCCTCCACCTCCTGGTAGAAACCCTTGGACTCCGTCGACACGAGCCCCAGGTGGAATCGGATCGCCACCTCGAAGACCCGCGCCGTGGAACGTCCCAACCGTTCGACATGATGCTCTCGGACGTGGTGATGCCCATCGACCAGACGAATTCAGCGACAATAAATCTAGAAAAGCTATGGCGAGCTTGAGCGATTTTCAGAAAATGTTGCCCGACTTGTCGCGCGGGGAGAAGGCGCAGATCCTCAAGTGGGTGGTCCAGGAACTGGACGCTGACTTCCCGGGTATCGACTCGCGGCCGGATGTGTGCGGCGGTGAGCCTTGTATCGTTCGAACCCGGATAGCCGTTTGGCTTCTCGAACAAGCCCGGCGCCTGGGCACCAGCGAGCAGGCCTTGCTGGCTGCCTATCCGCAACTGCGTGCTGAAGATCTGGTGAACGCCTGGGCCTACGCCCGCTCTCATGCAGAGGAAATCGAGACTCAGATTCGCGAGAACGAGACCGCGTAAGGATGGCCCGTTTCTACTCGAACGAAAACTTTCCGTTGTAGGTCGTCAAGGAGTTGCGCCGGTTGGGGCATGACGTACTGACATCGTTGGATGCCGGAGAGGCGAATTCCGCCGTGCCGGATCCCGAAGTGCTGGCGTTTGCGGTGGAGGAGGGCCGAATACTCTTGACCCACAATCGGCTCCATTTTCTGCGCATCGGCGCTCCTCACAAGAGCGTTACCCAGCTCGCGGAAAACTCCTTTCGGTTTCTCTTCGTGAATATAAGGATCGGTGCCATCCAGATCGCTCAGTGATTTGGAGGCGCGCCGCTTGACAGACTCGAAGACAAACCAAGTGTGATTACTTCTTCTGGCGGTCTTCAACCAACCAAGAACAAGACCTAGCTCGAACGGCATGTTGAATCTAGGGGTGTACGGACGCGTACGGTCGAGTTGTACGCGTGATAAGTCGTGGAAGGAATATTGGCAGGATGTAATCAATTCGAAAACTCGGTCAAGACGTCGTGTGCCGCCGGGGACCTCAAGGGTGGCTCTGGGGGCCAATCCGAACGCGCTCAGTCCGGCAATGAACGCTATGAAGAGATCCTGAAACCGGTCATCATACGGAACGTTGATGAACGCAGTCTTCGCAATCAGGCGGCCCATCTACTTCTTCTTCGGCTGGGCAATTGTATCCCTCGCCGCTTTGGCCACGCGGAACTTCACGACCTTCTTGGAGGATGTCTTAATCGCTTTACCGGTAGCCGGGTTGCGTCCAATGCGCGCCTTGCCGCCCACGCGGACCAGGCGGCCAACACCTGGTATCGAATATTCACCAGTTCTCAGCGAACGCTCCGCCATCTCCGAGAGGATCATTGCGTCACGTTTCGAGACTCCGAGTAGCTTGGCCGTCTCCAAGGGCGATGGGTACGGTGTTGTGATCCTGGCAGGGCGCACCATGATGCTTTTATTATGGCACGTCCCCTCAAATACGGTAACCTCAGACTTGGCACATCTCCTGATTGTCGATGACGATGCAAATACCCTGGCGTCCCTGGCGCGGGCCTTCCGGCTCGCCGGCCACGAGGCCACGGTCTGCGATAACGCCGGGCGCGCGCTGGAACTGATCAAGTCCCAACCGTTCGATATGATGCTCTCGGACGTGGTGATGCCGGGCAAGGACGGCCTCTCCCTGCTCGGAGACCTGCGCAACCTGGGGATCTCGCTGCCGGTGGTGATGATTTCCGGGCAGGCCAATATCGAGATGGCGGTGCGCGCCACACGGCTGGGCGCCATCGATTTCCTGGAGAAGCCGCTCTCCACCGACAAGCTCCTGCTCACCGTGGACAACGTCCTCAAGTTGAAGCGGCTCGAGGACGAGAATCGCGACCTGCGCCAGCGCGTGGGCAAACACGAGATCGTCCATGCTGGCGAAGCCATGCGGCGCGTCATGGCCCAGGTGGACCGGGTGGCGGCCAGCGAAGCCCGCATCTGCATTCTCGGCGACACGGGCACCGGCAAGGAACTGATCGCGCGGGCTCTCCACCAGCGCAGCCCGCGGCGCGCTGGCCCGTTCGTGACGCTGAATTGCGCCGCCGTGCCGGGCGAGCTGATCGAGTCCGAACTCTTCGGGCACGAGAAGGGCTCGTTCACCGGCGCCGCGTCCCGCCATATCGGCAAGTTCGAGCAGGCCCACCACGGGACTCTCTTCCTGGACGAAATCGGCGACATGCCGCTGGTGATGCAGGCCAAACTGCTGCGGGTCCTGGAGGAGCGCCAGGTAGAACGCGTGGGCGGAGATCGCGCCATTCCAGTGGACGTGAGAGTGATTGTGGCCACCCACCGCAACCTCGACGACCTGGTCAAGAAAGGCACCTTCCGGCAGGATCTGTACCATCGGATCTACGTGTTTCCGCTGCTGCTGCCGCCGCTGCGCGAGCGCTCCGAGGATATCCCGGCCCTGGTGGCGCATTTCGCCGCGCAGGTGGCCGACCAGAACGGGTGGAAGGCCAAACCCTTCGAGCCCGAGGCCATCCAGGAGTTGCAGCGTTATTCCTGGCCCGGCAACGTGCGGGAACTGCGGAATGTGGTCGAACGGTTGCTGCTGCTGGCGGATGGACCCGTCGACCGCGCTGCGGTGCAATTGGCGCTGCCTCCGGGGAATAGCCACGGGCAGGGCGGTGAAACGTCCCCGGCAACCGGCACGTTGGCCCAGCGCACGGATTCGTTCGAGCGCGACCAGATTCTGGGGGAGTTGAAGCGCCACAACCAGCGCATGACGGATACCGCCAAGGCGCTGGGGCTGGAGCGCAGCCACCTTTATAAGAAGTGCCAGGCGCTGGGAATCGACCTGCGGGCGCTGCGGAAAGGCCCGGATGCCTGAAGCGGCGGATGTCGTCCACGCGCTCTACCGCCAGTTCTTCGAACGCGGCGTACGGTACTTCTTCCCCGACGCGGTTTTGTTGACGGGCGCGACCGGGCCCGAAGTGAAGCCCAGTCTGCTGATTCATGGCCGCACCGATGGTGGGGTCAACCTGGAGTGGATGGGCACGCGCTACCACCTGGAGTCCGTGGAAGGCCGCCCGTTCTCAGAGGACCAGTTGCGGTTGCTGGGGGCCATCGGGTCGGTGCACTCGGTGCGGTACCGGAGCATCTTTTCGTCGGTTTCGGCGACTTCCTCCGTCGCGCTGTTCGAGGGACTGCCGGAGGATCGCTACATCTCGGCCTTTCTGGATCATACTCCTTACCTCAACGAGGACGAAGTGCCCGGGCATCGCGACGTGGTGGCCAGCGCCATAGAGGTCTTGCGCGAAAGTTCGCTGCTCACCTATGAGAACCGGCGGATTTCCACGGGCGTCGTGCTGACCGGGCGCGGGTCGGACCGTTTTCATGCCAACCCGGCCCTGCCGGAAGGGGCTTTACAGTACGCCAGTTCGCTGGTTGCGATCAAGAGCTTTCACAGGCTTTGCGATGGCCTGAAGACGGTGTTCCTGGTGGACAGCGACGGCATGCTGGTCGACCTGGTGGACATGCAGGAATTCGCCCGCGCCCACGATGAGGCGCCGCTGCCGGCGCCCAGCGCCGCGCGATACCTGGCCCACTGTCTGGCCACGCTGGAAGGCGGCCACATCTGCCTGGTGTTGACACCCAACGGTGAGATCAAGGTGTTCGCGGGCGGCGTTCAGGTTTTCAACTTCCTGGAAGGGCGCTGGCACCTTACCGACATCGTCGAGAAATATCGCGTGTTCCAGCGGGCGGTCGGGGACGTGGCGCTCGCCGAACGGCTGTTCACCGCCGGGCTGAATCTCGCCGAACACCGTCGCGGCGGGCTGTTTGTGATCTTGGACCGTCCCGAATCGGCGCGCGAGCTGGTGTCGCCGCCCGACCTGCTGGAGAATGATGGGCCGCTCGGAACCAACAAAGGCCAGATCCACTACCTGCTGCGGGGCAAAAACGTGTTGAGCCTCGAATTGAGCGTATTGCAGAGTATTGCGCGCGTGGATGGCGGCATCGTACTGGACCGCGACGGCCGGTTGCTGGCATTCGGCGCCATCCTCAGAAACGCCGGCGAGTATGTGACCGCACAGGATGGTGGGCGGACCACGGCCGCCGTGCACGCCTCGCGTTTCGGCCCGGTTTTGAAGATCAGCGAAGACGGATCGGTCTCGTTCTACCGGGGAGGGGTGAAGCTCTGGGAAATCTGAGGGGCGGAGGTGGAGGGAGGGGGATGAGTCGAGAGTCATTTGGACGCGGAGACGCGAAGGCGCGGAGATCGGAACGCGGAGAAGAGAACCAAAAGAGAGATTATTGGGTTGGTGTTCTCCGCGTTTTTCTCCGCGACCCCGCGTCTCCGCGTCCAGGGTGTCTGGAACTTCGGACTGAAAATGCTTGATTTCCGGTTTCAGTTCGAATGGGAAGACTCGCCCCGAGTTCGTGCACCCGAACTGGATGCCACATGGGCGCGCCTGGAGATTTACGCCCACGATGAGCCGATTACCAAGGTCGAAGCCAAGCGTGCGCAAAGTGTACGGACAGGTATTTACGTACCGCTGTATCCGATCGCGGAATGGATTGTCGCGAACTGGTGGTTTCTGTGGGACGAATGGCGCACAGACGGGCGCGACGCCCGCCATAGCTTGCTGTCGGCAAGAGAGGGCTTTGTTCTACCGGACGTGAGCTTTCGTCCAACAGAAACAAAGATGGAGGTGGTTTGGCGCGCTGGCGCGTCCGGGTCTTCCGCGGGCATTTTGTTCCTATCGAGCGGATCGAGTGTGCTTGCCAAGTCTTCCGTCAGGGAAGAGTTTGGCCGGCTGGTGGACACCGTGATCGAACGGCTGAATGTGAGGCAAGTACACGGCTCGTATCTGGTCCAGGAGTGGCAGGCCATTCAGGATGCGGAACGCGATCCGGAGCAAAGAGCCTTTTGCGAAAAGGCCGCC
>PMTT01000698.1:9625-14080 GCA_003167275.1 Bryobacterales bacterium | reverse complement strand
TCGCCCTTCGAACTGCGCCACAGTTTGGTCTTATTGGTGCCGAGCTCGTACATGGCGATCTCGTTGTTCTTGGCGTCGCCGATGAGCCACTCGTTGGTGTAGAGGCCGTTGTTGCGGGTCCCGAGCTGCTGCACCACCTCGTCAATATTGCCGCCGTACTGAATGGCCATGCGGGCGCGGAAGGCCACCGGGGTGCCCTGCGCGTTGAACGGCGTCTGCCGGATGGTGGTCTCCGTGAGCACTACGCCGGCATCGTTTTGGTACCAATCCGTGCCGCTCTCGATGCCCCCTGGATAGCTCTGGATCAGCATGCGGTGGCCGGATGCCGGTTTGATATCGAGCATCACGTTGGTCTGCTCGGCCAAGGTCAAGGGCCACCAGGTGACGTGCCCGATCACCATCTTCCCATCGCGCGTCGCCGGCCCGGTCGCCGCGAAGGCGCTGCAGTGATCCATCACCGAGTCGCGCTTGCCGCCGGCATAATCGGGCTTGTCGAAACTCAGCCCTTCGAGGCCCGTAGCGGTGGTGTTGACTGCCGACGACAACTCGCCCATCTCCACCGTCACGTTGGCGACGACGATGTCCATCAGGTCGATGCACCGGCATCCGATGCGCCATCGGCGATGCCGCGCATCTCTTCCATGATTTCGCGATCGAAGCCGCGGAGGAAGAGCGCGTTCGCGGTGGTGCGGTACTGGTTCCACTGCTCCTTCGATCCGAGATCGGCCGCGCAGCGCTCCAGGTATTCGGGAATCTCGCGGGCCATCAGGTGGCCGTGCTGGTATCCGCGCTCGTAGGGCGCGCCTTCGATGTGCAGGTAGATCCACCCGGCGGACGGATAGCGGTAGGCCGGGCCGAACGTCTGCACGGCCTCGCGGGTGGGCCAAGCGTCGGCGGACGATGCTTCGTCGAGGCTGACGCCCTCAAACCAAGCCTTTCCGCGAGTGATGGCGCCGCCGCTCGCGGCCGAGAGCAGTACCTGATCCTGGGCGCGGCTGGCGACGAACTTCAGCGTGAGCCGGGTCCACGGCTGGGTGCCTCCCGCCGAGGCGGAATGGACGTCGAATGGCATGGATGCCATGCTGAGCGTGGCGCCGATGGCGATCGGCGACCGGTCCACATCGCGGACTGTGAGGTCTTCGGTGCGCACCCACCCGCTCAGCTCGTAGCGTTTGCCGATGGTCAGCGACACCGGCGCGAAGCGCACCAGCGCGTCGGAGCCGGTCTTGGATCCTTCCAGGCGCAGCGATTTATTGTTGCCGTGCAGCACCGCCGCATCGGGCACCGCCGAGCCTCGCTCGACGCTCCAGCCCTGATTAGGCTTCTCAAAGGATGCTTGAAAGAGGGGTGTCGCCGCGTACGCAGCGATGGTAGAAAACAGGCAAAACGCCACACGAAGCATAAAGCTCTCCTTGTCGATTCAGGATACACCACCCGTAAGGTATGCTTTAGCTTGCCCCGTCACCACGGCCAAGCTCGCCTTCTTCCCAATATCCGTCCGTGCGCTGTGCCCCCCAATCGGCCATCTGCGAACTTGTCTGCACTTACCGTGGCATCTCTCCGTGTCTGGGAACCTGAGCGACGTGAACCAGGTGCCAAGATGTAAAGACGGTGTCTTTACGAATTGCTATACTGATTCACGGGAGATCCTATGCGTGTTTCACCACGGGAGACTAACAAGCGCGTGGCGCTCAACATGCGTATCAGGCCGCAAGTGCGCGCGCTGATTGATCGAGCCGCGCAAGTCGCGGGCAAGAACCGCACCGATTTTGTGCTCGATGCGGCCCGTCAAGCCGCTGAGGACACGCTGCTCGACACCACGGTGTTCACGGTGAATCCTAAGGCATATCGTGAGTTCCTGGCGCGTCTCGATGCTCCGCCGCAACCCAACCCGCGCCTCATCAAGAGCATGCAAACCCGTGCGCCCTGGGAGTAAGCGTGGCTCTGTCGCCGCCTGAGCCNNATTGGCTCATACGCCGCGCGCGGGCGAACCAGGCAACTGGCGCATCCCGGACCTACGTTGTGTGTGAAGGCAAGCGGGTCGTTGGATACTATGCCCTCGCCTCAGGCGCTATCGCGCAAGTAACCGTTCCAGGCAGGTTCCGGAGAAACATGCCAGACCCGATCCCCGTCGTGGTATTGGCACGACTGGCGGTGGATCGCAGCCAGCAGGGCCACGGCATCGGGCGCGCAATGTTTCGGGACGCAGCGCAGCGAGTCGCGCAAGCGGCCGACGCCATTGGGATTCGGGGGATCGTTGTCCACGCGATCTCCGATGAGGCGCGAAGATTCTATATCGCGCTTGGTTTCGATCCGTGCCCTGCCGAAGCTATGACACTACTGGTAACGCTTCGCGATCTTCGCGCCACGGGGATAGCCGGGCCCGCATAGGGTCGCGACTTGGCATCGAATTGCTACACCACCACTACCGTGATCAGCCCCGGCCCGTGTACGCCGCGCACCAGGATCTGCTCGATATCGGCCGTCCGGCTGGGGCCCGTAATCAGCACCATCGAACTGGTCTGCGCCGCCGGGTCGGGAAGAATCGTGAACAGCTCATCCAGTCCGGTCAGGATCCGCTCTCGCGGCACCACCGCGATGTGCGCCGGCGGCAGCAGTGAAATCATGCGCGCCTCCTGCGGGCTGGAAAGCATCACCAGCGTACCCGTATCGGCCAACGCATAGTCCGCGCTGGTAATCCCGATATCGCAGGTAGCGCACAGTTCGCGCAGTTCGGCGCGATCCGTGATGCCCGAACGTACGCCTGGCAGGCTGGTGATTCCCCATTCCACCAGGCGGGGCGCGTTCGACGCGATCGCCGACTTCCCCGCGATGGCGGCTGCCACGAAGGCGCGAGGATCCGTGCTGCGGCACGCCTTTCCGGCCAGCGCCTCCACCCGCGCCAACATACTGGAGATTCGCGCCTCCAAGTCCACCGTCGGAATTCGGAGGCGCACCGGCGGCGGGTCCGCCACGGGTTGCCCGGCGCTCCGGCCGATGGCCGTGCGGACACGGTGCAGGATATGGTCGCGCGACATCAGCGCTGCCTCCACATTTGCCGGAAACTCTTGGCCGGGGGCGGCGGCAAATCGCGTTCGCTCAGCCACGCCTTCAGCGGCCCCACGTTCATGGGCGATGGGACGCTCCGGATCCAACGGCCGTCCGAGGGCGCAATCGCCGCGGCCATGCTCCCGGCCATTTCGTACAGCCGCGGATGTGTCATCAGCCAGGCAAAGGCACGGAACGCCAGCCGCTCCAGACGGTTCTGTTTCGCATGCGCTTCGCTTTTCTTGACGTCCGACCGCAATTCCAGCAGGATCTTGGGAATGTCGATCTTCACCGGGCAGACCTCACCGCAGGCGCCGCACAGGCTCGATGCGAACGGCAACCCCGGCTCATGCCCCGCGCCCATGAATTGCGGCGTGATGATCGCGCCGATCGGCCCGGAGTACACCCAGGGGAAGCTGTGGCCGCCGATCTTGCGGTACACCGGGCAGGTGTTCAGGCAGGCCCCGCAGCGGATGCAGTAGAGCGACTCGCGCTTGGAGCGGTCGGGCAGCAGTTTGGTCCGCCCGTTATCCAGCAGCACCACGTAGAATTCGTCGGGCCCGTCGACTTCGCCTTCGCGCCGCGGCCCGCTGAGGAAAGACGTGTAGACCGAGAGCGCCTGGCCAGTCGCGCTGCGCGCCAGCAGTTTCAGGAAGGTCGCCACATCCTGCGCGCGTGGGATCACCTTCTCGATCCCCGCGATCGCAATGTGGATCTTCGGGGCGGAGGTGGTGAGCCGCGCGTTACCTTCGTTCTCCACGATCACCACGGCGCCCGAATCGGCCACCAGGAAATTCGCGCCGCTGATCCCGATATCCGCCGCCAGAAACTTCTCGCGCAGCACCCCGCGCGCGATGGCCGTCTGCTTCTCGATCACGATCTCGTTCGGAACATTTAGGCGCCGCGTGAAGATCTCCGCCACGTCGTAGCGCGTCTTGTGCAGCGCCGGCGCCACGATGTGGTATGGCCGCTCGTGCGCCAGTTGCAGGATGTACTCTCCCAGGTCGGTCTCCACCGATTCCAGCCCGTGGTGTTCCAGGCGTTCGTTGAGATCGATCTCCTCGGTGGTCATGGATTTCGACTTCACGATCAGGTGCGCGCCCCGCTCCTTGGCCAGTGCCAGGATAAAGTCGGACACCTCCGTGCCGTCCTTGCAGTAGACCACCTTGCCGCCGCGCGCTTCCACGTTGCGCTCGAACTCTTCGAGGTAGTGGTCCAGGTTCTCGATGGCGTGCTTCTTGATGGCGTTGGCCTGGGTACGCAGATCCTGGTAATCGGGCAGGACGCTGTCCGCAACGGTCTCGATGCGTTTCTCCTTGAGCCGCCCGGTGGCCGTGTAGATGGCCAGTTGGAGGTTGGCGTCGGCCAAGGTGTTGTGTATTTTGAGATCGAATTCCGCGGACATGG
>PMTT01000698.1:0-9577 GCA_003167275.1 Bryobacterales bacterium | reverse complement strand
GCTTCGATCTTGGTTCTGGCCATGGCGCCGGAAAGTTCCGCGAACTTCACGGCGAATGTGCCGCCAAAGCCGCAACACTCCTCGGCAGGTTTCATTTCCCGCAGTTCCAGTCCGCGCACGTTGGCCAGCAGGCGCCGCGGCGCGTCTTTGACGCCCAACTCCCGCAGCCCATGGCATCCGTCATGGAACGTCACCACATCTTCCAGGTGCGCCCCCACGTCTTCCACGCCGGCGACCTCGGTGAGGAAGGTGGAGAACTCAAAAACCCGCTTCTCCAGGGCATGAACGCGCGCCAGCGTCTCCGGATCCTTGCGGAACAGCTCGGCGAAATGGTGCACGATCATGGCGGTGCAGGAGCCCGACGGCACCACGATGCATTCGGCGGATGCGAAGGTATCGAGGAAGTAGCGCGCCACAATCCGCGCCTCGTCGCGGTAGCCGCTGTTGAAGGCAGGCTGCCCGCAACAGGTCTGGTTCTCTGGAAAATCCACCTGATAGCCGAGCCGCTCGATGACTCTGGCCATGGCCATGCCGACCTTGGGAAAGAGCTGATCGACCATGCAGGTAACAAATAGGGAAACCCGGTTACCCATGCAAGCAAGTGTATCAGTAAAGGTAGGGCATGCTTGAGCTTGCCCACCCAGCTCTTTTGAACTACCCAACCCACAAAATTGGAATCCAGCGCCATCCAAACCGGAATCACCAGTGAGCCCATGCCCCAAGTAGCCGGCCGAACCGATAGGATAGTAGTCTAGCCAGCCTCGGAGCGATCGGGCAGGAGAAAGCCAGGACCACACGTGAAATACCATTCGATGAGCGCAAGCAAAGTGTGCAAGAGCAGATGGATCCAGACGATCCTGGTCTGCCTGATCGTGGCCACACCGGTATTCCCGCAAGCCACCACGTACACCATCACGACCTTCGCCGGCAACGGTAACGCCGCCAACGTCGGCAACGGTATGGCGGGATTCTCGGGGGACGGGGGGGCAGCCAATGCCTCGCAACTGAGCAGTCCTTTCGCACTGGCCGTGGACAGCTCTGGAAACCTCTACATTGTGGATAACGGCAACCAGCGGATCCGCAAGGTGGCCAACGGCACCATCAACACGGTGGCCGGAAACGGCGTGGGCGGGTTCGCCGGGGATGGTGGCCCAGCCACCAGCGCCGAGTTCGCCAACCCCCAGGGCATCGCGGTGGATAGCACCGGCAATTATTACATCGCCGACACCAGCAACAATCTGATCCGCAAGGTGTCGTCCAGCGGCACGATCACCACGATCGCCGGAAATGTCAATTCCGGCGCCGGCTATGTCGACAACGCCGTGGCAACTTTGGGCCAGCTCTCCTTGCCGGTCGGCATTGCCGTGGATTCCGCCGGAAATATTTACATCAGTGAAGAAGCGCCCGACAGTAGCAGCATCGTTCCGGGTAACAACCGGATCCGCAAGGTAACGCCGGCCGGCGTGCTGACGACGATCGGCGGCAATGGTGTAGTCGGCTCTTCCGGGGACGGCGGCCCCGCTACCTTCGCCCACCTGAACAACCCGTTAGGCCTGGCGGTGGATAAGGCCGGCAACGTGTACATTGCGGACACCGGCAACCATAAGATCCGCAAGATTTCGGCGGTGAACGGTATCATTACCACGGTGGCGGGCACAGGCGTCGGCAGTTTCTCCGGCGACGGAGGCCCGGCTATCAGCGCTCAGCTCAACAACCCAACCGGCGTGGCGCTGGATGCCGCCGGCAACATCTACATAGCCGACAATCGCAACTTCCGGATTCGTATGGTCTCGGCCAACGGGAACATCATGACCATCGCCGGCAAGGCGGCCTCAGGATATTCCGGTGACGGCGGTCCGGCCACCAGTGCCTCGCTCAAGTTTCCGACCGGAGTGTCGGTGGACAGCGCCGGGAAAGTTTACGTCGCGGACAATCAGAACAGCGTGATCCGCCTGCTCACACCGAACGCGCCGGTAGGTGGGGGTGGGGTTCCGGCGATCGGCTCTGGTGGAGTGGTGAGCGCGGGTGCGTTCGGAGGCTTTTCATCCATCGCGCCTGGCTCGTGGATCGAAATCTACGGCACCAACCTGGCGGCCGACACGAACACATGGGATAACTTCTTCACCGGAATTAATGCTCCGACCACCATCGATCGAACTTCCGTGACGATCGGCGGGCAGTCGGCCTTCATCGACTACATCAGTCCCGGGCAGGTGAACGCGCAGGTGCCGTCAAATGTGCTAACGGGGACGCAACCGATCGTGCTGACCACGGCGGCCGGAGCCAGCGCCGTTTATAACATCACGGTGAACGCGACTCGGCCGGGGATGCTCGCTCCGCCCTCGTTTGTGGTGGGCGGCAAGCAGTATGTGGTGGCGCAGCACGCGGACGGTACGTATGTCCTTCCGCCCAATGCGATTGCGGGATTGACTTCAACACAGGCCAAGCCCGGCGAGACCATCGTGATCTATGGTGTGGGATTCGGTCCAGTGATTCCGAATATTCCGGCAGGCCAGATCGTGCAGTTCAATAATAGCCTGGCCCTGCAGATGCAGCTCTCGATTGGAGGCGCGCCGGCCACACTGGGCTATTTCGGGCTGGCGCAAACTAACATCGGACTCTACCAGTTCAACGTGGTGGTTCCGACCATCCCGGACAACGATGCGGCGCCCCTGACCTTCACGCTGGGTGGAACGAGCGGAAGCCAGACGCTCTTCACGGCCGTGAAGAACTAGCTCTGTACGGTATGCTTTAGCTTGCCCAGCGCCCTTTAAGTAAGTATGGGCAAGCTAAAGCATACCCTACAGCAGTTTCGCTGCTGTGAAGTATTAGCACCGTGGGGCATGCTTTAGCTTGCCTGTTTTTTTGAGTAAGTCCGGGCAAGCTAAAGCATGCCCCACAGCAGTTTCGCGATCAGAGCGGTGCGGTCGGCGATGCGGTCCGTCAGGATGCTCTCGTTCGCGGCGTGCGCGCCTTCACCGACGCCGCCCAGGCCGTCGAGTGTCGGGATTCCTAGCGCGGCCGTGAAGTTGCCGTCCGAGCCGCCGCCGGTGAGCGATTCCTCTATCTCCACGCCAAGCTCCTTCGCCAGCTTCTGCGCGGTCCGAAACAGCTTGACGATGCCGGCGGAACGCTCCATCGGCGGGCGGTTCAGACCGCCGCTCACCTCAATCGAACATCGCTTATCGATAGGCTTCAGGCCGCGGAATTTCTTCTCCAGCGCGGGCGCATCCTTCAGGCGCAGGACCCGGATATCGACCTCCGCGCGCGCCTCGGCGGCGACCACGTTGGAGCGCGTTCCACCGGAGACCACGCCTGGGTTGACGGTGATGCCGCGCGCGAGTTGCGTAAAGCCTGCGACGCGGTCGAGCTGGCGCGCCAGTTCCAGGACCGCGCTCGCTCCGGCCTCGAAATCGACCCCCGCGTGCGACGCCCGGCCGTGCACCACGATGGTGAAGTCCCCGACGCCTTTTCGCGCGGTCTTCAGTTTTCCGGCCAAGCCCGTCCCCGGTTCCAGCACCAGCACCGCCTTGCTGCGCGTGGCATTCTTTTCGGTGAGCGGACGGGAGGCCTCGCTGCCCACTTCCTCGTCGGAATTGAGCTGCAGGAGCACCTTCGAAGCCACTGGGATGTCGAGTTCGCGCAGAGCCTGGACCGCGAAAATAAAGAAGACGATACCCGATTTCATGTCGAGCACGCCCGGCCCCCATAGCCGCCCGTCCGCCTGGCGGAAGGGCATGGTGCGCAGGGTGCCCATGGGCCAGACGGTGTCGGAATGGCCCAGCGCGAGGATCTGGCCACTCTTCTTGCGGCCCGGCAGGGTCATCTCGCAGAGCAATTGAGGTCCGAAGCGGCCGCCGGGAATGGTCTTCACTTTGGCGAAAGGCGTCACCGTGTCGGAGACCAGTTCCACGAACCGGCCAACCGCCGCGGGGTCGTCGCTGGGCGACTCGCACTCGACAAACTTTCGGATCAACTCCGTGATTTGGGGCTCACGGGCCTGCACATAAGAGAGTAGGGCTGTGGGACAGGCATCCTTGCCTGTCTTTTTTCCAAAAGTATCCACGGTTGCCATGATAGCGGCTTTGCGGCGTGCCGATGCGGCTTGGAGGTGGCTTCGTGGGGCAGGCGGTCTCGGCCTGCCTCCGCCCGCCTTGCGGTTCGTTTCTTTCAAATCCCCAAGTCGGTTACTTACCTCTCTGATAGATCTCAGCGGGAAGCCTCGCGAGGCGTGCGATAATAGCGCTTCCATGGCAATATTGGATATCAACGAAATCCGCGAGATTCTACCTCATCGCTACCCGTTTCTGCTGGTCGATCGCATCGTGGAGATGGACGGCGAGCACATCGTCGGGATCAAGAATGTCACCAACAACGAGCCGTTTTTCCAGGGCCATTTCCCCGACTTTCCCGTCATGCCGGGCGTGCTGATTGTGGAAGCCATGGCACAGGCCGCCGGCGTGCTGGTCCTGAAGAACATGGAGGACCGGCATAACAAGCTGGTCCTGCTGGTGGCCATCGAGAACGCACGTTTTCGAAGGCCGGTGGTTCCCGGCGATACCCTGCGGCTGGAGATGAGGGTGATCAAGCGTAAGGCCAGCGTCGCCAAGATGGCGGGAGTCGCCACGGTGGATGGCGTAGTCGTGGCCGAAGCGGAAGTCATGTGCAAACTGGCGGACAAGGAAGAGAAGCCGGCGGCGCCAGTGAACTCCTAGCAATGGCGATTCACCCCACCGCGATCGTAGACCCGCTCGCGCGGATTTCGGAAAGCGCAGAGATCGGCCCCTACTGCATCGTCGGCCCCGAAGTGGAGATCGGCGCGCGGACACGCCTGATGGCCAACCTCTACGTCGAAGGCCCCACGTGGATCGGCGAGGACAACCTCTTCTATCCGTTCAGCACCGTGGGAGTCGCTTCGCAAGACCTCAAGTACATGGGGGAGCGGGCCGAGACCCGCATCGGCGACCGCAACCGCATCCGCGAGTTCGTCACCATCCATCGCGGCACCCAGGGCGGCGGACTGCTCACCAGCATCGGGAGCGACAACCTCCTCATGACGTACGCGCACGTAGCTCACGACGTCCGCATCGGCAGCCACGTCATCCTGGGGAACAGCGTGGGACTGGCCGGCCACGTGACCATCGAAGATTGGGCCGACGTCAGCCCGTTCAGCGGCGTACATCAGTTCTGCCGGATCGGGCGGCATGCGTTTATTGGGCCCTACAGCGTCATCAAGCAGGATGTGCTGCCCTACTCGCTGACCAGCAACAAGCCGGAGGTGGCGGTCTTCGGCGCCAACAGCATCGGTCTGGAGCGGCGGGGCTTCGAGAAGAACGTCATCGAATCCCTGCAGACGGCGTTTCGGCTGCTCAGCCGCTCGCAACTCAATACGTCGCAAGCCATCGAGCGCATTCGCGCCGAGATTCTCCCCTGCGCCGAAGTGGACGAACTGATCGAGTTCATCCGCTCCTCCGAGCGTGGCGTCGTGAAGTGATGCGGTACGGACTGATTGCCGGAAACGGGCGGTTCCCGCTGCTGGCCCTGGAGAGCGCCCGTCGGCTGGGGCACGACGTGACCGTGATCGCCATCCAGGAGGAAGCCTCGCGCGAACTGGAAGCCCTGGCGCCGCGCTGCCACTGGATCTCCCTGGGGCAACTGGGCAAGCTGATCGAGATTCTGCGGCAGGAAGGCATCACCGAGGTGGTGATGTGCGGCCAGGTGAAGCACGCCAAAATCTTCTCCTCCATCCGGCCGGACTGGCGCCTGGCAAAGCTGCTGGCCTCCCTGCCGTGGAAGAATACGGATGGGCTGATCGGCGGGGTCATCCGCATTTTGGAAGACGAGGGCATTCACCTGCGCGATTCGACCAGCCTTCTGAAGCCGATGCTGGCCACCGCAGGTACGATGACCCGCCGCGCTCCGGAGAAGGACGAGACCACCGACGTGGACTACGGCCGCCGCGTGGCCAACGCGCTGGCGAGTGTCGACGTAGGGCAGAGCGTGGCGGTTTGCGAGCGGGCCTGTGTCGCGGTGGAAGCCATGGAGGGCACCGATGCCATGCTGCGGCGGGCAGCCAGCCTGGTGAATGGGCGCCGTTTGGCCCTGGTAAAGGTGGCCCGCCGCCGCGAGCATCTGCTGTTTGACGTCCCGGTGGTGGGCCTGAGCACCATCCCGGTGATGCAGGAAACCGGGACCACGGTGCTGGCCGTAGAGGCAGGCCGCACTTTGATGCTGGACCGCGAAGAAATGCTGGCGTCCGCCAATGCCGCAGGAATAGCGATCGTGGGGTTTTAGTTCAGGATTCGGGACGATTGAAACACCGCTTGCTGACGCGCGCGGCTCGGTATCGCGCCGAATTGCAACATTACCGAGCCGCGACCGTGAGGGAGCGGTGTCACACTGAGCTCAGGCTGAGGACTTATGAAACTTCGACTAGCCGTCGTCGGCGCAGGACAATTCGGGCGTAACCACTGCCGGGCCATCCACGAATCCGAGCGGGCGGAACTCTGTGCCGTCGTCGACACCGACCCCACCCGCTCCGCCGAGATGGCCGCCCTTTACGCCGCCCAGCCCTTGACCGATATCCGCGAACTGGCCGGCAAAGTGGACGCGGCCGTGGTCGCCGTCCCAACCACCGCCCATGAAGCCGTGGGCGTCGCCCTCCTGGAGGCCGGCATCGACGTCCTGGTGGAGAAGCCCATCGCCGTCGATCTCCCGTCCGCCGGCCGTTTGATCGAGTCGGCGGAGCGGCATGGACGGATTCTCCAGGTGGGCCACCTGGAGCGCTTCAATCCGGCGGTGATGGAACTGGAGCGGCGTGTCACGCTGCCGCTATTTTTCGAGATCCACCGGCTGAATCTGTTCAGTCCCCGAAGTTTGGACGTAGACGTAGTCTTGGACCTGATGATCCACGACGTGGATATTGTGCTGTCCTTCACTGGCGCCGAACCGCAGGAGATCCGCGCCGCTGGCATTTCCGTGCTTTCTGAAAAGGTCGACATCGCCAACGTGCGATTCCAGTTCCTCAACGGGTGTGTGGCCAACCTGACGGCCAGCCGCGTCTCCACCGAGCGGGTCCGCAAACTGCGCCTGTTTCAACCCCAGCAGTACCTGTCCCTCGACTATGAACGGAAGGACTTGGCCATCTTCACGGTGGGCGAAGGCCGGAAGATCGGCTTCGAACAGGCGCGGATTGCCAAGGATGAGTCCCTCAAACTGCAACTGGAAGCCTTCCTGGACTGTGTAGAAAAGCGAAATTCCCCGAAATGCTCCGGTCCCGGCGCGCGTCTAACGCTAGGAGTAGCCCTGTCGATTCTTGATAAGATTAGGGAGCACTCAGAAGTAGTTTCACAATCCCTGGCATCTGGATGGAAACAGCAGTCCAACCCCCGGTAGACGTCGAGCTTAACCTTCTCACCGAGTGGGGCGACTCCAATTCCGACTCCCGCACCCGGAAGGCCGCAATCCTATCGGTGCTGGTGCACGGGGTGATCATCGTCACACTCGCACTGCTACCGCCCTCAGTCCTCCAGCGGCCGCCGCAGAATTTCCAGACTCATCGCATCGTCACGCCCCTGATTGAGCCGCTCACCGAACTGACGCAGAAGGCCCCTAACACCGGCAAAATCAACAAGGAATTCAACACGGCGGAGGTCGAACCGCGACCCCACATCCAGATGCCGGCGGCGATGCCTTCCACCAGCAGGCCGCGAGCAGAACGTGCGGCGCCGGTCCCCGCGATCCCCGCACCCAAGCCGGCGCCCGCCGTTCCGCTGCCTGAGCCGCCGAAGGTGGAAGCCGCCGTCAAGGAACCGCCCAAGAACGATTTGCCCCAGATGGCTCCCCCGCCACCTCCACCGCAGATCCAAACGGAGGAGAAGCCCAAGATCGTGTTGGAGAGTCCAGCCCCTCCCACTCCTACCGTTCCACCAGGTCAAAGCCGCATCCCCATCCCCAATAACTCTGTGTCCGAGACCATGCGGCAAGTGATTCGCGGAAACATGTCGGGTGGCGGCGCAACGCCCGGCGAGGATTCCCCCGGGCAGGGGGGGTACAGTCCGGGCGTGAACGTTCCCGCTTCGCCCGGCGCCACCGCCAGCCCGCTACAACTGCTGAGCGATCCCATGGGGGTGGATTTCAAGCCTTACCTGGCCCGCGTGCTGGCCTCGGTGAAGCAGCACTGGCTGGCAGTCATCCCGGAGAGCGTGCGGCTCGGACGGCGAGGAAAGGTCGCGATTCAATTCTCGATTTCTCGCGACGGGCAGGTTCCGAAGTTGGTGATTGCGAGCCCATCCGGCGCCGACGCCCTGGACCGCGCGGCGGTGGCTGGAGTCAGCGCGTCGGTCCCCTTTCCCCCGCTCCCCACCGAGTTTAAGGGCGACAAGATCGTCCTCCAGTTCAACTTCGCCTACAATTCCAAGTAACACGGGCATCCTTGCCTGTGTTGGTTTTGGGCCTGGGACGGGCATTCCGGCAAGAGTGCCCGTGTCGCGTGGCAGAATGAAATCTGATGAACAAACGTCTCCTGGCGGCAATGAGCACCTACACGATACTCGCGATCCTGGCGGGAACTACGCTGGATGGCGGCATGATGCGGAACTTCGTCTGGATCCTGCTGGCCGCGCTGGCCTTCAAGACATACATCGCCTACCGTGCAGGCTGGTGAGCTGGTGGGACAGGCGGTTTCGCCTGTCACCGGCTGAAAGCCGGCTCCAACTGCGCCCCCCTTTGCCCACGTTCTCCCGGCCGCACCGTTCCTTTCACCCCTCAGCCCCGGTTTGAAACGCTGCCTCGTTTCAATTTGAAATACGTTCCATTCTGAAACACCAACACCGGCGTTTAACTACTGAAAATAAGGTATTTATCACCTAATATCCTATGGCACTACGTGTGCAATCTTACGACTGTCCGGAACAACCGATCCGGTTTCCAAAGAAATCCAGAAAAGAGGACGAACAGCCATGCAGGTGCAACGTGTGTCTATGGGGCGGCGGCAGAAGGTCTCCGAGCAGGTTCGCGATCAAGTCGTGATCGAGAACCTCTCGCTTGTCAAGGCGATTGCCATTCGCGTGCACGAGAACCTCCCGGTCCACGTGGATCTCGATGACCTCATCCATGCCGGCGTGCTGGGTCTGTTCGATGCCGTCGACAAATTCGATGCTTCGAAAAACGTCGCCTTTCAGAGTTACGCCAAGCACCGTATCAAGGGTGCAATCCTCGACAGCCTCCGCCAACTCGACTGGGCTTCCCGCGACCTCCGCAAGCGTCAGAAGCAGGTGGATTCGGTGACCCGGGATCTCTCCGTGAAACTCGGCCGCAATCCGCACGATGGCGAAGTAGCCACGGAAATGGGAGTCACCATGGAGCGCTGGCGCCGCATGCAGATCGAGTTACGGACTGTCGGCGTGGTCTCCGCCTCCACGGCGTCCGACCAGGATAGCGACCGTGCGCAGGAATTTGCCGCCGCGCCGGACTTCCAGCCCGACCGTATGTGCGAGCGAAGACAGCTCCAGTTGACTCTGGCCCGCGCGCTGGGCACGCTGCCGGAGCGCTACCAGAGGGTCGTGTTCCTCTACTA
>PMTT01000752.1 GCA_003167275.1 Bryobacterales bacterium | reverse complement strand
GACCAGCCGATCATCGACAAGCTGCCCAGCATCCTCGACCACCTCTGCGCGGATTGCCGCACGCATTTCGAAGCGGTGAGGCAGTACCTCACGGACCGCGGCATCAAATACGAAGTGCGCCCCCGCATGGTGCGCGGCCTGGACTACTATATGCGCACTACCTTCGAGGTCGTGCACGGGTCCCTGGGCGCACAGAATTCGGTGCTGGGCGGCGGCCGTTACGATGGCCTGGCCGAGTCGCTGGGCTCCAAGGTTCATTCGCCGGGTATCGGCTTTTCGATCGGTGAAGATCGCCTGGTGATGAGCGTCGAGGGCGATCAGGCAGCCGCCGCGCTCGACCTGTTCATCGCGCCTCTGGGCGATGCGGCGGTGCGGCATGCGGCGGTGATCGCGCGCGACTTCCGGCGCGCCGGCCATTCCGTGGAACTCGTGGAAGCCAAATTGAAGCGCGCCATGGAGCTGGCCAATAAGCTGGGAGCGCGGTTCGTGCTGATGATCGGCGAGAACGAAATGTCCGCCGGCCGCTACACTCTTAAGAACATGTCTACGGGCGAGCAGCAGAGTCTGACACGCGAGGAAGTTGCCGCCAGACTCGCCGCGCCCCTGAACTGATAACATCGAATATGGAACCTGTTTCGCTGGATTTTCTGGGCGAGCTTCGCCGGACCCATACGTGTGGCGTGTTGCGCGCCGCCGATGAGGGTAAGACCGTTGTGCTGATGGGCTGGGTTCACCGCCGCCGCGACCATGGCGGGGTGATCTTCGTGGATCTGCGCGACCGAGATGGTATCACGCAGGTGGTGGTTCACGAAGATGTCGACCCGGCCGTTCACAGCCGTGCTGAAGCCGTGCGCCCCGAGTACGTCATCGCGGTGGAAGGCCAGGTGGCGCCCCGTGGACCTGCGGCGCTGAACCCCAACCTGGCTACCGGCCAGATCGAAGTGGTAGCATCCAAAATCTGGATCCTGAACGAGTCGCGCACTCCTCCGTTCCCCATGGAAGAGCAGGTGGACGTGAGCGAAGACGTGCGCCTGAAGTATCGCTACGTGGACCTGCGCCGGCCGCACATGCAGCGCAACATCATTCTGCGCTCGAAGATTACCTTCGCCGTGCGCGAGAGCCTGAATGCCCAGGGCTTCCTCGAAATCGAGACGCCCTTCATGACGCGCTCCACGCCGGAAGGCGCGCGCGACTACCTGGTGCCCAGCCGCGTGCAGCCCGGCAGTTTCTACGCGCTACCGCAATCGCCGCAGATCTTCAAGCAACTGCTGATGGTCGCAGGTTTCGAGAAGTATTTCCAGATCGTGCGCTGTTTCCGCGACGAGGACCTGCGCGCCGACCGCCAGCCGGAGTTCACCCAGATCGACCTGGAGATGTCGTTCCCGCAGCAGGAGCGCATCTTCGAAGTGATCGAGCCCCTGATGGAGCGGGTTTGCGAGGTGGCGGGATACAAGGTGTCGGCGCCATTCCCACGGATGACCTATGCGCAGGCCATCGAGAGCTACGGCAGCGATAAGCCGGACCGGCGGATCCCTCCCATGCACGGTGTGGCGGACCTGTTGCCGGAACTGGCGCATACGGGCTTGCCGCTGGTGGCCATTTGCATTCCGGGAACGGGCGTGCCCACCCGAAAAGAACGCGATGAGTTCAAGGCCTTCGGGCAGGAGCGCGGACTGCGCGTGTACGACGACCCGAAGCGCCTGGAGCGCGATTTCCCAGGCGCCATGGGCCAGGTCCGCGAGCGCACCGGTGCAGGTGAAAACGACCTGCTGGTTCTCGCGACTTGGGGCGGCGAGCCGAAGGGCCATCGTCCCGAGGAGACCGTCTACCTGGCATGCGGCCAGTTGCGACTGCACTGCGCGCAGAAGTTCAACGACCGCCACAAACTGCTCGACCCCAAGAATTTCCAGTTCCTCTGGGTGGTGGATTTCCCCATGTTCGAGTGGGACGAGGAAGACAACCGCTGGAACGCGGCGCACCATCCGTTCACGTCCGTGCACGACGAGGATCTGGAGAAGCTGACGGCCGACCCCGCACGCTGCCGCGCCAAGTCGTACGACCTGGTATTGAACGGCGTGGAACTGGGTTCCGGCTCGATTCGTATTCACCGCCGCGACGTGCAGTCGAAGGTCTTCGCCGCACTGGGGATGAGCGACGAAGAGGCGCGGCGCCGCTTCTTCTGGCTGTTGGACGGGCTGGAATACGGCGCACCTCCACATGGCGGAATCGCCTTGGGCCTGGATCGCCTCGTGATGATTCTGGCGGGCGAGACGTCCATCCGCGACGTGATCCCGTTCCCCAAGACGGCGCGCGGAACGGACTTGATGTGCGACGCTCCCGCCCCGGTTCCGGAGAGGCAGTTGAAGGAACTGGGTATCGCGTTCCGCAGTCCGGGGAAGTAACTGCGTAGGGTATGCTTTAGCTTGCCGAGTGTTGGTTGGTACGTCAATTGGTGGGCAAGCTAAAGCATACCCTACGAACGAAAATGGCGGCGCTGCTTGCGGCCTGCGCCGGGCTGGCGTGCGCACAATCGATGAACTGGCCGGCCATCTCGCCCTCGGAGGCGGGGCTGGACGCGGTGAAACTCGAGGCGTGGCGCGACAACCTCGCCGCTCATGGGACCACCGGCCTGATCGTAATCCGCAGAGGGCGGATCGCGCTGGAATGGTACGCGCCCGAGTGGAACGCGGAGCGTCCACACGGCACCGCTTCGATGGCCAAGGCGCTGGTCGGCGGCATGTCGCTCGCGGTGGCCATGAGCGACGGGCGGATCTCGCCGGACGATCTGGCGTCGAAGTACATCGCCGCCTGGAGCGCGGATCCGCTGAAATCGAAGATCACGATCCGGCAGCTCGCCACCCACACTTCGGGCATTTCCGACGCGGAGCAGGATGACATCCCGCACGATCAACTGCCCGGATGGAAGGGCGATTTCTGGAAGCGGGCTCCCGACCCGTTCTCGATCGCGATCCGGCAGGCGCCGGTGCTGTTCGAGCCCGGAACGCAGAATGAGTACAGCAATCCCGGGATGGCGGCGCTCTCATACGCCATCACCGCCAGCCTGAAGGGCGGTGAGATTCGTACCCTGCTGAAGGAACGGGTGCTCGACCCGTTGGGCGTGCCGGAGAAGAGCTGGTCCATCGGATACGGCCGGGCGTACGAGTTGGACGGACTGCAGCTATACGCCAACTGGGGCGGCGCGACCTTCACGGCGCGGGCGGCGGCCCGAATCGGTCAGTTGATGATGCTCCAGGGGCAATGGAACGGGCGCGAGTTGATCCGCCGCGAGGTGGTGAAGCAGGTGTTGACCGATCAGAAGATGCCGCATCCTGCGCGTAGCGCGGACGATCCGGCGCCGGCATCAGGGCTGGCATGGTACACCAACCAGGACGGCAACTGGCCGGCGGTGCCGCGCGACGCCTTTGCGGGCGCGGGCGCCAGCCACCAGGTGATCGTCGTCGTTCCCAGCCTCGACCTGATCGTGGTGCGGAACGGAAATTCGTTGGGCGATCCCAAGTCCAGCTTCTGGGGACCGGTCTACCAGTTGGTGATGAAGCCGCTGATGGAGGCTGTAGCGGTACGGTCTCCCTATCCGCCTAGTCCGGTGATCCGCGGCGCGGTGTTCGGGAAGGAGATCCGGCGCACGGCGATCGACAGCGATAACTGGCCGTTGACCTGGGGCGATGACGATGCGCAGTACACGTCGTACGGCGACGGGTTCGGGTTCGAGCCCAACGTGGAGAAGAAGCTGGGAATGGGGTTCGCGCGCATCACCGGCGGCCCGGGCGATTTTCGCGGCGTGAATCTGCGCTCGGATGGTGAGCGGACAGGTGGCGGTGCGAAGAGTCCCAAGGCCAGCGGCATCCTGATGGTGAACGACGTTCTGTACCTTTGGGTGCGGAACGTGGCGAATGCGCAGCTCCTGTGGTCTGGGGATCGCGGCAAGACGTGGCAATGGGGATTCCAGATGGAGACGGGGTTCGGATCTCCGGCCTTTCTGAATTTCGGACGGAACTACGCGGGCGCACGCGACGGCTTTGTCTATACCTACTCGCAGGATGGGCCGTCGGCTTATGAGAGCGACAACGGACTGACGCTCGCACGGGTACCGAAGGGCCGCATTCGCGACCGCGGCGCGTGGGAGTTTTACCAGGGGATCGACGCCGGCGGGCGGCCGGTGTGGACGGCTGAAGTCACGCACCGTGGCGTGGTGTTTACTTATCCGGCGAACTGCGGCCGGGTGGACGTTGTGTACGACAAGGGAATCGGGCGGTATCTCATGGCCTTGGGGTACGATCATGGCGGAGGCTGGGGGCTCTTCGACGCGCCCGAGCCATGGGGCCCGTGGACGACGGTTCTACACCGGCAGTGGGACGTGGAGGACACGCATGGTTATCGACTGCCGGCCAAGTGGATTTCGGGGGACGGACTGACTATGACGCTGGTGTTTTCTGGGGTCAAGCCGAACGACGCGTTCTGCACCAGGACGTTGACGCTGGCGAGGTGAGGCGACGGGCGGCCTCCGGCGGCCCGACCGCTTCGATCGAAGCGGAAAACCGGAGGGTCAACGCTGTAAATAAAGGATTTATTAGATTGCAACCGCTTCGATCGAAGCGGAAGCTGTCTCTTTCCAGGATCGAGAACAGCCCAGTTATGGACTGATGCGGCTCATCCAGACTCCCACACACCTCATATGGTACAGGAGAGATTCATCGAGGGACGTCAGCGAAGGAGTGAGATATCGAGGTAAGTCCTTTCATGAGAATGCTTTAAGATGAGACCAGAATATTTTGAAAATGTGTGACTGGTTTAGCGGCCAATCTCGGGTTTCGGATTCCGGGTATGAACTTGAGCGCCGGCTGGCGCCGGAGTGGTCGATTGAACAATCGACCGCAGGTTGACAAGGTTGACAACCTGCCCCACAAATACATGTGCGCTTGACTTTTGGCGAACTAATGACTAAGTTATTAGTCAGCACATATGAAAGCACCGGAAGCGATCCCGACGGACCTGGAATTGGAGATCCTGAAGGTCATCTGGAAACGGGGACAGGCCACTGTCCGCGAGGTCTTTGGGGATCTGCTCCAACAGCGTAAGATCGCCTACACCACTGTCTTGACCATGATGGGGGTTCTGGAGCGCAAGGGGCATGTGACGAAAGAGCCCGGGGAGCGGGCCTACGTCTACAGTCCTACCAAGCCGCAGAACCAGGTCGTCGAGAACATGGTCGAGGAGTTCGTCAAGCGGGTTTTCAACGGCTCGGCGAAGCCGCTGCTGGTGCACTTGATGGAAGATCGCAACATCCGCCCGGAAGAATTGGACGAGATCGAAAGGATGTTGCAGGCAAGAAAGATGCGGTAAACCATGGGTACCTGGGAAAACCTGCTGTCGTGGATCGTGCAAACGGTCTTGATCGCGTCCGTGGGGGCGCTTTTGCCGATCCTCTTTCGCATCCGTCATCCGCGGACGCAACTCGGCTGGTGCCATTTCGTTCTGGCAGCTTGCCTGCTGGTTCCGTTGGCCGAGCCCTGGCGGCATCCACTGCTGGTTCGTGAACGCGATCAAGGGGCGGCGTCGACGGTGAGTGGGCAGGCCGGCGACTTAGCAGGTGAACCAGGCCGCGGGCCGTCCCGGCTGCCCCACGCAACCGGCGATTCCTTTGCCAGGGGCGTACAACCGGCTCCGGCAGCAGCGGCAGAACCGCCCTCCGTCTGGAGAACCGCATGGGGAAACCGGTTGCTCTGGCTCGGGTGGGTGCTGGCCGCGGGGGCCGCCGCCCGGTTCGGTTGGTTGCTGACCGGTTTGTTCCAGATCCGCAAGTACCGGATCGGCGCCACGCCGCTCTATCCATTTCCGGAATCCGTGAAGGCGGCCTCGGCCCTCACGCACGCGGATGCGGTCTTTTGCCTTTCACCCGACGCTCCGGGGCCGGTGATGTTGGGCTGGCTCGCTCCGGTGGTCCTCCTGCCGGAATCGTTTCTGACGCTCGGGGAGGAGGCGCAATGTGGCATCGCGTGCCACGAACTGCTCCATGTGCGACGCCATGATTGGCCGGTGACGCTCCTGGAAGAAGTGGCGGGCGCCCTTTTGTGGTTCAATCCCGCGGTGTGGTGGCTGCTCTCGCAGACGCGACTGGCGCGCGAGCAAGTGGTGGACGCGGAAGCGGTGCGCCTGACGGCCGCGCGCGAGCCGTATATCGAAGCGCTGTTGGCCATCGCTCGCCAGCGGCCGCTCCTGGATCTTGCGCCGGCGCCCCTGTTCCTGCGCCGCCGCCACTTGACGCAACGCATGCATTCGCTACTCAAAGAGGTTTCGATGTCTAAACTCAGACTGCTGTCATCCTACTGCTCCATTACGGTGATGCTGGTATGTGCCGGATGGTTGGCGTGCCTGAATTTTCCGCTGACCGGGCAGCCGCATGTCCAGGAAACGCCCCAGGGAACCGACTCGGTTCCGAGGCAGGCGGAGGTCGCGGTGGCGGCGAGTCCGGATGCGGCCCCCGCCCCGATCGACGCTGTGACACCGGCGGTCCATCCGCAAGACGCGCCGACGAGACCTGCAGCAGGGGTTCCCGAAGCGGGAAGCCGGGTGCAGGACCACCAGGGCGACGTGAAAAAGGAACCCGTCATCGTGGCGCTTCAACTGCCGCAAAGGGTGAATCGGGCTGGCGCGACTGGCACACGGCTGGCGTCCGCGCCGGTGCCCGCGGATCCTCATGAGCCGGTGATTGGGGGCGTTCAGACACCCGCCACTCCGGAAGCTCGCGCGACCGCTCTGTCGCTGCTGGAATTCGCCAGGGAGAACGGCCAGACACACCGGGCGGGCACGTCTCCGTACATCATCAAGGCGACATTCAACGCAACCGGCAATTCCGTGGATGGGGGATCGGGTGAACTGACGGAGACGTGGCTTTCGGGGCAGGTCTGGCGCTGGACAGCGAGCCTGGGAAGCTATTCCGTAGCGCGCAGCCTTGCGTACGAAACCGTCGTCGGGGAGAAACACCCGGGAGTCGTTCCCATGCGCGTGCATATGCTGCGCAACGCAGTTTTCTGGGCGCTCCAGCAGGTTCCTTCAAGCTCGCAGGTCAGGACAGCGGCGATTCAATGGAACGGGAAGGCGGCTACCTGCATTCTCACTTCCCGCATGGTGGCGCCACCCGAGGAGACCCGGCTCTGGGAAGAGGAGGAGTACTGCGTCGACAACGCGTCAAAACTCCTGCAGGTGCAGTCGGTGGCTCCGGGGACCTACGTGGTTTACGGCTATAGCGGGAATGCGCAGTTCCACGGCCGCTCCACTCCGAGCCGGATCACGATTTACGTGGCGGGCGCGACGGTGCTGGATGCGCAGCTCTCCATCACGGATGCCGGTTCGGTTGACCCAAGCCAACTGCTGCCGACGCCGGAGATGATCGCCAAGGGTCCGGCTGCCACCCTGGCGCTGCCGATGCGGTTCCCGCTGGAAGTTTCGAACGCATCGGTTTCCGGGACCGCCAAGCCGGTGATCGTTCACGCGTCGACGGATACCGAGGGCAATGTGGTGGAGGAAGAACTGTCCAGCGCCGCGGATCCGGCGCTGGCTCAGGCGGCACTGGATTTGGTCAGGAGTACTAAGTTTCCGCAGGCGGGAGTGCAGCGCCAACTCTACATCAATGTGAGATACGTTCCCGTGTCGCAGTAAGAAGAGGGAGTCATGAAATCACTTCGTGGTTCGATTCTAGCCGCAGCGATCCTGATGGCGTCCGCGCTCCGCGCCGACGTCACCATCCGCTATCAAACCGATTTCAAGCCTGTGGGATCTCCGCGTGCAGGGGCGGCGGACCCGATTGGCAAAGTCCTTGGAAAGGACTTGTCTTTCTCCATCCGTATGAAGGGAAACAAGGGCCGGGTGAACAGCGACGGCTCGACCATGATCGTGGATTTCGTCAAACTGGAATTGACGCTGCTCGATAGCGAACATCGGCAATACGCCATCATCCCGACTTCGGAGTACGCCGGAAAGGTGGCGGGTGTGATCGCGGGCATGGGTGGCCCGGGGCTGGACGTGTTCGGCGCTATGAAGACCAAGGTGGAATCGACGAGCATGGGGCGGTCGGAAGTGATTCAGGGGGTGCTGGCGGAAGAGCGGCAAATCACGTTCACCATGCAAACGCCGGAGCCGGGAGCCGCGAGCCCGTCGGATTTGAGTATGAAGATCGTGATGCAGATCTGGACCGCCAAACCGGGAGAAGCGCTGCGTCTGCCCGCGATCCGGGAACTGGCCGGCTTCAATCTTTGGCAGAAGCTTTTCCTGAACCCGGTGGAGATGCTCGGGCCGCTGGCGCCCAAATCGTCCGATACGGGGAATGCGATGGAGAAGCTGTTCGCCGAAATCGGGAAGAACCAATCCGTGCTTCTGCGGATGCACATGGAGATGTTCATGCCGTCGATGGGAGCGCTGGCCGCGCAGACGGCGGGGCAACCGGCGGCGGCTCCGTTTATGCAGATGACCCAGGAGGTCGCAGAGATTTCCACGGCACCGGTGGACAATACGGAGTTCCTGGTGCCCGCCGATTACACGGCCGCGCCTTTTGAGCAGGTCCTGACGGCGACTTTCAGTGCCAAGACTGGCGCACAGTCGGAGGCTGTTTCGGCGTCAGGCCCGGCCTCCAATCCTCCGCTCACCGGCGGGGTGCAGGCGTATGTGCCCCTGCTTACTCCTGTCCACCACGTGGAGCCCGATCTGACGCGTGCGCAGGGCGTGCAGGGAATGGTGGAGTTGCTGGTGACGGTGGACCCTCAGGGGCACGTTGCGGCGGCGGAGGCGTTGACCGGACCGGACGTATTGCGGAAGCCGGCAATCGAAGCCGTGATGCAGTGGACGTTCCGGCCCGTGATGCGAGACGGCCATGCGGTCATGGCGTATACCAGCGCCAACGTGGATTTCGTCGACTGGACCAAGGGACCGGGAGGGAGCATTCCGCCAGTGGACGAAACTATGGCCGCCATGGAGCGCCTGTCAAGCATCGAGAAAGCCATGCCGAGATCTCCCCAGCAGGTGTTGGCGGACCTGGAACAGGACTCGGGCGGGGGCGACGCCATGCGTCGATACTATGCCTTGGATCAGATGGCTCAGGCTGCTCTTAAGGCAGGGGATGAGGCGAAGGCGGCGGCCTATGCGAATGAGTTGCTCCACGGGAAGCAGCAGGATGCCACGAACTGGAATTACGGGAATGCGATCCACGACGGCCACATGGTGCTGGGGCTGATCGCGGTGCGGCATGGTGACATCCCTGCGGCCCGGCAGCAGCTTCTGGAGGCGGGGAAGACGCCGGGTTCGCCCCAACTCGACTCATTCGGACCCAGCATGGCGCTGGCGAAGGAACTGCTGGAGAAGGGGGAGCGCGACGCCGTGCTGGAGTACTTCTCCGAGTGCCGGAGCTTCTGGAAAATGGGTACGGCAAGCCTGGACGCCTGGAGCGAAACGGTGAAGAAGGGCGGGACTCCGGGCTTTGGTGGGAATCTGCGGTGAAGGTGAGACGGCCGCCGCTGGCAGCATGGCCCGTGTCAGGTTGGGTCAGCCTCCACGCAGTCATGCTTGCGTGGAGTCCACGTAAGAGTTGACGGATGGCGAAAGGCCAGCACGGACGTCCCTACCGTCCTGGTGGGGCGGACCCCCTGGTCCGCGGCCTGGTCCGCGCGGGTCCCCCCGGACCCGCGGTCGCCCATTGAATCAAATTCCGGCGCGATGCCAGGGCCGACGAGGGCGTCGGCCGCGGACCAGGGGGTCCGCCCCACCAAGGTGTTTTTCAAGGGTGCCCGCGTCACACGATCGAACGCGTGACGCCTCCGTCTACGCGCAGGGCCGCGCCAGTCACGGAGGAGGCCAGCGGGCTGCAGACGAAGGCGACCAATGCGGCTACTTCCTCTGTCCGGGAAAACCGCTTCAGGATTGACGACGGCCGCGCGTCCTCAAAGAACGTCCGCTCGACGGTCTCTCGAGAGATTCCCTGGCCCTTTGCCATGCTGTCCACAAACCGCGTCACACCTTCCGACGCTGTCGGCCCGGCCAGCACTGAATTCACCGTCACGGCGGTGCCCGCAGCGCTTTCCGCGAGACCCCGCGAGATGGCGAGTTGCGCGGTTTTGGTCATCCCATAGTGGATCATTTCGACCGGGATCTGGACGGCGGATTCGCTGGAAATGAAGACGATCCGGCCCCAGTTTTTCTGTTTCATGGGCCCGATGTAGTGGCGGCTCAGGCGCACGCCGCTCATCACATTGGTCTCGAAGAAGCGGAACCAGTCCGCATCCGAGATTTGCTCGAACGGCTTCACCTCGAAGATGCCGAGGTTGTTGACGAGAATATCGACCTCGGGAAACCGGTCGATGACGGCGCGGACGCCGGCTTCGGTGGCGACGTCGGCTGCGATGCCGTGGGCTGCGCCGCTCGACCGGACGGCCTGGTCGACGCGCTCCTGGGTGCGGCCATTCACAATGACGGAAGCGCCCTCGGCGGCCAGGGCCGTGGCGATGGCAAGTCCGATGCCCGCGGTCGATCCGGTGACGAGGGCCGTTTTGTGTTCGAGTTGCAGGTTCATACGTCTTGAGATGCGCAAAGGGGCAGCGAGGTGGCGGAGGAATTGAGCCATGGTTCGGGCACATAATGTTCGGCCACTTCCCTACGGAGGTGTGGTCTTGACCTGTGGCTGCGGCGGCGTACACTGTAAAGGTAGGCATTCGAGAAAATATATCGGCGCAACGGTCGCGATCTGCTGATCGAGCAGTTTCTGGATCAGGGACAACCGCTCGCCTCGTGCCCCGTCACATTGACGGAGATCTATGCCGGCATGCGTCCCCACGAGGAAAAGACAACACGGGCGTTCATGAAGAGCCTCGTCTTCCTTCCTATTACGGAGGACATCGCCGAAGATGCTGGTCGCCTGAAGGCGCACTACTCGAAGCGGGGAAAGACGCTCTCGTTCCAGGACGCCAGCATTGCCGCGGTGTGTATTGCGTACGGCTGTACGCTGGTTACCGAGAACACGAAGGACTTCCCGATGCCGGAATTGAAGCTGTATCCCTTGCCCACGATTTCGACATAGGGCGGGAAAGTTCCGTCGCAATGCGAAATTTGTCCAACCACGGTTCCCTGGCTCGTCGCCCTGTCCTACAGAAAGCGCGGATACGCCTCCGAAGCGATCTCGCCCTCAAACTACGTCCGCGTGGCGCTCTAACAGGAGATCCCGCAATACGGACCGGTGGCAGCGGCTCTCGTCCTCGCAGTAGCAGCCTAGCGCCATATTGGTGTGGTGCGAGAGCGCGGCTAGCAGGTCCAGTTCGCGGCTCCGGTCGGGCGCGCTCATCTCACGCCGGAACTTCCGGCTGAATGCGGCCCACGCGCGCGCGTCCGCTGCTCCTTGGGCTTCGTGCACGAGTTCGGCGCTAGGTGACAGGTTCGGAAACCAAACGTCATAGTAGTCGAGCCGGGCGAAGTCATCCTTCGGAACGCCGCGCGGAGGCCGTCGCACCGTTCCGATCCTCAAACCTTCGCTGCGCTTTCGAGGTGTGCCGAGTTGGACAATGAAGATGGACACAATTCTAATCTGCCACAAGGCATACCCGTCCCAGGACTGGAACCGTTTTGGGATTTCGCGTTTCACCCGCGCAACCGCTCCCTCACGGTCGCGGCTCGGTTGCGTCGGTTGCGGCGGTTGCTGATTCAACGTGAGTT
>PMTT01000104.1 GCA_003167275.1 Bryobacterales bacterium | reverse complement strand
TCGCTCCAGGCCAACAAGCCCTACGACCAGATGGCGCGGGACCTCATCACTGCCACGGGCGGCGACAGCTACACCACTGGCACGCTGAACTTCCTGGTGGGCGGGGTGGTGACCGGCGGGCCGATCCAGGATATCTTCGATCAGCAGACCGCCAACACCTTCGACGTATTCATGGGCCTGTCGCACGTGAATTGCCTGCTCTGCCACAATGGCCGCGGCCATCTGGATTCGATCAGCCTGTGGGGCAGCCAGACCACGCGGTACCAGGCCTGGCACCTTTCCTCTTATCTGTCGCACACCGATGCTACCCGCACGCCCGTCTCATCCGCCGCCAACCAGCCGTATTACTGGGGCCTGGTGGATAACTCGGTCAAGGCCCGCGTCGATTATCCGCTGAACACCACCACCGGAAATCGCCCGGCCCGCCAGCCCGTGGGCACCGAGACCACAGTTGCCCCGCAGTACATCTTCAATGGCGATACGCCGAAACCCGGCGTCGACTACCGCGTCTCTCTGGCCGCCGAGATCACTGGGGACGTCCAATTCGCGCGGGCCACCGTGAACTACCTGTGGGCCCACTTCTTCGGCGTGGGCCTGGTGGATCCGCCGGACCAGTTCGACCCGGCGCGCCTGGACCCCAACAATCCGCCGCCCGCACCGTGGACTCTGCAGGCCTCTAATCCGGGGCTGCTGAACGCGCTGGCGCAGGACTTCATCGACAACAAGTACGACCTGCAATGGCTGATGCGGACGATCGCGAACTCGCAGACCTATCAGCTTTCGTCGCGCTATAACGGCACGTACGATGCCGCCTGGGACACGCTCAACGCCCGCCACAACGTGCGCCGTCTGTGGTCGGAGGAAGTGCACGATGCGGTGGCGCAATCGAGCAACATCCTGCCGAAGTACGTGGTCGCCTCGAACGGCACGCTCACCTGGGCCATGCAGTTCCCCGAGCCGCTGAACACGCCGAGCGCGGGCAATGCCGTGACGCCGTTCCTCGACGCCTTCCTGCGCGGCAACCGCGACGATGAGACCCGTTCGGGTGAGGGCTCCATCTCGCAGGCGCTGGATCTGATGAACGACCCCTTCGTGATGACCCGCACCAAGTCCACGGGCGCCGCCACCAGCCTGCTGGTGCAGAACATCAAGTTATCCCCTCATGACTTGGTCAATACCCTATTCGTGAACGTGCTCTCGCGCTATCCGACCTCGGACGAGATGACCCAGGCACTCGCTCAGCTCAACACCGGAACCTACGCCCAGCAGGCCGAAAACCTGCTCTGGTCGCTGTATAACAAGGTCGATTTCGTTTTCAATTACTGACGCCCCGCACTCTTGACGGAGGACCAGCCATGAACGAACAGAAACGTCTGCGACAATTCTTCCAGCGGCATCCGCATCATCACAAAACGTTCTTCAGCCGGCCGTACGTCAGCCGCCGCCAGTTCTTCGAGTTGATCGGCGCGGGCGTGAGCGGGTCGTACCTCTTGCCCCGTCTGGCGAAGGCGCAACAGTCCCCGATCGTCACGACGTCGGGAGCGGCCACGCAGAACACCGCCAAGAACGTGATCTTCATCCTGCTGGCGGGCGCCATCAGCCACACCGACACCTTCGATCTCAAGGTGGTCAATGGGACCACGCCTTCGAACTTCAATCCCGCGACCACCAACGGCGTCAATTGGCCGGTGGGGTTGTTGCCCAAGATGGGCGCGCTGCTCCCCGAGATGGCGATCGTGCGGTCCATGCAGGCGCACGCGCTGGTCCACACCCTGGCGCAACACTGGACGCAGATCGGCCGCAACCCCGCCGCCGCGCTGGGCGATATCGCTCCCAACATCGGCAGTGTGGTGGCCATCGAGAAGTACCAGCAAGGGCAACTGTTCCCGCCGTTCATCGCGCTCAACTCCGGCGCCTGCGTCGGCAACGGCTACTTCTCGGCCCAATACGCGCCGTTCAAGATCAATCCCGCCGCTACGGGGATTCCCAATACGGCGAACCCCAACGATCCGACCGGCACCAACGGCCGCTTCAATACGATGTACACGCAGTTGCAGGACATCGACGCCCCGCTGCGCACCAACTCGCCCTACGGCAAGCCGCTCGAGGACTACAACGACTTCTACATCGCGGCGCAACAGATGATGTACAACAAGACCGTGAACGACACGTTCTCCTTCTCTGCGGCGGATAGCGAGCGGTATGGGAACAGCTCGTTCGGCAATGCGTGCCTGGTGGCCAAGCAGGTGCTGGCGGCCAATCAGGGCACGCGGTTCGTCCTGATCACCAACGGGAGCTGGGACATGCACCAGGACATCTACGGCCAGCAGAATCCCAAGGGCAACAACATGTATACCATGGGCAAGCCGCTGGACGATGGCTACTCGGCGTTGTTGGCCGACCTGAAGGCCACGGGGCACTTGGACGACACGCTGGTGGTGATGGTGGGCGAATTCGGGCGAACGGTTGGTCCGGTCACTGCGGCGGGAGGCCGCGACCATTTGATCCAGCAGTCCGCCGTATTCGCCGGCGGCGGCATCAAGGGCGGAATCACGATCGGGTCCACCACGTCCGACGGTTCCGCGACGGACAACCCCGGCTGGTCGCGCAATCGCAGCGTTAACCCCGAGGATATCGAAGCGACGATCTACTCGGCCGTAGGCATAGACTGGACCTCGGTTCGCCACGACGACCCCTTCGGGCGCGGATTCGAGTATGTCCCGTTCTCCGACCAGGATCTGTACGGACCGATCAACGAGCTGTGGGGGTAGTGCCCCGTACGGTATGCTTTAGCTTGGAGCGC
>PMTT01000425.1 GCA_003167275.1 Bryobacterales bacterium | reverse complement strand
GCAAGTTGGCTGTCAGTCTATCAAGGGCAGACGGGATCCGGAAACGGCACGGTGGGATTCGTCGCCCTCCAGAATCCCACCGGCACTCCGCGCAGCGGCACCATCTCCGTCGCGAGCGTCACTACCGCTATTACGGTAAACCAGGCTGGCGAGGTCTGTGCCTTCACGGTCTCGCCGACATCCATGAATTTTCCGGTGACCGGGGGAACCGGCACGGTCCAGGTTGGAGCCAATTGCCTTTGGACGACGGGCGTCACCGACGCTAGCTGGATCACGGTACCGCCCAATACCCAGGGGACCTTCAACGGCAGTTTCACGTACACCATAGCGGCCAATGCCTGCCTGGCCTCGCGGACCGGCGCCATTGGCGTAGGCGTGCCCAGCACGCCGACCAAGCCAAGCTTCGTCTCAACAACGATGCAGATCACCGAGGATGGCTCGCCCAACAATTTGACGCTTTCCCCCACCACAGCCACGATCGGTCCGAGTGCCACGGATGGTAAGCTCACCGTGACTATTGGCGCATCGTGCCCGTGGGTCGCCTTCAGCAACGTCAGTTGGCTCCAGATCACGTCCGCAAATTCGGGATTCGGTAACTTCACGCTGACGTATCACGCGGCAGCTAATCCGAGTTCGCCCCGGACGGGCACTATCCAGGTGGGCCCCCAGACCTTCACGGTTACCCAACAGGCAGTCCCGCCGCCGCCCATCACATTGGCTGCCGTCACGAATGCTGCAAGCGGTATTCAGGGCGGCGTCTCGCCGGGAGAAATCGTGTCGCTCTTCGGCAGCAACATGGGACCCGCCGTGGGCGTGCCGCTCCAACTCACCAGCGACGGCAAATCCATCACCAAGACGCTCTCCGGAGTCCAGGTATTGTTCGATGGAAACCCAGCAGCCCTGACTTACGCCTCTGCCGGTCAGATCAACGCCGTGGTGCCATATGCAGTTGCGGGAGAATTCAACACCCAGGTACAGGTCCAATACCAGGGCGCCTCGTCGAATTCCGTGCAACTGGCCATTCAGAATGCCAGCCCGGGTATCTTCACTCTGGATTCCTCCGGCTCGGGCGCGGGCGCCATCCTCAATCAGGACTCCACCGTGAACGCACCCTCGAATCGTGCGGCGCGAGGCTCCGTTGTGGCGATATACCTCACCGGAGGAGGCATCACCAACCCCGCCAGTGTGGACGCATCCATCACTGCGACCACTCCGCCGCTGCCAATGCTGCTGACGCAACCCGTCACCGCCCTCATCGGTGGGTCCGTGGCTCAGGTACAATATAGCGGCGGCGCACCGGGTGGGATTGCCGGGTTCACGCAGATCAACCTCGTAGTACCCGATGGTGTTACTCCTGGGCCAACCGTACCAATCGTCATCGGAATCGGATCCTGGGTGAGCCAACCAGGCGTAACTCTGGCCGTCAAGTAACGTCGAGTTTGCCGATACCGCCGAGCGATTGCCTGTGGTGGCTGCTGCCCGGGCCACGATCCGATCGAGGGCCACTGAATTTCTCAGCCTGAAACGTTTAGCTTGTGTTTTTCACTATGTTTTTCATATGATTGACTGACCCTCCGTCGCGAGATTGCCCTTTATGACTTGCCGCAATGTACTACAGTTGGCAGTATTTCTTTTTCCGATATGCCTGGCCTTCGCGGGGCAAGACTCGCAAACGCCCCGGCTCAACATCGTTATCGTGGAAGGCGATGGCGCCATCAACAACATCAAGCAACGTACCTCTCGCGAAACCATCGTTGAGGTGCAGGACGAGAACCACAAGCCAATAGCTGGTGCGGCGGTGGTGTTCCTGCTCCCCGGTGACGGGCCAGGCGGCGCCTTTGCGGGCGGGGCCAAGAGTGTCACCCTTACGACCAACAGCGCGGGGCGGGCGACCATGCCCCGCCTTCAGCCGAATCAAGCCACCGGCAACTTCAAGATCAGCGTGAATGCCTCCTCTCAGGGCCGCACGGCCAGTACTACCATCTCCCAGACCAACGCGGCGGGAGCAGGGGCGGCAGGTGGCGCGGCCGCTGCGGGGATCTCTGGCAAGACCATCGGAATTATTGTGGCAGTGGCGGCTGCCGCGGCAGTCGGCGTGGCCGTTGGGCTGACACGGAAATCCAGTTCTTCGTCATCCCCGCCAGCGGTGACGACGCCTACGGGCACCATTAGCGCGGGTAGCGGTGCTTCACTCGGGCCACCCCAATAGAATCGGCGCAATACGCAAAAATTACATTTCGGAGTGAGTGTGACAAGACTTCATCGATATTTGCTGCCAGTCATAGTTGCCGGCCTGGCCTGCGCCGACGGACCGATCAGCGGACCCGTCGCCGGCTACGTCACCGATTCGTCCCGGTCTCAATTGCGGACCATTTTCGGCGTGCCGGGTGCGTTCACCTTCAGTGGACCGCTGGCCCTGCCGGATGGGGTCACGCAGGTACGCCTGGCGCCTGGACAGGATTTCGCCCTGGCGGAGAGCGCCAATAGCGCTCCCGGGGTTCTCTTCCTAAAGGCGGGCGCTGTGGATCATCTGGCGCCGATCACGGGCGCCATGCAATCGGCCGATTGGATCGCTTTCAGCCCTGGCGCTGGATCGGCCATGCTGTTTTCCGCCGCCGCCCATCGCCTCCAGGTTCTCAGCGGTCTCCCGGACGCGCCGCAGGTGGCGCTGGATTTGGATGCCGCGACGCTGCCAGTCGAGCCCGCCCTGGGCGCGGTCAGCGACGATGGAAGCCTGGTGCTGGTGGCCTCCGCCACGTCGCTCTACCGAGTGGCCCGCGATGGCTCCTCGCAAGTAGTGCTCTCGACGGGAGGGATTCTCTCCCTGACCGTGCTGCGCAACGGAGTGGATGCCGCGTTATCGGACCCAAGCACGGGCTCGGTGCAGCTTGTGCGAAACGCCGCTTCCAATCCACAGTTGCGGGTGCTGGCCTCGGGGCTGGACGGGATCGGTACGATCTTCCCCAGTTCGGACGGCCTCTCGCTGTTTGTGGCGCGGCCCGGGGCGGAAACCGTGTCGTCGATCGACCTGTCTTCCGGCGCGATGCAATCTTTCGCAGCGTCGGTAGCGCCGGTGGGGTTGATCCCCCTGCGTAATCGCGACACGTTCCTGATTTCTGCCAGGGCGGATCAGCCCGGATGGGTCTTCTACCGGGATGGCATAGCGGGACGGGTAGTCTTCATCCCCGCTGCTGACTCGGCCACCAGAGAGATTCCCGTCAGAGGAGGCGTCCGATGAGATTCCGCATCATCCTTGCGCTCGCGCTGCTCTGTCTTTTGGCGGGATCGGCCTTCGGACAGATTAATATATCATCCAGCCCAAACCCGTCCAACTTTGGGGATATTGTCACCATCATAGTCTCAGGCCGAGCCTTGTCGGACGGTATCAGCGTTACTTTTTATGACGGGCAAACCGTAATTGGCTCTGCGTTGGTGCCAGAGGGTGCAACTTCGGTGAGTATTCAGACATCGACCCTGAGTGTGGGCACGCACCCACTCACTGGATGCATCCCGGCCGACGGCCCTGCTCTCTGTTCCAGTCCAACACTCCAAGTAGTCAATGCACCCGGTCCCCCACCGCCACCGCCGCCCCCGCCACCCCCGCCGCCCGGACCCACCACGCTTACGCTGACGAGTTCGCTAAACCCGTCTGCCCTGTGCCAGTCCGTGACTTTCACAGCAACGCTTTCCGCGAACGGCCCAGGGACCATAGCCTTTTACGACGGCACTGTGACGCTGGCGACCCTACCCGTCGTCAACGGAACGGCGAGTTACACCACGTCCAGCTTCGTGCTAGGGAACCACAATATTCAGGCCAAGTACACGCCCGATCCGAACTCCGGCTACTTCCCTTCTCAGAATAACCTGGTCCAAGTCGTGACCGCGTCTGTGACAGTGACCCTGAGCAGTGCACCCAATCCGTCGAACCTCGGCCAGACCGTCACCATGACGGCGGCGGTGGCGCCGGTCACCTGCCAGGCAGCACCACCGCCCACCGTGCCGCCTTCCGGGACCGTCACCTTCTTCGATAACACCACACAAATCGGCCAGGCCAACATTGTCTCCGGTACCGCGACTTTCTCCACCTCCACGCTCGCAGTGGGCAGTCATCCATTGAGCGCCCGGTACAGCGGAGACTTGAACTACACCCCCAACACCTCGAACACCGTCACTCAGGTAGTGACTAGCAAAATCAACACCACTACCACACTTACCACGTCCGCGAATCCCATCACTACGATCCAGTCATTGACCTTGACAGCCGTCGTCGCGCCACCAGCCGCTACCGGTCAGGTGCAGTTCAAAGACGGCGGCGTGATTATTGGAACCTCGACGCTTAACGGCGGGGTGGCTACCTTGACGATTTCCAACCTGACGGCCGGGAGTCACCCTCTGACGGCCGTCTATCTGGGCGACGCCAACTACGCCACCAGCACCTCCAACACGGTCAACGAGATCGTCAACATACCCACCACCACCGTCCTGACCACTTCCGCGAATCCCATCACCACCACCCAGCCATTGACCCTGACAGCCACCGTGGCCCCCTCGGGCGCCACCGGCCAGGTGCAGTTCAAGGACGGCAGCGCCACCATCGGAACTTCGACGCTTGTGGGCGGGGTCGCCACCTTGACGCTTCCTAGTCTTACGACCGGTATCCATCCGCTAACGGCGGTGTATCTGGGTAATACCACTTACAACACCAGCACCTCCAACACGGTCAATGAAACGGTCACGGCTCCCATCAGTTCCATCGCACTTTCGGTCAGTCCCAATCCCGCCAGTGCCGGCCAGACCGTGACTCTGTCCGCCACCGTAATTCCCGGCGCCACGGGGAGCGTGCAGTTCTTCGATGGCGGCACCCTGCTGGGCCAGGCCAGCCTTTCGGCCGGCGCCGCGGCCCTGCCGGTTTCCACTTTTGCCGTCGGAAACCACACCCTGACCGCTAAATACCTCGGGGATACCGTGTATCCCCCAAGCACTTCGAATTCCGTCACTCTGGTCGTGAACAAGGCGAACACCACCACCAGCCTTTCCACGAGCGGCCAGCCACTCATCCTGACAGCCACCGTGTCGCCCGCGGGCGCCACCGGCCAGGTGCAGTTTTTCGATGGCAGCAGCCTCCTCGCGACCGTCACACTGACCAACGGCTTCGCCAGTTTCACTATTACGTCCACCTTGTCGCCCGGCAATCACACCCTCTCCGCCACCTACTTGGGAGACGCGAATTTCAACCCGAGCACCTCCTCGCCCGTACTCCAGGTCGTGCCTCCGCCGTTGAATCAGCCGACGGCGACATTTCTCTCCGTCAGTCCCAATCCCGCCAACCTGGGCCAGTCCGTGACGATGAGTGCCACGGTGACACCGCTAGCCGGCACCGGGCCGGTTACCGGGACGGTTACCTTTACCGACAACGGCGGCACGATAGCCAGCGTTCCGCTCGCGAACGGGACCGCGGTCTTCACCACCAGCGGCCTGGCTGCAGGCTTACACACCATCGTTGCCGTGTATGGCGGCAGCGCCAACTTCAGTTCCAGCACGTCGGGTTCGGTTACCCTGGTGGTGAACAGTCCAATCACCCAGATTTCCCTCTCGGTAATTCCCAATCCCTCTACTTTTGGCCAGACCGTGTTTCTGAGCGCCACGGTTACGGCCTCCAATGGCGGCGGAACTCCTACCGGAACCATCACCTTCAGCGACGGCGCCACTACATTGAGCACGGTCACGATGACCGCCGGCGGCGCAAGCTTCTCGACCGCCACGCTGGCCGTGGGCGCTCACTCGCTGGTGGCCACCTATTCGGGCGACAGCACATTCAACCCCAGCACCTCTTTGCCCGTCAGCCTGCAAGTCAACAAGGCGCCCACCACCACCACCCTTTCCGCCTCCGCCGCCACGGTGAGTCCGGGGCAGTCAGTTCAGTTGACCGCCAAAGTCACGCCCTCCCCGGCTACCACCGGGACCCTGACCGGGACCGTGACCTTCTTCGACGGTGGAACGGCCGTCGCCGGCCCGGTGCCACTGGCGGCCGGCGGCAGCGCCAGCGCGACGTCACCGGCCCTGACGGCCGGCAGCCACTCGTTCACCGCGGCCTATAGCGGGGACGCCAACTTCCTCGCCAGCGGTTCGTCCGCCGTCCCCGTGTCTGCGAGGGGGCTGACCGCTACTACCACCACTCTCTCCGCATCGCCGTTGACGACCAACGTGGGCCAGGGCGTCAGTCTCAGCGCGACGGTCGCGCCCGCCGGAGCCACCGGGAGTGTGACGTTCCTGGACGGCTCCACCACGTTGGGTAGCCAGACGCTCAGCGGCGGGTCCGCGACCCTGAACACTTCGGGCCTGTTGGCGGGCACCCACTCACTTTCCGCCGTCTATAGCGGCGACACCCAGTTCGCCTCCAGCACGTCCAATACAGTCACCGTGACCGTGACTGGGAAGAATAACTCCACCACGTCTTTGTCAGTCTCCCCCAGCCCGGTCCAGGCTGGTCAGCCGGTGACCCTCACCGCCACCGTGACGTCTTCGACGAGCGCGCTTGCCGGCGCCGCCGCCAGGTTTGCCAACGCTGCGGGGCTCGCCAACGCTGTCGCGCTCGTCAACATATCGAGGCTCGCTAACGCCCCGGCGCTCGCCTCCGCCGCCACGACGCCTGCCGCCGCCACCGGAACGGTAACTTTCTTCGATGGGGGCGCCACCTTGGGCAGCGCTACGCTGAACAACGGGGTTGCCACGTTCACGACGTCAGCTCTCTCAGCGGGCGGTCACACGCTGACCGCCTCATACGCCGGAGATGGCACCACGAATAGCAGCGCATCGGCCGGTGTGACGGAAGTCGTGAACGGCTCTCCGGTGGGGAGTATCTCGCCGGCCGCGTTGTCGACGGCTATTATCGGTGTTCCCTACACGCAGACTTTCACCGTTACCGGTGGCACCCCGCCGCTGACGTGGACACTGGCATCGGGCTCGGTGCCCGGTCTGACCCTGAGCTCCGGGGGTGTTCTTTCGGGGACGCCGACCGCCGCCGGTACCACCTCCCTGACGGTGCGGGTGCAGGACGGCGCCAGCCCGAGTTCGGCGGCCGCCACGGTTCTGAGCCTGACGGTGCTGCCGCTGCCCGCATTCTCGATTTCCGCTCCGCCGGTATCGTCGATCACCGATCAGCCCGCTCCCCAGGTGAGCGTGTTGCCGGCCTACCCGGCAGCGTTGACCGCCACCTTCACGCTGTCCTTCACTCCCAACGCGGCGAACTTGCCTGCGAACTTCGTAAACGCGGGAGTGAACTTCATTGGAGGCGGCACGACGAGTGGGAATATCAGCCTGCCCGCCAATTCGACTACGCCTGTCACATTGCCCGCGATTCAATTGGGCACCGTCGCCGGCACCATCACCGTGACGCTGACGACCCTGACCATCAGCGGGGGCCAATCGGTGCTTCCGGCGAACCCGGTCACCACGACCATTACGGTGCCCCGTTTGGCGCCGGTGATCGTGCCCGGATCGGTGAAAATCATCAACATCACGTCCACCGGCTTCTCGGTGTTCCTGGATGGGAGCGCCACGACACGCGACCTTACCAGCGCCACGCTGACATTCACGGCGGCCTCCGGGACGCAGTTGAACGGGACCTCGGAAACGGTTTCGCTGACCACCGCCGCCACCACCTGGTTCACCAGCACCGCCGGTGTGACGAATGGCGGCGCGTTCTCACTGACGATACCGTTCGCGTATTCCGGCGACCCCAGTGCCATCGGCACCGTATCGGTAACGCTGACGGACTCGGTCGGCACGTCGACCGCGGTATCCGGCGGAAGGTAGCGCATGCTCTGGCGCTTTGGCCAGCCTTAGCTTGCGTCCCAAAAAGGACCACCGGGACGAACCACCAATCAAGTCTGGGCGAGCTAAAGCATGCCCCACGGGCGTTTGTTAGGCACCAAAGCCACGATCGTTCGTCTACACAGGGAAAGCGGGCCACGAGAATTGTACATGGGATACTACTGCTCAAATGCCTAAGGTATTGATCGCAGGGGGTGGACTTGCCGGACTATCCGCGGCGGCAGCGCTGGGCGGCGCCGGCTTCGAGGTGGACCTGTTTGAAGCGCGTCCGTTCCTGGGCGGGCGGGCCTCGTCATTTCCGGTTCCCGCGTCCCCCGGCGAGGAAGCCGAGACCATCGACAACTGCCAGCATATTCTGTTGCGCTGTTGCGTCAATCTGCTGGATTTCTATGAGCGGATGGGCGTGCGCGACCGCATCAAGTTCTACCGCGAGTTCTACTTCCTGGAGCCGGGAGGGCGCCTCTCCATTCTGAAGCGGGGCCGGCTGCCGGCGCCCTTTCACTTCACTGGCTCGTTTCTCCGGATGCATTGCCTGAGCCGCGCCGACAAGACCGGGATCGCCCGCGCCCTTCTTGCCTTGCGGCGAGAGCGCACGCGGCGCAAGGATCTCGACCGCATCAGCATGCTCGACTGGCTGCTCCAAAAACGCCAGACGCCCCACGCCATCGACCGCTTCTGGCGCCAGATCCTGGTCAGCGCCGTGAATGAGGATCTCGAACACATGGCCGCGATCCACGGATTTCAGGTGTTCTGGCTGGGCTTCCTTTCGCGCGCCGATTCCCACGAAATGGGCATACCGTCCGTTCCGCTGGGCGAGTTGTACAACGTGAGCGCGTGGAAGCGGCTTGGCAATGTGCGGATTCATTTCCGCAGTCCCGTCGATCGGATCGATGAGGCGGGCTTTCTGGTAGGCGGCGAGGTTCGGACGGGCGATCACTACATTTGCGCCCTGCCGTTCGAGCGCCTGGAGGCGGTCGGTCTGGAGGCCCCTAAGTTCGAACATTCGCCCATCACCGGCGTACACCTCTGGTTCGATCGGGAGGTGACCACGCTGCCGCACGCCACCCTGCTGGATCGTACCATGCAGTGGATGTTCAATAAGGATAGCGGCCGCTACCTGCAACTGGTGGTGAGCGCGTCGCGCGACCTGACCAACCTGTCGCGGAACGAGATCGTGGAGATTGCGATCGGCGATCTGCGGCTGTACTTCCCGCGTGTGCGAGATGCCCGCCTGGTGAAGTCCCACGTGATCAAGGAACAGCGCGCCACGTTTTCTCCGGCGCCCGAGACGGANNCGCAGCGGCTATCTGGCGGCCGAAGGGGTAGCGCAGGCGTCGGGCAAGCCGGCGCGGTTCCTGGTGCCGGATTTAGGGTAGTCCCTTGCGGAACCGCTTCCCCGTTCGATGCAGTACCCCTTAACCCATCCTCTTATCCCACGCTTGCTCCGATTTGTGCGAGAATGAATAACCGTTAATTTACCAGGGCCACCCGCGGAAGCAGGCTGGTCGGAAAGGCGTGTCTGTGAGTTATCAAGCCGAAACGCCATTTGACAGTATCGAGGGGTCGCACGAGTATGTGGCTATGCTTGCCGAATCCCTCGACGAAGCCCGGCGCGATGTGGAAGCGGAAATCGCATCGGCGGAGCGCGAGCGCGCGGACCGCCGAAAAGAAGCGCTCCTGCTGGTCTCCTTTAACCTCGCAAAGCTCAATCTCCATGTCACCACCAGCCGCCGCATTCTGAACGATCTTCGCACTCTCAGGCGGCTATTGTTGGCGGAGCGCGGTCTTCCGGCTGGAGAAACGACCGCAACCGCGGCAGGCGACTGAACAACGGTCCGCAGGCAGCGTTCTGGCCTGTCCGTGGAGACCGGTCCAATACGGCGTAGCGTCGATGGTGGCAACACCAAACGGGGGTGTATTCCCCCGAAGCGGGCCTCTAATGCCGATTTTGACTACACTTCTTCGGTTTCCCCCTTTTTATTGCAAGTGAGGCAAAAAGCCCCATCTGGTGGGGCTTTTTGCGCCATTCTCCTCTTGACAGAACCGGTGGGCGAGCGTACCATTCAAGAGTTGTTGTGAAATGTTGTGGTAACACTTGACAGCGGTGGTTTGTGGGGGACCCCGTATGACTTTTCAGATCGGTGACAAAGTGGTGTATCCCAACCAAGGTGTTGGGACTATCGAGAATATCAGCACTCGCTCCTTCGGTTCCGCCTTCGAAAAGTTCTATCTCCTTCGCTTTGGGTGCAATAGCATGACCGTGCTCGTGCCATTCTCCAATGTGGCCAACATCGGCCTGCGCCAGGTGACCAAAGACCGCGAGATTTCGCGCATCCTGTCCTTCCTCTCCAATGGGTGGTGTGCCATCAACCCGGACTGGAAAGTGCGCTTCAAAGAAAACACCGAGAAGATGCAAAGCGGCGACCTCCTGAAAGCCGCCGAGGTGTTCAAGGCACTTCTGCAAATTCATGTAGACAAAGCCCTTTCCTTTCGCGAGAAGAAGATGCTGGACCGCGCCCGGCACATGCTGGTTTCGGAGATCTCCATATCGCGAAACGTGTCCGACCTCCATGCCGTAGCCATGCTGCAGCGCGCTGTGGCGAAGGCCGGCTTGACCCTTCCAGCCGCAAGCTGAGGAAAGCGGCCAGTCTCGGCCATCATCGGCTATCCGCTAGTTCGGCCGCGGGTCGCCAATCGCTAAGAAACCGCCACGCTCAGCCTGACTCCTGAACGCTGAAAGCGCTATAATTGCCGCTTCGGTTTAGGAGAGCGAATGTTCTGTCACAGTTGTGGTACCCCGGTCAACCCCGATTTGCAGTTCTGTCCCAGTTGCGGCCAGTCCTTGGCGCCGGGTTCCCCATTGAGCACTCCGGCTCCGGTCCTATGGACGCCCCCAGTGGGCATCAAGGCGGCGCCCGGCCGCTGGGTTGGTGAGGGCTGGCGGATCGTGAAGGCCGATATGTTTAACTTCGCGCTGATGGCGCTGGTGATGGGGATCCTCGGTGCCACGTTCGTCACCCAGGGGCCGATGATGGTGGGTTTCCACATCGTTTGCATCAAGAAGATGCAGGGCCGCCCGACGGAATTCGGCGATCTGTTCAAAGGGTTCAATTACTTCGTTCCGGCCTTGGTGGCATCTCTGTTGATCGGCTTATTCTCCACTGCCGGACTGGCGCTGTGCGTCGTCGGCGCCCTGGTGGTGGGGGCCATGTTCAAATTCACCTATCTGTTCATTGTGGACAAACGAATGGACTTCTGGCCGGCGATGCAGGCCAGCCACAACGTGGTGAAGAACGACTATTTCGGCTTCACCATGTTCCTGCTGTTGATCGGGTTGGTCAATGTCCTGGGAGCCCTGTGCTGTATCGTCGGGGTTTTCGTGACGATGCCCTTGGGCTTGGCCGCCATCACCGTGGCATACAAAGAAATCGTCGGGTTCGACCAGCGGACCGTTGACGCACTTTGATGCCGGACACTGCCGTGACGAGTGCGGTGCCCGCCCCGGTCCGCTGGTACCGGCCCGGGCCTGCAATTTCGCGGCTGAGGACGGTTCGGGCTCCCGCTCTCCGCATCGCGGCAGCCATCGCCCTGCTGCTGCTTCTCTGGTTTTACACTCCCCCGGCCGAGCCCCGATTCCGCCTCTGTGGATTCCATTGGCTCACAGGACGGCCATGCCCCTTGTGCGGCATGACGCGCGCAGTCTTCGCCCTGGCGAAGGGACACGTCCGACAGGCGCTCGGCTTTAACGCATTGAGCCCGTTGGGGTTTGCGATGCTGTTTTCGCTGTTTTGGGACAGTTCGCAGCGCGGCCGTTTGTGGTCGGCGGGGATCAAGGCACTGGCCGCGTATGGGGCGCTGCGTATTTTCTTCCCCGGAGCCTGACCGGCCAGCCAGACAATTGCAATCGCAAGACCCGCCTTTTCGAACAAACGGCTTATCATATGAGGATTGGAGGACCCATGCGACTGAAGGCGCTCCTGCTCTTTCCCTGTCTTGCGGTGGCCGCTCAAGCTCAAACAGAGTGTGCCGGCCGGCTTGCGTCACCCGTTTTGACTGTTCCTCTGCCTGCGCCGCCTTTTGGCGTGGCAGTCTCCAAGGAGGCGCAACGAGTCGCCGATGCCGTCGGGCAGCGGAGGTCGAACGTCTGGTCAGGCGCTTTGGCTCACGGGTGCGAAGTGTGGGAGTCTGGAACAAGACCTCCGACGGCTCGGTCGAGATTCCCATATCGAACATTTCGGAAGCGGTGAAATCGCTGGATAATCAAGCCCTGACGGAGGCCGTAGCGCAACTGAAATCGGCCGGGCAATTCGCTGAGGTACTCAGCGGATCGTCCGCCGCAGGCCGGCTCATCGAGACGCTTTCCAGCCTGCAGGAAAAGCAATTCGATCAGAAGGTCGAACGATACCAGGCATCGGCCGACTCCTCCGAAGTCCAAAGGCTGCGCGACGAGATTTCCCGCGAATTGTTCGGACCTTAGATGCCTGTAATCGAATGAAAGCTTTCAGCCCTCAGCTTTCAGCAATCAGCCAACTACCCGCGGTAGCCGGTTTGGCTGATCGCCGATCGCCGAAAGCTGATCGCTCCATCACCCTTCCCGCTTCTTCTCCTTCAGGCGGCGGATCTCCTCCAGGCGCTCGCCGATGCGTTTCTCCATGCCGCGGTCGGTCGGGAAATAGTAGCGATGCCCCGCCAGCGAGGGCGGCAGGCACTCCATGTCGGGCATCGCATCTTCGAGTTTGTGGGCGTGCTGGTAGCCTTCCGAATAGCCCCACTCTTTCATCGCGCGCGTGGGGGCGTTCCGCAATTGCATGGGCACGGGCTCGGCGATGGTCTGCTCCACATCCTGATGGATCGCTCCCATGGCGCGGTAGGCGGCATCGGACTTCGGCGCTATCGACAGATAGATCGCCGCCTGCCCGAGCGCCAGGTCGCCTTCCGGAATCCCCAGGAAATGCACCGCCTGCATGGCGGCTACGGCCTGCTCCAGGGCGCGCGGGTCGGCCAGGCCGATGTCCTCGCTCGCCATGCGGATCAGGCGCCGCGCAATGTACAGCCGGTCCTCGCCGGCCTCCAACATGCGGGTGAGCCAGTAGAGCGCGGCATCCACATCGCTCGACCGCACCGATTTGTGCAGGGCCGAGATCAGGTTGAAGTGCTCCTCCCCGCCCTTGTCGTAGAGCAGCACCTTGCGCTGCATGGCGTCCTGCACCGCCGCTTCGGTCAACTCACCCGCCGAGGCTGCCGCGGCGGCGTCCAGGGTGTTGTATGCCTGGCGCGCGTCGCCATTGGAGTAGATCGCGATCTGCTCCAGCAGTTCGGTGGATGCTTTGAGCGGGATCACCGGCAGGGCCCGGCCCAGCAGGGTCACGATCTCGGGCACCGTGAGGCCGCGCAAGGCGTACACCCGCGACCGGGAGAGCAGCGCCGAAATCACCTCGAACGACGGGTTCTCCGTGGTGGCGCCGATCAGGATGATGTCGCCGCGCTCCACATACGGAAGGAATGCGTCCTGCTGCGCCTTGTTGAAACGGTGGATTTCGTCGATGAACAGGATGGTGCGGTGCCCCATGCGGCGCAGCTTCTCGGCATCCGCCATCACGGCCTTGATTTCCTTGATGCCGCTCAGGACCGCGCTGAACGGGATGAATTCGCATTTGGTGACGCGCGCGATCAGCTTCGCGAGCGTGGTCTTGCCGACTCCGGGCGGTCCCCACAAGATGATGGAGGACAGCTCGTCGCGCTCGATCTGGCGGCGTAGCGGCTTGCCGGGGCCCAGAACGTGCTCCTGCCCGATATAATCCTCGAGCCGCTCCGGACGCATCCGTTCCGCCAGCGGCCGCTTACCGCCCGCGTGTTCCGGCTCGGGAGGAGTGCTGTCGAACAGGCTCATGGCCGGAGCGCCCTCTGGCGGCGGGCCTCATACAGCAGGATGCCGGCGGCCACCGCGGCGTTCAGGGATTCGACGCCCACGGTGGGGATCGAAATGTCCACCGCCGCCGACCGCAGCTCTCCCGAAACACCGTGCGCTTCGTTGCCGATCACCAGGCCGCAGGCGCGCGTGAAGTCCACATCGGTGAGCGAACGCACCGGCCGGCCGGCGCGCGCAGGCACCCCTGCGTAGAGTTCCACGCGCCTCTGTTGGAGAGCCGCCGATGCCAGCGCCGGGTCCACACCCACTAGAAAGGGAATGCGGAAAAGGGAGCCAGCGGAAGCGCGCAGGGTCTTGGGATTGTAGGGGCTCACGGTCCCTTTCAGGAACAGGGCGCCGGTGGCTCCGAAGGCCTCCGCGGCCCGGATAATGGTCCCGGCGTTGCCGGGATCCTGCAAACCGTCCAGCACCACCACCAGCGGATGCCCACGGAACAACTGGTCGAGACTCCACGCCGGCGGTCTCACCAGCGCCATCACGCCCTGGCTGCTTTCCGTGCCCGAAAGACGCTGCAAAAGGAGATCGGGTAGGATCACCACTTTCACGCCCGCCAGACGCCGTACATGCCCTTCGGCTGCGGACCGCACCGATTCGGCGGCCAGCACGGTAACCACCTGGCAATCGCTGCGCAGGGCCTCTTCCAGCAGATGGAAAGTCTCCGCCACCCACCAGCCCTGTTCCGTCAGCCCGCCCCGCACAATCGCCCGGCGGACGTCTTTGAGCAGAGGATTGGCGGCACTAGTGATCGTCTCGGGCTTCGTCATCTGATTACAATAGGGTTTCTGAACGTTCAGAATAGCGCAGATGAAACAGGCCGCACGGATCGCAATCCTGTTGGCAGTAATCGCATTGCTGGGCTCGGTCGCCTGGGTATCGGGGCGGATCGAGCAACAATCCACGCGCGATGAGGCGCAACCGGCGGACGTCATCCTGGTGCTCGGCGCGGCCGAGTATCGTGGGCGACCCTCGCCGGTGCTCCGCGCCCGCCTGGACCACGCACTGGAACTCTACAACCGCCGCCTGGCGCCGCTCATCATGACCACTGGCGGCGCGGGGGGCGACCCGGTATTCACCGAAGCGGGCGTCGGCCGCTCTTACCTGATGACCAAGGGGGTGCCCTCGGAAGCGATTATTGTGGAAGACGAGGGAGAGAGCACCCTGGAATCCACCGCGATGGCGGGCGAAATCATGCGGCGCATGGGTCTCCATTCCGCCATTGTAGTGAGCGACGGCTATCACATCTACCGTGTGAAGAAGATGCTGCAATTCCGGGGCCTGAACGTCTACGGCTCACCGCGCAAGGAACTCAGCCAAGGTTTCGTGCGCGATCGCTGGAACTACTTCAAGCAGGCTGTCGGCTATCTGCTGTGGAGTGCGGGCGTGGCGGTCTAAACAGGTGGGCTTCCGGGGGGGGACGGTGCCACAAGTAGCAGGCAACTCATTGCCCGTCGCGACATTCAGGTCTCCGGCGTTTCTCCGGAACCGAGGCTCGCATAGGCGGCTTCTTCAGCGGGGAATATCGTATGGGTGAAGGCGCGGATAGTCCGGGCCCACGCTCTCGCCTGCTTCGTTCAAGATCACTCTGTGCAGGTGGACGCGCTGGTGGCCGGTCTCCGCTGATGCCGTGGGATAGGGAAGATCCGGCTCCGGCTCCAGGCCGTTGTATCCCCTGTTTTCCTGGGCGTCCCGGCACTGGACCAGGTTTTCATCGGATGGCCTTGCGCAGGGATCGAAAGATTTCGAGGGCAATGTCTCTTGGAGGGGCGTGTCCATATTCTATCCTCAACGCCCGCAGGTAGTGTGCAGCCAGCGAACGCGCTTGCTTATATTGTAGGCCCAATTCACCGAAGCGGCCTGGGTCCATGAGCCGTACTCCGATTTCAGCGGCCATTTGGCCTCCGGAGATGTTTCGGTAGCCGCGCCCATCGAGTGCCCTGGCCGCGGTGCGTTCGTTGACATCCCGGAGAAAGAGGGCCCGCGAACGCCCCATGTGATGTATAAGGTTCTCACCGCCTCGGAGGTCCGCTTGCATCGCGTGGTGGATCTCCTCGCGAAACGATTTCTGGCGCGATGCGCCCGAGAATCTGGAGTTACCGTTTACCAGCACCAGGGACTTGCCAGATCTAGCGGCTTGCGCCAGTGCGTCGCGTAGCGCGGCGGTGCCCGGCTCCTGGCCGTACTCCAGGTGGGCGGTATCCATGAGTTGGTGGGCAGTCCAAAGATCCGCCGGGGATATGTGTGTGGCAAGGCTCTGCAGTGCCTCGTAGTCGGGGGGCATCTGCGGATCGAGGATTCGGCCGGCCAACTCGATGGCGCTCGGGTTCGCGACGTACGCGTGAGCGTGTCTGGCATCTTCCGGATCAAGCGCGATCGGCTCTATGCGCGCCAGGGCCGCGTGCAGAGCGGTGCTTGCTCCGCGGACAAACGGATCCTCCCGGCCGCTCATGCGCGGTGCGATCGAGAAATTGATCATTCTCCGACCGGTGGCGAGGTGCATTTCGTTAGCGGTGTTCCGTCCTCCTGGGTGAGCTTTCTCAGGTGCCGGGCCGCCCCGCCGAATTCTAGCTTCGTGACGTCATATGCTCGGAAGAAGGAGCAGCCGGAGCAGGGGGGCGGCGCCGGGAGAGTCGGTCGCCCACCTTTAGCTGGGGGATTTGATCACCTTACCCCGCCGCCTGTAGTGCCGTCAGTGATTCCTTTACCGTCGGAGTCATCCCCGCCTCGACTTCCTTCCGCCGGATCTGGTGGAACTTCGTCAGGATCGCATTGGCCCCAGCCAGAGCCGCGATCCGCTCGGCAAAAGCGCCCACCGCGGTGCCGGGGACGGCATACACCGCCACCTCGTCCGTGAGCACGTCCAGATAGGCCCGCGCGCCACAGCAACCGAGGCTCAACGCCGAGCGCCCGGTGTTGCGGGCTTGCGGGATGATCGCACAAGCGGGCCGCCCCATCGCGGGTGGCAAACCGCCTTCGATCTGCTGGGATGCTTCCGAGAGAATCAGCGTCTGGCTGGCCTCGACGAACAGCAGCACCACGTCAGGCTCCATCGGAATCTCGGCCAACGGACCGTAGATTACATGCTTGGGCTTGGACGCCAGTACGGGAATGGCCGCCACGTCCTGCTCACGCACGTAGGTCAGGTCTGCAAAGACTTTCAACGCATCCCCGAGATCGGTGTATGCGCCGGGGCTCATGTCGAGGTTGTGGGTGTAAATGCCGATGGAGCAGAGGTTGTGGTCCACGGCCGACGTTGCGAATACCCGCGTTCCGGCCTCTTGCCAGAAACGGCAGCCGGCTGGGACATGGCCGGACCACAAATCCACGCCTTCCGGAACATGATCGGTCAGGCATACGGCCACCGGGGGCTGGGTCAGATGCAAAGATTGGGTCAGCGATTTCGCGATTTCGGAGTATGAGTTCATCACTTCCAAGGTTACCAGCAGGTGGGGCATGCTTTAGCTATGCTTTAGCTATGCTTTAGCTTGCCGTTCCACCGGGTTTTCTTGGTTAACGTCGGCAGTCTCCGCACAACCCATATAATGAAAGCAACGTGGGAACCTACTTCGTGCAAAACTTCGGGTGCCGGGCTACGCAGGCGGATGGCGCGGCGCTGGAATCCCTGTTGGCGGCCAAAGGGCTTGCGGCGGCAGGGGAACGCTCGGCCGCAAACCTGGTGGTCCTGAATACCTGCACGGTCACGTCTTCGGCGGACGATGATGTCCGGCAGACCATCCGGCGCGTCCATAGAGAGAATCCCGCGGCGCAAATTCTCGTCACCGGCTGTTACGCCCAGCGCGCCCCGGAAGAACTGGCGTCCATGCCTGGGGTCGAATGGGTTGTCGGGAATTCCCATAAGACTCAGATTGCCGACCTCGTGACGATCGGGATCCGCCGGAACCCGCTCCCTATCCTTGGCTCCGACGGCACCCCCTACCACGGCAATATCCACGTGGGAGACATCTTTGCGCAGCATGACTTTCTTTCGGCGCCGGTGGAAGACGCAGCCGGCGACCGCACCCGGCCCAACCTCAAGATTCAGGACGGGTGCAATAACCGCTGTTCGTTTTGCATCATCCCCTTCGTGCGAGGCCGCAGCCGCAGCGCACCGGTGGAACAGGTGCTGGACCAGGTTCGCGGCCTGGCGCGGCGCTATCGTGAGATCGTCCTCAGCGGCATCAATCTGGGGCGGTGGGGCCGGGAGCCAGGCAGCCACATGCGGCTGGCGGACCTGATCCGGGTGTTGCTGGCGGAAACCGCTGTGGAGCGCCTGCGCTTGAGCTCCGTGGAGCCCATGGATTTTTCCGACGATCTGCTGGGTCTGATGGCGGGGTCTCCACGGATCGCCCGGCACGTGCATGCACCCCTGCAGAGCGGCTCGGACCGGACCCTGCGGCGCATGCACCGCAAGTACCGTCCCCGGCACTATGCCGACCGGGTTCTGAAGGCTCGTGCGCTGATGCCCGACGCAGCCATCGGGGCCGACGTGATGGTGGGGTTCCCGGGCGAAACCGAGGCCGACTTCGAAGAGAGCCGTCGATTCATCGAAAGCCTCCCATTTACTTATCTGCACGTGTTCACCTATTCCGAGCGGCCTGGCACGCCGGCAGCCGAGGAAAGGGGCGCGGTGCCGATGCCCGAGCGCAAGCGCCGGAACCACGTGCTCCGCGATCTCGCCGAAACTAAGAACGTCGAGTTCCGTCAACTCATGGTCGGGCGGACTCTCTCCGCCGTGACACTCCAGGACGGCATGGCGGGGCACGCGGCTTCGCCTGACTGCCCCGGCTCCCGCATAGCCCTCACCGAAAACTACCTGAAAGTGCAGCTCACCACCCCGCGAGAGCCGAATTCCCTGATAGACGTGCGGATCGGCTCACTCACCTCGAATGGACTCTCCGAGATCGATCCAAAATAGATCTGAAATTGTTTAGGACGCTGTACGGATCGGTACTATACTTCTCTGATGAACAAGTTGCGGTTCTTGTGCCAAGATCTGGCGCATTCAGCCGTCAACTAGTGGGTTGAGTGTTCCAATAAAAGGAGAGCGGAGATGAATTGGTACGTTGACGTGTTGAAAAAGTATGCGGTATTTGAGGGGAGAGCGCGACGCAAGGAATACTGGATGTTCGCCCTCTTCAACATAATCATCAGTTTCGTCATCGGTTTTGTGCTGGGCTTTCTCGGCAGCATCACGGGAATAACCCAGCTCGGCACGCTAAGTTACCTTTACACTTTGGCCATATTGTGCCCCGCGATCGCCGTTGGAGTTCGAAGAATGCATGACACGGGCCGAAGTGGATGGTGGATTATTGTCCCTATCGCAAATCTGGTCTTCGCCTGTATGGATAGCCAACCTGGTGCAAACGAGTACGGTCCGAATCCCAAAATGGCGTAGCTTAGCTAAGTATACGGTTTCGCTAATGCAGTCGCGTATTTCTGTACCTCCTGGTAGATCGCTCCCTCACGGTCGCGGCTCGGCAAACGTGCTTATCCGAGCTGTGACCGTGAGGGATCGGTGCGCCGGAATACGCCTATTTCCCCAGCGGGCTTACGTAGTTTAGTGGCACTCCCCTTTCCACTTCAAACCATGACGAAGTTGTACAATGGCCATGGCGCAGAGTGATGTCTCAAAGCCGCACCGGGCGCGTTGCCGCTCCATTCGCGAATCTTTCCTTGGGCGCCAAAGGTGTCCTGGTAGTCGCGATTCCGGTGTGCGCTTTGCTGGCGGCCATGGCCGTCTTCTACCAGTTCCAACGGCAGACACGGCTGGCGGCATCTTCGGTTGAGAACTCATTTGAGGTCCGGGCCGAGACTCGCCGGGTGCTCACGCTCCTGGTGAACGCCGAGACTGGTACGCGCGGCTACCTTTTGACCCGGCGGGATGCCTTCCTCGAGCCTTATCTGGAAGCGCAAAAAGAACTGCCGGAGCCCATTGCCACCCTTCGCCGGCTTATCCGGGACAGCCCGTCGCAACTCGCACGGCTGACCCGCGTGGAGACGCTGATCGCGGCCACCACGCAGGCGCTGGATCAGATGCGCCGGGATGTGGCGGCCAATCGCTCGGAAGCCGGTGTAAGTGAACTGGAGAGCGCCAAAGCGAGTATGGACGCTCTTCGCGGCGAGTTGACAGCGATGCAAGGGGACGAACAGCAACTTCTGGAGCAGCACCTTGAGGCTGAGCGCCAGGCGCAAGGACGGCTTCAAATTGCCATCTTTGCCGGTGGCCTGCTCGGGTTATTGGGCGGTATCGCCGGCGCGCTGCTCTTTACCACCGGGATCGGGCGCCGAATCCAGCACCTGGAGGAACACGCCCGCCTTGTGGCCCAAGGCCAGCCTATTCTTGAAGAGGCTACCGGCAAGGACGCAATCGGCCGGCTGGAAAGCACCCTGAAACAGACCTCCGAACTTCTGGCACAGCAAAGCGAGGAGTTGAGGCTGGCCCACACTCAACTGGAAATGCGTGTGGAGCAGCGGACCGCCGAACTCACCGAGGCCAACGAAGAGCTGCGGCAAGCCAACCAGGTGCGCCAGGCGGTGGTTCAGTCTTCGCCGCTGGCCATCTGGGCAGTGGATCTGGATGGCAACGTCACATTCTGGAATCCCGCGGCCGAGCGGATATTTGGCTGGACCGAAGCCGAGGTCATCGGCAAGCCCCTGCCGGTGGTATCCGCCGGCCAACAGCAGGAGTACCGGGAATGGCTGGCCAAGTTTCGAAACGGGGAAACCCTGACCGCGGTGGAGCGGACTCGCGTGAGAAAGGATGGCGCACGCATCGACGTCGTCATTTGGACGGCCCCGCTGCGGGATGCCGGCGGACAGATTAGCGGCACCATCGCGATCGACAGCGACGTGACGGAACGCAAAATCCTCGAAGAGCAGTTCCGCCAGTCGCAGAAACTGGAGGCGGTGGGGCGCCTCGCGGGCGGCGTCGCGCACGACTTCAATAACCTCCTCACCGTGATTACGGGCTATTCGGAAATGCTGGTGACGGAGGCGCAGAACGAACCCAACCTGCTCGATTACGCGCAGGAGATCCAGTATGCGGCCAACCGGGCCGCGGCTCTGACGGCTCAATTGCTGGCGTTCAGCAGGCGACAGATCAGCCAGCCCCGCATCCTCGATTTGAACGACATCGTGTCCCATTCCATCAAGCTACTGCGCCGCGTGATCGGTGAGGATATCGAGATCGCCACTCATCTGAGTACGGGTTTGGGCCGCGTGAAGGCCGACCCCATCCACATCGACCAGGTGATTATGAACCTGGTGGTGAACGCCCGCGACGCCATGACGCAAGGCGGAAAGCTCACCATTGAGACCGCCAACCGGATGCTCGACGCCGAATATGTGGGCCGCCACCTCGGGGTAGAGCCCGGACCCTACTGCTTGTTGGCCATCAGCGATACCGGGATGGGGATGGACGCCGCCACGCGAAGCCGCCTTTTCGAGCCTTTTTTCACGACCAAGGAGGCTGGCAAAGGGACCGGCCTGGGTCTCTCGATCGTCTACGGAATCGTCAAGCAAAATGGTGGCGAGATCATGGTCTACAGCGAACCGGGCAAGGGGACGACATTCAAGATCTACTTCCCCATGGCGGTGGTCCCGGAGGATTTCGCGGCATCCGAAGACCACCCGTCGGAGATGCGCGGCAGCGAGACCATCCTGCTGTGCGAAGATGAGGCCGCGATTCGCAAGCTGGTTCACAACATGCTCACCCGGCACGGTTACCGGGTGATCGAAGCGGAATCGCCGGATCAGGCGATCCAGATCTGCCGGCAGCCGGAGGGCGAGACGATCCATCTGCTTCTCACCGATATCGTGATGCCGCAGGTCAGCGGCTTCGAACTGGCCAAAGCCATTCGCGAGACACGTCCCCAGGTCAAGGTTCTCTACATGTCCGGATACACCGACAACCAGGTGAGCCGGAGTTGGGTGCTGGACCCCGGCACACCGTTCATTCAGAAGCCCTTCACAGCCGTCGCCCTGACGCAAAAGATACAAGAAGCGTTGGGGAGTTCCGCGGCAGCGTCGTAGGGTATGCTTTAGCTTGCCCAGTGATGATTACTTAGTGAGTTTGGCTGGGCAAGCTAAAGCATACCCTACGATTCCATTCCCATCTGCGTCAGCCGATACCGCAATGCATTCCGCGTCAGCCCCAACAGGCGCGCAGCCTGGCTCTTATTGCCGTCGGCGCGCCGAAGAGCTTCCTTGATGATCTCCTGCTCATATTGGTCAAGGCTCAGGCCGTCGGGCAGGAAATGCGAGTCGTTTTGCGCGCGCGACGCGCTTCCTGGGCTGGGAGCGCTCTCCAGCTTGATATCGGCCGCGTCCAGTTCCGTGCCCGTACACATCACCAGTCCGCGCTCGATCACGTTTTCCAGCTCCCGCACGTTGCCCGGCCAGTGGTAGGCAATCAGCTTCTCCATCGCCCGGTCGGTGATCGATTCCACACGGCCGCCGGTATCGGCCGCCAGTTTGTGGATGAAATGATTGGCCAAAAAGGGGATGTCCGGCTTACGCTCGCGCAGGGGCGGAATGTTCAGAGGGACTACGTTCAGCCGGTAGTACAGGTCTTCGCGGAAGGTTCCCTGCTCCAGCGCGGCGCGCAGGTCCTGATTGGTGGCGGCGATCACCCGAACGTCGATGTGCCGGGTCACGTTGCTGCCCAGGCGCTCGAACTCGCGCTCCTGGAGGATGCGCAGCAGTTTCACCTGAATCGCCGCCGGCACGTCGCCGATTTCGTCCAGGAAAACGGTGCCGGTGTCGGCCTGCTCGAACTTGCCTGGCTTGGTCAGGTTGGCGCCGGTGAATGCGCCTTTCTCATAGCCGAACAACTCGCTCTCCATCAGGTTCTCGGGAATGGCGGAGCAGTTGATCTTCACCATGGGCCGGTCGCGGCGGGGCGAATGAAAATGGATGGCGCGGGCGATCAAATCCTTGCCCACTCCACTCTCGCCGGCCAGCAGGACCGTGGCTCGCGTCGGTCCCACCCGCTCGATGGTGGCGAAAATCTCCTGCATGGCTCCGCTGCGGCCGATGATGTTATCGAACTCGTAGCGCCGTCCAAGCTCCTCCTTCAGCTTGCGGTTTTCGTCCCGCAGGGCGCGCATTTCGAGCGCTTTCCCAATCACCTGCATCAGGTGATCGAGCGAGAAGGGCTTCAGTACGAAATCGGTAGCTCCAGCCTTCATCGATTCCACAGCGGTTTCGATGCTGCCAAAGGCCGTCATCACGATCACCGGCACCTGGGAGTTCTGCCGGCGGATCAAGCCCAGAAGTTGCAGGCCGCCCATGTTGGGCAGCTTGAGATCGGTGAGCACCAGATCCGCGCGGTCCACGATCTTGAGCCCGTCCTCGGCGTTGGCCGCCTGATCCACATCGAAGCCCGCCGATGTGAGCTGCAACTGGATCACACGGCGGAGCTTGTCTTCATCTTCGACCACCAGAATGCGCTTTTTCATGCGGTGACAGGTCCCGTCCCGGATGGGGTTCCGGCGTGTTTCTCCACTGCCTGTTGGTCGCGGTTAGGCGGTTCCATAGGCAGGAATACGTGGAAAATGCTGCCTTTTCCGGGTTCGCTTTCCACTGCTATCTTACCGCCGTGTTCGTCCACGATCTTGGAAACGATGGCCAGGCCCAGCCCGACTCCCTCCGGCTTAGTGGTGAAAAAGGGATTGAAGATGGAATCCATGTGCTGCGGATCGATCCCTGCGCCGCGGTCGATGACCGCGATTTCGGCCGTGCCCCCGGCGGCGCGGGTTTTTACCGTCACCGTGCCCCCGGGCGAGGTGGCCTGCGTGGCGTTCAGCACCAGGTTGTAAAAGACCCGCTCCAGCAGTTCGGCGTCGAAGGGGAATGGCGGGATCTCGGGGGCGTAGTTCTTGTAGATCGCGATACTGGGGACCTCGCGCTGCACCAGGCCGATGGCGCGGTCGAGGGTCTGCGTCAGGTCGGCGGTATCTAGTTGCAACTGGAGCGGCCGCGCGAACTGGAGGAAACGCGTGATCAGGGAATTGGCGCGGTCCACTTCGGAATGGATGAAGCCGGCCATCTCACGGGCGACTTCATTCTCGCCGGCGACGCTGCGGTTCAGCATTTCCGAGGAAGCCTTGATGGTGCCAAGCGGGTTGCGAAGCTCGTGGGCCAGGCCGGCGGATAACTGACCGAGAGCGGCCAGCCGGTCGGAACGGCGTACGGCCTCCTGAGCCTGGCGGATCTGAACATTGGCCTCGGCGAGTTGCTCGGCCGTATGCCGGTGCTTGGCGGACTGAACCTGCAGTTCCTCCGCAAGCGTGTTGGCGAGGTTACCCGCCATGCCGAAAAGAATCCCCCTCAGCAGATAACTGGTGATGTCGTTGTCCCCCGTGTCAGCGAACAGCAGATAGGAATAGTACGCGGCGGAGGCCAGAATGGCGAAAACCAACGTTCCGAGCACCCCCAGTGTGGTTGCCGCGGACAATACTGGAAGGACCATAACCCACCAGTAGCGGTCGGTATAGCCCGTGGCCCCGATGAAGAGCCACGCAAGCGCCAGCTTGAGACCGATCCATCCGATCCACATGGGGCCTCGCTTGGAGGCCAGGGCGGGGATCTTAGGTTCCAGCACTTGTACCAGTGCCAGCACCACGAGCGGCACGATTTCGAGGGCGTCGTGGTGCTCGGTGGTGTATCCGAGCGCCGCGAACAGCAGCAGCCAGACGAAATCCTGAGGCTTGACCAGACGGATCCAACGAGAAAGCAGTTGCGGCACGCGTGATATCCCAGACGGGATTATGCCACACGGCTCCTCCCGGCTGGGACACCACCAATAAGGTCGCCTGGACCCTGCGCGCAGGAAGAATTACC